>NZ_CAXAPG010000056.1:0-13878 GCF_963970585.1 Pseudomonas sp. RL_105y_Pfl2_101
CTGAGAAAAAAGATGAATGCCTTCTGGGGAAACGACAGCGAGGACGTTTGACCTCGCTGCCAGAACGGCAACAACTCGTTGAACGCTTTAACCATGCCGTCGCCTCTGGCGCGCGCAAGGCAGTGGCTTGCGCAGAGATCGGCCTGTCGCTACGCAGCCTGCAATCGCCGGTGCGTGGGCAGTATTACTACCTGTATTTGATCGAAGACATCTACAGCCGCAAGGCCGTGGGCTGGGAGGTTTACGAGTGCGAAAGCGGCGAGCGGGCGGCCGAGCTGATGCAGCGCACCGTGCTCGGCGAGCGCTGCACGGGCCAACCCCTGGTGCTGCACTCGGACAATGGCGCGCCGATGAAATCGGTGACGCTGCTGAGCAAACTGTACGACCTGGGCATCACTCCATCGCGCGGACGACCACGAGTGAGCAACGACAACCCGTACTCAGAGTCGCTGTTTAGAACCCTGAAATACTGCCCACAATGGCCGCAGGATGGCTTTGTCGATTTGGACGCAGCACGCAGTTGGGTGCGCGACTTTATCCGCTGGTACAACCATGAGCACCGTCACAGCCGCATCCGCTTCGTGACCCCGGCGCAGCGTCATCGTGGAGAGGATCAAGAGGTGCTGGCCAAGCGTCATGCGCTGTATCAGCAAGCTCGTAATCAACACCCGCATCGCTGGTCAGGTGCAACGCGAAATTGGCAATCTATCGGAGCCGTCACGCTCAACCCAGAGCGGGAGCAACCGACACTGAAAATAGCAGCTTAAAAACACGGCTGACGCGACAACTACCTTGCAAAACGCCGCAGGCAAGTGGATCAAAGTATTCAAGGCCGTAGTGGAAGACTCGGATATGGAATGGGTGTTCATCGACGGCAGCTATGCCAAGGCTCATCAGCACAGTGCCGGCGCTGTCGGCGGGCGTGACGAGGCCATAGGAAAAAGCCGGGCAGGCAACACCAGCAAGATCCACTTGGCGGTTGACGCCTACGGTCTGCCGATCGAGTTTGAAATCACGGGGGGCCAGATCAATGACTGCACCCAAGCCCCCAGCCTGATTGCCAAACTCGACAGGGCTGAAACGATCATCGCGGACAAGGGTTATGACAGCGAAAAAATACGCACTCAGGTTGAGCAGCAAGGCGCCAAGGTCGTGATCCCGAGAAAGCGTAACTCATTGAAAGGAAACGGAGATCTTGATAAATGGCTTTATCGGAACCGGCACTTGGTTGAGAACGCTTTCGCCCGATTGAAGCACTATCGGGCAGTGGCTTCTCGATTCGACAAGCTCAAACGAAATTATGAAAGCGTGCTAGCCATGGCATGCGCCTTCCTTTGGTTACCCATGTGAAACGGCAACAGCCCCTAGGACCGTTCACCCCTCGACACCCAACAATGATCGAACTGTGTTCATCGCGGGCGAACCCAGTGCTGGATAACGTCGACCCACGCCAACCATGAAGGCGACGAAAAGGGCAAAGCGCATTCATAGGCGTTCTGCTTGGACAAACGAGCAACTGGTGAGTTAAGAAAAAATCCGCATAATCGGCTCAAATCAAGATTTTCTTGGCACACTGAAAAAAATCCACGCCCGGGACAGAAAACTAAGGATTTACCATGAACTCTGCTGGATACGCTTGGCTACAGGAGTCTCTGCGGCTTTCAAGCTTCCCATTGCGCCGACCGGCACGGGTGCAGCCCGTAACCCGTATCGAGCAGATCGGGGAAACCTTGGCTGTGCCGGCCAACGTAGCCCCCGCACCAGATGACCTTTTGGGACACCTATTATTTGCGCTCAAACATGAGGGCATCAATCTCGCCATATTGGCCCAGGCGCTTCCACAAATCCCGGCTGCGGCCATGGAGGCCGAGTTCGAAAGAGCCCCTAACGGTATATACATCCGAAAAGCTTGCTTCCTACGTGAAGCCTTCACCGGAGAAGAGCTGAGCCAGCCGTCGCCGGTGCGCGGAGCATTCGTACCGCTATTCGACCCACAGCTTTACGTAACAATGCCCGGGGAGCGCAATTCCCGCTGGAGGGTGGAGTTCAACGGTATTGGAACACTTGCGTATTGCGCCACCGTTGAGCGCACCCCTGAGATTGTCGCGCTCTTGGAATATGACTTATTGGCCCGCGCTCAAGATTTCATTCAAAACCTGCCGTCGGGAATGATGGATCGAGCCCTCAATTGGGCGTACCTCCACGAAACCAGAGATTCGTTTGCAATAGAGAAGGAGTCGCCAAGCGAGGACAAGTCGCGCAAATTCATTAAGCTGCTGCGACAGGCCCACGAGCGTATTCCACTGAGCGAGGATTATCTGGTCCACCTTCAGAATGCGACGATTTCAAACCCGCTCGACATGGCGGGCGCATTTCGCCACGCGCAAAATCATTTGGCCGGCCCACTACAAGGCGCGGCAGGCGTTACATACGTACCACCTCCACCCGAACTCTGTCGGGAGTTGATGGAACAACTCATGGTGCTGGGTAACGACGCGCCGGGACGTATTGATCCTCTGGTAGCCGCCGGCGTCATTTCATTTGGCTTCGTCTTTCTTCACCCGTTCATGGACGGGAACGGCCGCCTTTCACGCTTCCTGATCCATCAAACGTTGTGCCGCGCCGGTGCCCTGGAGAACGGGCTGCTCCTGCCTGTATCTGTCGCAATGAAACGTGAGGAGCGGTTGTATCTGGAGACGCTGGAGCAGTTTTCCCGACCGGCGCGAGAGTTCTGGGATGTCCAATGGATTGATCACGGCCAATTCACATTCGATTTTATCGGCGATCCTGCAATCTACCGCTTTTGGGATGCGACACCAGGAGTCCGTTTCACTTTGGAAATGGCGAAGCGTGCGATTGAAGTCGAGCTTCGTGAAGAAACCACCTTCCTTGAGAACTACGACCAGATCGTTCGAGCAGTCAACGAGGCTTATGACGTGCGCGGTAGCGATCTGGCCAATCTCGTGATGATGTGCCTGACGAATAATGGGACAGTTTCGAAGAGCCGTCGCAGGCAGTACCAGTACTCAGTCCCGGCTGAAGTGTTCGACTACATCGAGCAGACGACACAATCTTTGCTTAGGGAGCAGCAACCGGAAAAGTGACTGCTTGCGCCAAGCTACGCATAAGAAATCCTGCGCCTATTGAAGAAAATTAAGGATTTCCGCCATGACGGTTCACCCGTCAGCATAAAAATTGATCGAACGGAATTCATTGAAAGCGAACCGTGTGCTGGATAACGTCGACCCACGATAGCCACCAGGGCAGTTCGCAATAGCTCGGTTTGAGCGCTTTAAAGGGCGCTCGCGAGTTAAGAAAAAATCCGCATAGCCCAGAAAAACACGGCCATTCATCAAGTTTGATTGACGGTACGCTCAAAGGCGAATAGCGCTTATCCCTGAGCGCGAAACCAGTTGCCTCCCAGCGGCTATAACTGGCGTAGGAACCCCGTCGATGGTTGGGACATCAGCGTAGGGTGAGACCTCCACACCCCTGCTTGAGGGTGTGTATATGAATATCAAGCTTAAAATTCGAGGGCTACTGTCAAGTAGCCCTTTTCTTTGCCTGTCACAAAAGCGTGTAGCGCTTGTACAGCAGATCGCCATGGCGGTGCTTGTTGAGCGACTTCGCGTCAGTGTGCATGAAGTTCCACAGCATCTGCCCCTCGAAGAACACAACGCTTATGGGCCACACGAGTACCGGGGAGGTTCGTGCCCAACAAGGGCAGGGATACCTCCAGTTGCTCCAGGGCCTGAGTCCAATAGTTCAAGCTGCGCACGTGATCGGTCTTATCCATCATGCGGGACTCCTCAGCGTTGCGTGACGCTGTCAGTAGCTTTTTTCCTGCCGCGCTCTTCCAGCAGCGTTCTCGGCAACACAAACCCTTCAAAGCTGCGCTGGGTAATCGGGTTGTTGGCCTTCTCCGCCCCAATCCGATAACGCATCAATCCATCAGCGACGGCAAAGGTCAGGTCCACGCTGGTGTCGGTTCTGCCATTGAGGTGCCCGCGACTGAGCAGGCGGAACAACGACCACGGCCCGCGATAGCTCATGCTGGCGGTGTTGCCGGTGCTGTGCACCAGGGTCAACTGGCTACCGTTGGTGTTGCCCAGGCTGTTGGGCCACACCAGTCCTGTGCGTTGCGGCGCGCCGTGTTGGTAGGGGATCAGTTGGCCGTCGACGCTGAGCATGCTGCTCAGGCGGGTGGCGCTCAGGGCCAGGGGTTCGATGGTGAGTTGCACGGCCAGGTGGCCACGGTGGTTGAAGAAGGTGTCACGAATGCGCTCCGCCTTCTTGAGCTGTTCCAGTACGTCGCTGCGCACCAGGTAGCCACCGAGGCTGTCTGAGTACAGAGCATCGAGGTTGTCCTTGAGAAACACGTTCAGGTATTGATCGTGGAACTGCTGCAGACGCCCTTGTGGACCGAAGAACGCTTCAAAGTCGTCCAGCGAGGCGTCCTCCCCGCTGACCTTGAATGGGTAGCGACCCGCCAAGCGCTCACGGTAGAAACTGTAGATTTCACTGTCCCAGCGTTTTTCCAGCTCACGCAGGGCAGCAATCACCAGCACCTGTGAGGTCTGGTCGGCGAGCTTTTTGACGTGTTGGTTCAGCGGCTCGGGCAGGCCCACGGCGACGCGTTGCAGGTTGGCTATCGGGTCAGCACCGTCCAGGGAGAAGCGGTTGAGTACGGTTTTGAGCGCCGCCTTGCCGGGATCGGGGTTGTCGTGCACGGCTTTGGCGTAGTCGTAGACGGCGCTGACTGAGCGCAGAGTTTCTTCGTAATAGGACGGCTGCTCGCCTCGCGCAGCGATCAATTCCGCCAGGCTGGAGAACGCGCGCCGGATACCGGCGGCTTGTTGCTGGCCGTCCGATACCTTGTCCATCGAGAGCGGTGCTTGCCCCTCGACCAAGGGCACCGCCGGGTAGATCACGCTGTTGTCGCGCAAGGTTTCCAGCAAACGCCGCAATGGCGCGGCTGGGCCGGTGACCTGTTCCAGCACCGCCACGCCGTGGCTGAGATCGTCGAAGTCAGTCACCGCGAACTGATTCAGTGCGCGTCGCCAGCTGTCGACGTAGTCGGCACTGTAGAGGGCGCGGATACGCTGAGTCAGCACTTTACGGTCTTCGTCGGAGTAGTCCAGGCGTTGCCGCTCGCCGAGCACCCACTGGTCAATCATCGCCAGTTCGATGATGCCCTCGGTGCCGGGTTCGAAATAGTCCTTGAAGCCCTTGGCAGTGAGCAGCGGCGGCAACTGCAAGCCGCTGCCCTCTTGATCGGTGTTGAGCGGGCGATAGACGATATCGAACGCCGGCCCCACTTCGTTGCGCAGGTCCAGCGGGCGATGCAAACGCTCCAGGGCATCCTGTTTCAGGCTCAGGTAGACCCGTTCAGCCATGGGCAACTGGCGCAGTTGCTGCTGCACCTGACCAATGCGTTCACGGTAGTGCCGCAGGTCGGCGTCGGCGTATTTCAGCGCGTAGCCCAGGTGTCCCATCAGATCGGCCTGCAACTGGCCTTGGCCAGGATAGGCGCGCTGCCATTGCTTGGCGACCCATTCTTCGACGATGGCTGGGCGGCGGTTTTGGCGTTCTTCGAGCATGCGGTACACGCGCAGGGCCGCCAGTTGCTGATTGCTGCCGGCGGGCGCGGTGTTGATTGCATCCAATACACCGCTGGCAATCGCCGGGAGGAAGCGTTTGGACAATAAGTTCAGATAGGCCTCATCCACGGTGGGGCCAATCGCCCTCCCCTGATATAGCCCCATATCCGACAGCAACGGCCAGGCTTGGCGATAGTCGCCGAAGACCAGCACCGCATCACGGATCTGGTCCAGGGGCAGCAACAGGTTGCGCCCGGTAGGGTCGACCTTGGCGTCGATGTCCCGCCCACTGAACTCCTGGCTCTTGGCCAAGACGTTGGCCGCCTTGTCGCGGTTGATGTTGAAGTAAAACTGCCAGGTGCCGATGACGACCAAACAGCCCAAGGAGGCGACGCTGAACCCGGCGATCAGCAACCGTCGCTTGTTGCGGGCCACCTTGATGTTGTCGCCCGCCAAGCCTGCTTCGGGGTAGATCACGCGCTGGAACAGTTGCTGGGCAAAGTAGATGGCCGTGCCAGCGGCTGGTTTGACCTCGGGTGGCGGCGGCGGCAGTTGATAGGCTTGCCCCGCTTCTTTGACGAAGGCATTGCTCAGGGTGCCCTGCTGAAGCACCGAGGAAAAATACAACCCGCGCACCAGCGCTGGGGTGGTGAAACGATCGCTGCCGAGCATTTCGCTGAGAAAGCCGAACAGTGCCGGGCGCAAGCCCGCTATCTGATGCATCAGCGCCTGCAAGCGATCACGCTCATCCAATGTACGCGAATCCCTGGTGCTGTTGAAAACCTGTTCGCTCAGGCAAGCGACAAAGGTCTGGTATTGGCGCGTCAGTTCCGCCAGCCAGGCATCGAAATCCTCCACCGCGTCCAGGCTGAAGGTGAAGCCCAACAGGTCTTCGCGCCCACTGCGCGACAAGCGGGCGAAGAACTCTTCAAAGCCCTCCAGCAGGTCGAACTTGCTCAGCGTCACGTACACCGGCAAACGCGTGCCCAACTGCCGCGTCAGCTCAAACAGCCGAGTGCGCAGCAGGTTGGCGTGGGCCTTGCGTTGTTCGGGACGCTGCACCAACAAGACCTGCACATCGATCACCAGGACCACGCCGTTCAATGCTCGACGGCTGCGGTTGCGCGTCAGCCAGTCGAGCAGGTGCGACCAAAGGCGCGCATGGGTGCCGGTGGGCAGTACCGGTTTGACCTTGCCCTGTTGCTCGACGTTTTCAGCCGGTGAGTCCGGATGGCTGAGGAACTCACCCGGAGGGTCGATCAACACTGCCTCGTCACCGATCCACCAATCCACCGGAAAGGCCAGTTGCTCTTCCTGATGAGCCCTCACTCCGGCCTTGGTCACATGGGATAACGCAAAGCTTTGGTTGGAACGCGTGATCAGGCTGGTCTTGCCGGCATTTTCCTCGCCCAGCACCAGGTACCACGGCAGTTGATAGAGCGAACGGCGGCGCTCCATATTGTTCAGCAGGTTGCCCAGGCTGCGGTCCAGCGCACGCTCCTGCGCCTCGATATAAGGCAGGCTGGGATCGGCTTGCACCGCGGCCTCATGTTGGCGCTCCACCTGCAGACGCTGGTAACGATTACGCACCCGCCACGCCCAGATCAGCAGCGGCATCACCAGCACCACGACACTGGCCGAGACGCGCACCGACAATTCACTCAGCGGTTGATGCTCGCGCCAGGTCCATTGCGGGCCTAGCCACCAGATGGCGATCAGCAAAAACACTACGCCCAGCAGCACCAGCACCGGCAATGCCTGGTTGAACTGACGCAGTACCGGCAGGAACCAGCGTTTGAGGTAACTCCAGACCGATTTCATGAGGTGCTCCGTGCATATTTGTAGAGTGCGCTACCCGTGAATGAACAAAACCGCTTTCCGTCCAACAGCGCTGTTCCTTTACCCATTAGCCTTCGTCCCACGGTCATGGCTTGCGCTCCGCAAAGCTGGCGATGAACTCATCGAGGATGCGTTTGCTTTCGGCAGCTTCCTCGGCACTGGGCCCGCGAATATTGGCCCAGGGATCCGGCTTGGGCGCGACCGAGCCGTGGCGGATGCGCACCGACTTGAGGATTGCGCCCCAGACGGCCATGGCTTCGTAGTCGGTTAGGGAGGGGTTGACGGGTTCTGGGCTCGCGGGCTGTTGCCAAAGCGGGAGGTCGTAGCCTTTGTTGGCGAATTGGGGAAGGGTCCAACGCACGAGGTCTTCTGGTTCATCGGGGTCAATTGGACCTGCGCTCATACCCCCTGCTGAAAGGCGGATACTCATGGCAGGGCGGCTTAGAGAGGGATTGTCGCGATAGTTCTCACTGACAAAGAGTATCTGACGGTGAGTATCGTCACTGAAACCGATCAGCGACTCTTCAGCTTGCATGTCGGCCAGCGTGATTTTTCCAGCGCGCAAATTTTCATAATCGCCAGCGAGAAAAATTTGCCCGTCTTTTGGAGTGCGGACGTGCAAGCGCTCTTCATCATCAGGTGATAACGCGTTGATGTAGATGTCCAGCGAGACATCCGAGGCAGGAGGACCAAAATCAAAACTGGCAATCTCCTGATCGTGATGGCTGCGAATCACAATCGGCCCAAGCGCAAACCCCGCGCCGGCATTTTCGGGGGTGACCTTGAAGATTTCCTTTGACAGCTTTAACAGTTGGGCTTGAACAGGATCCGTATCGCCGTCGTAGGATTGAGCTCTGAGCATGACGTAGACATCGTCGATCAGCAGATGAGACTCATGAACGAACGTTTGGCGGCGTGTTGCTTGCTTGTAGTACTGCAGCAACTTTTCCCTGGACGAGACAACTTTCGCCGACACCAACATCGACACATCTGAATTCTTATGGTTTTTAACCGCTGAAATACGACGCGCCCGCTCATTCAACGCCGCATCAAACCGCTCCTGCGTCACCCCCTCCCCCAAGATCAAGACCTCAACGCTTGAGTGATCAGCTCCCAATCCGTAGTACAGCTTCACATCGCCGCCGCCCGTCCAGTTGGCGGGCAGATCGATCAACCCACGGCCCAGCGCCCAGGTGCGCATGTTGCTGGTCAGTTCGTGCACGGTGTGTTTCTCCTGTTCACTGGGCTTTTTGAGAGCGGCGCAACCGCTGAGCAGTGCAACCGTCAGGCACGTTAAAAAATGTGGCAGCCTACGCAGAAGAGGCTGGAAGCGTTGGCGATGAACGCGCCGACAAGGCGACCTAGGCGCGCTCATCATTGATCTTTGTCCTCAGGAAACGGCTTGCGCTTTTCAAAACTGGCGATGAACTCATCGAGGATGCGTTTGCTTTCGGCAGCCTCTTCGGCACTGGGCCCGCGAATGTTGGCCCAAGGGTCCGGCTTGGGCTCGACTGAGTTGGGGCGCATGCGCACGGATTTGAGGATCGCGTCCCACACGGCCATGGCTTCGTAATCGGTGAGGGAGGGGTTGACGGGTTCTGGTGAAGCGGGTTGCTGCCAAAGCGGCAGTTCGTAGCCTTTATTGGCGAATTGGGGAAGCGTCCAGCGCACCAGATCTTCGGGCTCGTCGGGACCATCTGGCTCTCCTTTCATGCCACCTGCCGATAAACGGATACTCATGCCAGGCCGAGCCAGCGAGGGATTGTCCCGGTAGTTTTCGCTCATGAAGAGTATTTGACGGTGAGTGTCATCGCTGAAGCCGATCAGGGACTCTTCAGCTTGCATGCCGGCCAACATGATTTTCCCTGCCCGCAAATTTTCGTAATCGCCTGCGAGAAAAATTTGCCCGTCTTTTGGAGTGCGGACGTGCAAGCGCTCTTCATCATCAGGTGATAACGCGTTGATGTAGATGTCCAGCGAGACATCCGAGGCAGGAGGACCAAAATCAAAACTGGCAATCTCCTGATCGTGATGGCTGCGAATCACAATCGGCCCAAGCGCAAACCCCGCGCCGGCATTTTCGGGGGTGACTTTGAAGATCTCCTTTGACAGTTTTAGGAGGCGTGTTTCTACAGGGGCGATGTTCCCATTAAAGGAGTCTGCACGCAGCATGACATAGACATCACCAATCAGCAGATGAGACTCATGCACGAACCAATCCGCAATCTCAACGCTCTCGTAGTACTGCAATAATTTATGTTGTGCCGTTTCAATTTTCGCCGAAACCAACATTGACACGTCGGAGCGATTGTAGTTTTTTACAGCCGCAATCCGACGCGCGCGCTCATTCAACGCCGCATCAAATCGTTCCTGAGTAACACCCTCCCCCAACACCCGCACTTCAACGGATGAATGATCGGCGCCCAGCCCGTAATACAGCTTCACATCGCCGCTACCCGTCCAGTTGGCAGGCAGATCGATCAATCCACGGCCCAGCGCCCAGGTGCGCATGTTGCTGGTCAGTTCGTGCACGGTGTGTTTCTCCTGTTCGGTGGGCTGTTTGAAGACGGTGCACCCGGCAACCGCTCCAAACAGCAGGCCAGTAAAAAACACGGTCAACCTGCGCATAGAGGCCTCTTGGCTTTCGCTGCGATCTTGATGAGGGAGTAAAGAGTGAATTGCTGGGTCAACGGATTGGCGTAGGACGCCTCGTGATCGAAGCCGGGCGCCTGGACTTGCTGGCGGACCGAATCCTTGCGCGCCTGCCTGATCGGCGCACGACCAGAACTCACCGGAACGGTGCCGTCACCCGCGCCATCCTGCATTTGGCAATGCAGTTCCCAATAGCTGGTCTGCACGGTCCTGACCGGCGCGTCGGGATCACCGCGCAGTGGTGGCACGGCCTCGGCTTGCCCTCCTACGTAGACCGGACTGCGCCCATCGTCGCGCACCTCATGCATCTGCAAGCTGGACACCGTAAAGGCATCGGGGCTTGAGGCATGGGGGCCATTGAGACGAGACCCGCGGCGCATTTTCCAGGTGATGGATTCGAAGCTGGGGTGTTTGTCGTCATTACCGTAATAGACGTAGGTTTGGGGGTGATATGAGCCAGCTATATCCTGGTGAAACTCCTTTGCGCTCAGGATGTTATCCGCGAAATCTTTCCAGGTGATCGGATCCCCATCCTTCGGCGCCAACCACTCTTCACGCAGCAATCCCCACCAACGGTCGCGGCGTAGATAAATCTCTTCGTAGGGGTCTTTTGCCGGCTGGCGCGGCATGGCCGGCCCGCCTCGTTCGTCGATCAGCCGCAGCCAACCCGGGGCGTAATCCTGGGTGGGCAGCAATTGCAAGGCACCGGGCGCCTGCGCAAACACAGCCGTGACTTCCTGGCCGGTCGGGCCAATGACCGCACCGGCAATAGGGTCCTCATCCCCCATGCCGACCTTGCAGCGGCGGTAAGCGACCGGCGCGCCAATGGCGGGCATCACCCCATGGACCACACCGGCAATCTTGTCGGCCATGCCCGGCAGCTGCGCGCATCGCCTTGCCACCAGCCCGCCCATGGAATGCGTCACCAGAATGACTTGCTGGCAATTGCGGCCGTACTGGTGCATCAGCTCGTCAATGCGCTCGGCCAGCCTTGACGCCGCCTGTTCGTTGGAATCCAGCCAGTTGTAACCGCAGGCATGCACCGGCATGCGGTAGCCGCCACGCGCCACCAACTCGCCGGATAGAATCGACGGCAACTGGGCTGCCAGGTTGGCCCCCAACCCGGGCATGGCAATGGACAGTTCAGGCTTCAACCGAGTGATGTGCGTGGGCCCCGGCTCGACGGCAACGGTGTGCAAATGCTCCGGCTGGATGTCGAATTGCGGCCATTGGTGGGGCAGGAATTGGCTGTTCAGCGCGTCTTCCAGCCAAAGCAGAAAAGCGTGATAACTGGTTTCGCTGACTTCGCCCCAGCCACGCTCTCGATAGCGTTTGGTCAAGGCCAAGGCTGCCTTTTTCTTGTCTGGCTCTGGCTGGGTAATGACCGTTCCTACGGCGCGTTTAGGCACCGCTCCTTCGTTATCAACTTCCACCCTGGCCGGATGTAGCAGACGTTGCCGCACACCCGGTTTTTTGTTGAACCAGTTTCTCGCCAACCACATGTTCTTACCCATGAACCCCGCATCCAGCCGCCAGACGGGCCCCGCATTTTTCGTTTTCTTTTTTTTCTCTTTCTCCGGCTTGCTCTTCAAATTCGACCCCATGATCCCCGGCACAAAAATCACCGGCAGCACCCCATCCGGCGGCAAGATGCAGTGCACCGGGTCGGTGATATGGCTGGGCGTGAGGGTCCAGGTATGCACCGGGTTACCGCGCGCGTTGTAGGTCATGGGCGCTACACGCGGCGCCGTCGGGTTATCGGTCATGCGGGGTCTCCGTTTTCAAGCCATTCCAGTACAAGCCCTTCCAGCGTCATGCCCTGTTGCAGGATGACAAAGCCTTCGCCGTCGCTGCGGCCTTCGAACCGTGCGCCGTCATTGCGGACCAAGGCATAGGCGCGGTTGCGGATGGGTTGACCGTCCGGGAAAAAGGTTTGGAAGCGCTCGTTGAACGAGGTGGTGGGCCAACTATTGAATTGCGCGCAGGCATGGCTTGGGTCGAGGAAGCGCTTGTTCGCGGCCTTCACCGTGAAATCACCGGGCATGCCCATTTCGATATTGCCGCCCTGCATCTTGATATAGGCGCCACCGCACAGCAGAGTGATGTGCTTGTCCGCCGCCACCAGCACATGTTGTTGGCTGGCGCTGATTTCCACGCTTTGATCGGCCTGCACCTGAATGCTGTTGTGCTGGGCCTGCAATAACAGTTGGCCATTCTGGGTGATATGGCGCATGTCACCGCCCTGGGCGAATAGGCCCAGCTCGTCGCCTGCATTGATGACCACTTTTTTACCGGCGGTGAGGTGCTGGTTCTGCTGTGCGACGCTGTCGATGTGTTCGCCTGCACCCAGGGCGATGCTGCGGGATGTGGCGGCGGCAATACCGGCAGGCCCGCTCAAAGCGATGATAGGTTGCGCGCCACTGCCGGTGCCATTGGCCTGGTCGTTGGCGCCGTGCCCTAGATGGTTTACGGCGTCGGTGAGGGCCTGTTGCGGTTGCGAATCCTGGGCGATGCCTTGGGCAACCTCAGCCGATACCCCCAATTGCTTGGCCAACGCCAGGGCGGCTTGCAATATCTCGACTACTTGCCGACGTTCCAGTTGCCCGGCACCGGCCTTCAGTTGTGCCTCGGCGCTCAGCAATAAACCTTTGGCCCCGCGCAACGCACCGTGACCATCGGTACGCAACTCAAACCCTTCGCCCCTCGGTTTTCCGCCACTGTAGTGGCGCGGATGTGTGAGGTAGCCCAGGTGCAGAGCGCTATGATCATGATCACTTATCAACGCCGCACTGATTTGCGCAGGGGTGTCGTCGATGCGCAATTCGTTGGCCCGGGTGCCGTTGAACTCGCGGCTCTTAGTTGTCGCTATTGCCTTGAGCTTGGGCAGCTCATACGGCGGCAAATTGGTTTGCCGGTACGCGGTCCCCGTGGCGATCGGCTGGTCAGGATCCCCGTCCAGATAGCTGATCACCAGCTCCTGACCCACGCGTGGGATGGCCATCGAGCCCCAAGTCGCTCCGGCCCAGCCCTGGGTGACGCGGATCCAGCAGGAGCTGTGGTCGTTGTTCTTGTCCGAGCGATCCCACGGGAACTGCACTTTCACCCGGCCCCATTCATCGCAATAAATCTCTTCCCCCGGTGGCCCAACCACCGTGGCAATCTGCGGGCCGTCAATGCAGGGTTTGTCTCGCAACGGCGCTTTCCAATCCGAGGTCCAGCGGATGGCTGTGGCATTCAAGGTGTAAGAGGTGCCGAGTCCGCTACCAAACGATTCTTCCTGCAAGCTGGTGTGCTGCTTGCCTTCGTGCTGGATGGCGATGGTGCGCCAACGGTCATTGAAGTCTTCGCGTGGATGCTCGTTGAGGTCGAACGCCAACCCCGGTTGCAGGCGTTCATCGTCACCTTCCACATGGGCCAATTTGGCGTCGTTGCGCAGCGCCGCCAACCGTGTCTTGGTAAAGGGCTTGCCGGCGATGTCGCGCTTGTAGCGCCCGGGATAGTCGTAGCGTTCGTAGTCCTTGTGCTGGTTATTCAGGTCCTGGTCGCCGGTGGCGGTGTGCTGCTGGTTGTAGCGCGGGTGGGTGAAGGTGTAGTCGCGCTGCACCTGCACGGCGGTGCGCACCTGTTCGGTGTAGTGGAAGCGGGTCAATGCCGGTTCCAGGGCATCGCCGCCACTCATGGGTTGGTAGATCACTGGGCAATCGGTGTGGGTGCCGATGGTGCCGAGGCCGCCGACGCGGTCGGTGAGGACGAGGGTGTGGCCGTCGGCGCGGTGTTCGAAGGTATA
>NZ_CAXAPG010000057.1:0-13280 GCF_963970585.1 Pseudomonas sp. RL_105y_Pfl2_101
TCATCGCCGACCCGTTCTACGGCAAGGCCGACGCCCGTTTGTACAAAACCGGTGACATCGGTCGCTGGCTGCCGGACGGCACGCTGCAGTACCTGGGGCGCAATGACGATCAGGTGAAGATCCGCGGCCTGCGGGTCGAACTGGGGGAAATCCAAGCCGCCCTCGCCGCACTGGCCGGTGTACGCGAAGCCGCGGTGGTCGCTCACGAGCACCCCTCCGGCCAGCGTCTGGTGGCCTACTTGTGTGGCGAACCGGCCGCCGCCGGGTCACTGCGCGCCGAACTGCTCAAGCGCCTGCCTGAGCACATGGTGCCCAGCGCCTTCGTCGTGCTCGACGCCTTGCCGCTCACGCCCAATGGCAAGCTCGACCGCCGCACCCTGCCCGAACCGGACCAGGACGCCTACGCCAGCCGGGCCTTTGAGGCGCCCGAGGGCCGCGTCGAACTGATCATTGCCGGGATCTGGCAAGCGTTGCTGGGGGTCGAGCGCATCGGTCGCCATGACGGCTTCTTCGCGCTGGGCGGCCACTCACTGATGGCGGTCAGCCTGATCGAACGCCTGCGCGAGAAAGGCTTGAACGCGGATGTGCGCGCGATCTTCAGCACCGCGTCCCTGGCCGAGCTGGCCCAGGCCCTGACGCATACCCCAAGCCTGGCGTTCCAGGCACCGGCCAACCGTATTCCGTCAGCCTGCACAACCCTGACCCCGGACATGCTGCCGTTGGTGGCGCTGACCTCGGAGCAACTCGAACGCGTCGTCGACGCCATCCCTGGCGGTGCCGCGAACATCCAGGACATCTACCCCCTGGCACCGCTGCAACAGGGCATTCTGTTCCATCATTTACTGGGGCATGAAGGCGACGCCTACCTGGTGCGCTCGATGCTTGAGTTCGATAACCGCCAGCGCCTCGACGCCTTCACCGCCGCGTTGCAACAGGTGATCGATCGCCATGACATCCTGCGCACCTGTGTGCATTGGGACGGTTTGCCCCAGCCGGTGCAGGTCGTACAGCGCCACGCGAAGTTGCCGGTGCACAGCGTTTCCCTCGATAGCCACAAGGCCCCGCTCAGCCAGCTCGAAGCCCTGAGCGACCCACGACAACTGCGGCTTGATCTGCGCCAGGCGCCGCTGATGCGTGCCTGTATCGCCCAGGATCCACACTCCGAGCGCTGGCTGCTGGCATTGCTCAACCACCACATGGCCAGCGACCACGTGACCTTGGAAATCGTCCTGGAAGAAATCCACGCGATCCTCCATGACCAAGGCGAGGACCTAGCGGCTCCGCAACCCTATCGTGACTTCATCGCCCAGGCCCAGGCCATCCCGGCCGACGTCCACGAAGCCTATTTCACCCGCCGCTTGGCGGATGTCGAGGCACCCACCGCGCCGTTCGATCTGTTGGAGGTACAAGGAGACGGCCGTCACATCGAGGAAGCCAGTGTGATGTTGAGCGTCGAACTCAACCTGCGCCTGCGGGCCCAAGCCCGGGAGCGAGGCATCACCCCGGCGACGCTGTTCCATGTCGCCTGGGCTCAGGTGCTGGCCCGCTGCACCGGTCGTGAAGACGTGGTGTTCGGTACCGTGGTCGCCGGTCGCCTGCAAGGCTCGGCCGGCGCCGAACGGGCCTTGGGCGTGTTCATCAACACGCTGCCGGTGCGGGTGCCATTGACCGCTGGCGCCAACGAACAGGTGCTGGCCACTCACCGCGACCTGGTTGAGCTGCTGGCCCACGAGCAGGCCTCCCTGGCCCTGGCGCAACGTTGCAGCGGCGTGCCCAGCGCCTTGCCGCTGTTCACCACATTGCTCAATTATCGGCACCAGCGTGACGACAGCCAGCAGCAATGGCCGGGCATGCGCATCCTCGACAGTGCCGAGCGGACCAATTACCCGCTGACCCTGTCGGTCAACGACTATGGCGACGCCCTCGGCCTGACCGTGCAAAGCGTGCAGGCGGTGGATCCGCAACGCATCTGCGCCCTGATGCAGCGAGCGCTGGAGCAACTGACCCAGGCCCTGATGTACACACCACGGATCGCGCTCACGCAACTGGACGTGCTGCCTGCCCAAGAACGCACCCTGCTGCTGGACACCTTCAACCAAACCGAGGCGGACTACCCGACAGGCCTATGCATTCAGCAGTTGTTCGAAGAACAGGTCCGTCGCACGCCGAACGCCTGTGCATTGCTCGACAGCCGCCAATCCCTCACTTATGCCGAGCTCAACGCCCAGGCCAACGGCCTGGCCCAGCAATTGATCGCGGCCGGGGTCTTGCCGGGGGATCTGGTAGCCATTTGCGTTGAGCGCGGCGTGGCGATGATCAGCGGTCTGTTGGGGATCCTCAAGGCCGGTGGCGCCTACGTGCCGCTGGATCCGACCTACCCCGCCGAGCGCCTGGCCGCGATCATCGAAGATGCCAGGCCCCGCCTGTTGCTGGCCGATCCCGTCGGTCGCGCGGCCGTGGGCACGCCCCAGGAAGGCACTCGCTACCTGGCCATCGAGCGGGCGCTGGCGACGCCGTCGAACAGCCGCGACCCACAACCCGATAACGTCGGCCTGACACCAGAACACCTGGCCTATGTGATCTACACCTCCGGCTCCACTGGCAAGCCCAAGGGCGTGATGATCGAACACCGCAACCTGGTGAGTTCGACACTGGCCCGGGGCACGGTGTATGGACCGGCGACCGGCAAGCGCTTCCTGCTCTTGTCGTCGATTGCCTTCGACAGCTCCGTGGCCGGGGTCTTCGGTACGCTGGTCAGTGGCGGTACCTTGTGTATCCCGGACGCCGAAACCGCCCGTGACCCCGACGCCATCGCCCGCTTCATCGGCGAACAGGCCGTCACCTCGCTGCTGTGCGTGCCGTCCCTGGGGCGCCTGGTGCTGGCAAGCCTTGCCAGCGGCAACGGTCATGGCAGTCTGCAAGAGATGATCGTCGCTGGTGAAGCCTGCCCCGCGCAGTTGGTACAGGCCTGTACCGGGCTGGAACCGGCGATCGCCCTGTACAACGAATACGGCCCCACCGAAGCCACTGTCTGGACCACGGTGCATCGCTGCACTGCCGAGGACCTGGGCACGGTGCCGATCGGGCTGGCGATTCCCAACAGTCGCCTGTACGTGCTCGATGAACAGCGCCAGCCGGTACCGCTCGGCGTGCCGGGCGAACTCTACGTGGGCGGCGCGGGGGTTGCCCGCGGCTACCTGGACCGGGCGACACTGAACGCCGAACACTTCCTCAGCGACCCGTTCGCCCCGGGCGACGAACCACGGATGTACCGCACCGGCGATCTGGTGCGCCAGCGCGCCGACGGGGTGGTCGAGTTCCTCGGCCGCAACGACCAGCAGGTCAAGATTCGCGGTTTCCGCGTTGAACCCGGCGAAATCGAGGCCTTGATGCTGACCCTGCCAGGGGTGCGCGAGGCGGCGGTCATCGCTCGCGAAGACACACCCGGGGCCTCGCGTCTGGTGGCTTACCTGAGCGTCGAGCCGCACCTGGCCGGGCGCAATGCCAGCAGCACGCTACGGCCTTACCTGACCTCGCAATTGCCGGACTACATGGTCCCGGCAGCGTTCGTGGTGGTCGAGCGGCTACCGTTGAGCCCCAACGGCAAGCTGGACCGCCGCGCCCTGCCCGCGCCCGGCAACGACGACTTTGCCCGCCGCCAGTACGAAGCGCCCAACGGTGAAACCGAGACGCTGTTGGCACAGATCTGGGCCGACCTACTGGGCCTGGAACGGATCGGCCGGCACGACGATTTCTTCGAACTCGGCGGTCACTCGCTGCTGGCGGTGCAAGTCACGCTCCGGGCGCGGGAAACCTTCGGCGTCGAAGTACCGCTCAGGGGCCTGTTCGAGCACCCGTCGCTGCTGGCCCTGGCCGATCTGATCAACACCCTGCAACTGGCGCAGTACGAGTCGGATGAATTGCTCGAACTGCAAAAAGAAATGGCTTCGCTGTCTGAAAGCGAACTGCTCGCTATCGTCTCCAAGGATGCTTAACAAATTGAACGAACATAACGATAGTCTCGACCAGTTGAAACGTGCCGCACTGCTGCGATTGCTCAAGCAACGTGGCGCGACGCGAGTCATCGAAACCGTTGCCGACGACATGACCTGCGTCGACCGTAACGCTGCGCTGGCGCTGTCGTTCGCCCAGCAACGGCTATGGTTTCTCGACCAGTTGGACCCGACCGCCAGCGCCGCCTATCACATGCCCGCCTCGTTGTTGCTGCGCGGTGTTCTCGACCAGGCCGCCCTCAAGGCCGCCCTCGACCACCTGGTGGCTCGGCATGAAAGCCTGCGCACCACCTTCCGCCGCGAGGGCGAACAGCCGGTGCAAGTCATCGCCCCAGCCGATTGCGGCTTCAGCCTCGTGACCCATGACCTGCGCCACTTGCCCCGGGACCAGGCCGAAACAGAGGCCTCGCACCTGAGCGAAAGCGCCGCCACAGCACCGTTCGACCTGCTGCGCGGGCCACTGATCCGCGGCACCCTGCTGCGCCTGGCCGACGACGAACACAAGTTGCTGATCACCCAGCATCACATCATCTCGGACGGTTGGTCCATCGGCATCCTGGTCAAGGAATTCGCGAGTCTGTATCAGGCGTTCAGCGCTGGGCAGCCTGATCCGCTGCCGCCCCTGACCCGGCAATACGCCGACTATGCGGCCTGGCAACGCCAGCACCTGGACGGCGAGCGCCTGACGCAACAAGTGGAATTCTGGCGCGCCCACCTGACCGGCGCCCCGGCCCTGCTTTCGTTGCCGACCGACCGGGCGCGCCCGGCAGTCCAGAGCTACCGCGGCGAAACACTGGGCTTTGACCTGCCGGCATCGCTGTCCGCCGCCATTGTCCAGTTCGCCCAGTCCCGCGCGGCGACACCGTTCATGACCTTGATGGCTGCCTGGGCGATCTTGCTGGCTCGCATCAGTGGCCAACAGGACCTGGTGATCGGCACCGTCGCCGCCAACCGCGACCGTCACGACGTACAGGCGCTGATCGGGTTCTTCGTCAACACCCTGGCCCTGCGCGTGCGCCTGGACGCCAACCCGACCCTTGACCAGGTATTGCTGCAGGTCAAAGCGCTGATGCTGGAATCCTCCACCCAGCAGGACACCCCGTTCGAACTGGTGGTCGAGGCCCTCAAGCCGCCGCGCAGCGCCAGCCACAGCCCCGTGTTCCAGACCATGCTCTACACCAACGCTGGGGGCGCCGGCGGCCAGTTGCAATTGCCGGGGCTGAACCTGGAGTTCCTGCCCTCGCGCAAGGACAACACCCAGCACGACCTGTCCCTACACATCGACGAAGGCGGCTCGAGCCTGTCCTGCAGCCTGTCGTATTCCACCGCGCTGTTCGACGCCGCCACCATCGAACGCCTCGCCGCGCGCTTCGAGCGCCTGTTGCGCTGCTTCACCGAAGCCCCGGACACCCGCATCGGCGCCCTGGAGCTGGACCCGGCCCAGGCCCTGCCCGAGGTCACCGCCCAAGTACCAGGGCCAGAACGTATGCCGCTGTCCTATCACCAGGAACGGCTCTGGTTCGTCGACACCTTCGAAACCGGTTATCTGTACGACGCCAACCCCGTCTACCACAACATTGCATTGCTGCTGGAACTGACGGGCGAGATCAATCAAACGGCCCTGCAAACCGCCCTCGACGGTTTGCTGGCCCGCCACGACATCCTGCGCTGCCGGGTGTTGAGCGACGGCAGCCGCGCCTGGCAGCAATTCGACGGCCCAGCCACCCTGGCGCTCGAACGGATCCAGGGCTGCGCCCACGACCTGGCGAGCCAAGCCCTGGCCGAGACCCGTCGTCCGCTGAACATGGAGGGCGGCAGCCTGGTGCGTGCCAGCCTGGTCCAAGCAAGCGATCAGCTCGCGATCCTGGCCATCGCCGTGCACCACCTGCTGGCCGACCGCAGCACCATGCAACTGCTCAAGCGCGACCTGCTGGCTCTCTACGAAGCCGCCTGCGCCGAACGCAGCGCCGAGCTGCCGGCATTGCCGTTGGGCTATGGCGACTTCGCCACCTGGCAACGCAACCTGCCGGCCGCCGTGCTGGAAAACCTGCGGGCCTACTGGACCTATCAATTGCGCGGCAAGCTGCAAGCCCTGGAACTGCCACTGAATCGACCACGGGCGGCGGTGCATGTGTTTGCCGAAGCCACTCACGGTTTCACGCTCGAACCGGCGCTGGTACGACACCTTGAAGCCCTGGCCCGGGAAGTCGGGGTGAGCAGCGACAGCCTGGCCCTGAGTGCATTCAGCGCCTTGTTGCGCCGCTACGCCGGCCACGATGAACTGGTGATCGGCACCACGGCCGCCTGCCGTGAACCGGCCCTGCGGGATGTCGTCGGGCCGCTGGACAACCTGCTGGTCATGCGTAGCCTGTGCGACAGCGACACCACCTTGCAACAACTGTGGGAACAGACCGCCAGCAACCTGACCCAGGGTCTGCGCCACCGGCACATGCAGTTCGACCAATTGGTGCTGGCCCTCAACCCGGCCAAGGACATGAGCCGCACCGCGCTGTTCGACGTACTCTTCAATTTCCAACGCACCACCGAGCACAACACACCGGTGGCGGGCCTGGCGGTCAATCACCTGGAAACCAACCTGGGTTACGGCAAGAACGACCTGCATTTGCTGATTACGGCAGGTGAGTCACGCTGGGCCGGGCACCTGGTCTACAACGCGCAATTCTTCGACCCGGCGTTCATCCAGCAACTGATGCGCCATTACGTGCGCCTGCTGGAGGCCTTCGTCGAGGATTCGCAGCAGCGTGTCGACGACGTCCCACTGCTGAACGCCGCCGAACGCCAACAGCAGATCCTCGAGTTCAACGACAGCGAGGCGGCCTGGCCCGACACCCTGACCCTGCATCAGATCTTCGAGGAACAGGCGCGCCAATACCCGGACCGCATCGCCGTCAATCTGGGCCCGGAGCAGCTGAGCTATCGACAACTCAACGAACAAGCCAACCGCCTCGCCCACCGCCTGCGTGCGGCCGGCGTGGTGCCCCAGGAACTGGTGGCCATCGCCCTGGATCGCTCGGTGCAGATGATCGTCGCCACCCTGGCGGTGCTCAAGGCCGGTGGTGCTTACGTGCCCATCGATCCAAGTTCGCCCCAGGAGCGCATCGCCTACGTGCTGCGCGACAGCGGCGCACGCAAGGCCATCGCCGGCCAGGACATGAGTCCGGCGTTGCAAGCCCTCGGCATTGAAGTGTTCGATGCCGCCACGGGCAGCGGCGTTAGCGCCGCCAACCTGTCGAACCTCAGCGCGGCGGACCACCTCTGCTACGTGATCTACACCTCCGGCTCCACCGGAGAACCCAAGGGTGCGTTGCTCGAACACCGCAACGTCGTACGCTTGTTGCACAACAATCGCCTGGACTTCCAATTCAACGCCGACGATGTCTGGTCGTTGTTCCACTCCAATGCCTTCGATTTCTCGGTCTGGGAAATCTTCGGTGCCCTGCTCTACGGCGCGCGCCTGAGCCTGGTGCCCGAGGCCCTGCGCCGCGATCCGGTGGAACTGCTGGGCTTCCTTGAAAGCGAGCAGGTGACGGTCCTGAACCAAACGCCGTCGGCGTTCCTGCAACTCAGCGCCGCTGCCCTGGCGACGCCGCAGGTGCGCCTGGCACATTTGCGCTATGTGATTTTCGGTGGCGAGAGCCTGGAACTGGGCAAGCTCGACACCTTCCACCGTGCCTTCGGGCATGTGGCGCTGGTGAACATGTACGGCATCACCGAAACCTGCGTGCACGTGACCTACAAGGCCATTGGCGCGGCGGACATCGCTGCGGGGGTCTCCAATGTCGGGCGGCCGATCCCGACCACCGTGGCCTACGTGCTCGATGCCCAGCAACGGCTGCTGCCGGTGGGCGTGGCCGGTGAAATCTGCGTCGGTGGGTTGGGTGTGGGTCGTGGTTACCTGAACCGTCCAGCCCTGAGCGCCGAACGGTTCATTGCCGACCCGTTCCGACTCGGCGAGCGGCTCTATCGTTCCGGGGACCTGGGCAAGCTGCTGGACAACGGCGAAATCGTTCACCTGGGTCGGATCGACGCCCAGGTGAAGATTCGCGGTTTCCGCATCGAACTGGGCGAGATCGAAGCCAAGCTGTTGGCCTGTGACGGCGTGCGTGAAGCGCGGGTATTGGCCCGCGAAGACGTGAGCCAGGGCAAGCGCCTGATCGCCTACCTGATCCCCAAGGCGGGCGCGGAGCTGAAAATAGCGGCATTGCGCAAACAGTTGGGGGCGACCCTGCCCGACTACATGATTCCGAGCGCCTTTGTCAGCCTGCACGCCTACCCGCTTACCGCCAACGGCAAGCTGGACCAGGACGCGCTGCCGGCACCGGACCTGGACGCCATGTCCGAGCGCGGTTATGCCGTGCCGCAAGGTGCCACCGAAACGGCCCTGGCGCAGATTTTCCAAGAGCTGCTGGGGCTTGAGCGCGTGGGGCGCAGTGATAGTTTCTTTGAATTGGGCGGGCACTCGCTGCTGGCCGCGCAACTGGTTTCCCGTGTCCGGCAGCAGTTGGGTGGCGAACTGATGCTGCGCGAACTGTTCAGCCATCCCACCGTGGAGGAGTTGGCACGGGTGGTGGGCGGGCTGCAAAACGCCAGCACCGAGACCATCGGCCTGGCAGACCGCAACGCGCCCCTGGTGCTGTCCTTTGCCCAGCAACGCCTGTGGTTCCTCGACCAGCTCGATTCCAGCGCGGGCAACGCCTATCACATGCCTGCCGCCCTGCTGCTGTGCGGCGATCTCGATCAGGCCGCGCTCAAGGCGGCCTTGGATCACCTGGTGGCGCGTCACGAAAGCCTGCGCACGACCTTCGAGCGCCGTGGTGAGCAACCGGTACAAATCATTGCCACGCCAGACTGCGGTTTTGCCCTCAGCGAACAGGATCTGCGCGCGCTGCCTTATGAACAGGCCAGCCTCAGCGCGGCCCGTATCGGCAACAGCGAAGCCCTGGCACCGTTCGACCTGGCCCGGGGTCCGCTGATTCGCGGCCAACTGCTGCGCCTGGCCGACGACGAGCACATCCTGTTGATCACCCAGCACCACATCATCTCCGACGGCTGGTCGGTCGGTGTCCTGGTCAAGGAGCTGGCCGCCCTCTACCAGGCCTTCAGCCAAGACCAGCCCGACCCGCTGCCCGCCCTGCCGATTCAGTACGCCGACTACGCCGCCTGGCAACACCAGGCCCTGGACGGCGAACGCCTCAACCGCCAGGCCAACTTCTGGCGCTCGCATCTCGGCGGTGCCCCGGCCCTGCTGTCCTTGCCAACCGACCGTCCGCGCCCGGCGATGCAAAGCTATCGCGGCGGCGACGTCCCGGTGGTGATCGCCCCGGCACTGCGTGAGCGCCTGGAACGCTTCTGCCAGCAACACAACGTCACCTTGTTCATGGCGTTGCTCAGCGCCTGGTCAGTGCTCATGGCGCGCCTGGGTAACGAGCGCGACGTGGTCATCGGTGTGCCGACGGCCAATCGCGGGCGCACCGAAACCGAAAACCTGATCGGTTTCTTCGTCAACACCCTGGCCCTGCGGGTGAACCTGACGGAAAACCCGAGCGTGCTTGAGCTACTGGAACAGATCAAACAAACGACGCTGGCCGCCCACGAAAACCAGGACATTCCGTTCGAACAAGTCATTGAAGCCCTGCAACCGCCGCGTTCGCTGAGCCACAATCCGCTGTGCCAGGTTGCCCTGTCACTGGACAACACCCCTGGCGGCGGTGAACTGAGCCTGCCCGGGCTGACCCTGGTGCCCGTGGCCCAGGCCCATGAAACCGCGCAGTTCGATCTGATGCTGACCCTGGGCAACGACGGCGGTACCCTGGCCGGAGTGATCGAATACGCCAGCGATCTGTTCGAACGTGCCACCGTGGAACGCTTTGCCCAGCATTTCCAAACACTGCTCGAAGCGCTGCTCGAGGCCGACGAACAGCCAGTGCTCAGCCTGGCGTTGCTCAGCCCGGCACAGCGCCAGGCCTCGTCAGCGACGCTGCCGCCCAAGGCGCCGTGCGCTCCCGGGTTGCTGATCCACCAGCGCTTCGAACAATTCGCCGTCGCTCACCCCCAGGACATCGCCCTGGTCTTTGGCGAACGGCAACTGAGTTATCAAGACCTCAACCGCCGGGCCAACCGCATCGCCCAGGCGTTGCTCGCCCAGGGCGTGCGTCCCGACGACCGGGTGGCGATCCTGGCCCAGCGCGGGGTGGAAATGGTCTGCGCGGTATTGGCCGTGCTCAAGGCTGGCGGTGCCTACGTGCCGCTGGACCCGGCCTACCCCAGCGAACGCCTCGGTTATCTGCTGGCGGACAGCGCGCCAGTGGCTTTATTGGCGCAACCGGCCTGCCTCGACGTCTTGCCTGAGCACCACGTACCGGTGGTGGACCTGAACGATTACGTTAGCGCCGATGACCGGACAGACGCGTCCCTCGACCGTAACCCCGACGCCGAGACCCTCGGCCTGGCGTCGCGGCACCTGGCCTACGTCATCTACACCTCGGGCTCCACCGGGCTGCCCAAGGGTGTGCTGGTGGAACACCGCAATGTCGCACGGCTGTTCGACACCACCGCCGGGCTGTTCGATTTCGACCGCAACGATGTCTGGACGCTGTTCCACTCCTTTGCCTTCGATTTCTCGGTCTGGGAAATCTGGGGCGCGCTGAGCTACGGCGGCAAGCTGGTGATCGTTCCCAGCGAGGTGGCGCGTTCGCCCGATGACTTCTACGGGCTGGTCTGTCAGCAGCAAGTCACGGTCCTGAACCAGACACCGAGCGCCTTCCGTCAATTCATCGACGCCCGTGGGCGTAGCGACCAGGAACATGCCCTGCGCGTAGTGATCTTCGGCGGCGAGGCCCTGGACTTCCGCAGCCTGCGGCCCTGGACCGCGCGCACCGCGCTGTCACGCACCCGTCTGGTGAACATGTACGGGATCACCGAAATCACCGTGCATGCCACGTATTACCCGATCAGCCAGGTGGACATCGACAGCGGCGCGCCCAGCCTGATCGGCCCGCCCTTGCCCGACCTATGCCTGCGCATCCTCGACGAGTACCAACAACCGGTGCCGATGGGGGTCGATGGCGAGATCTACATCGGCGGCGCGGGGGTGGCCCGGCATTACCTGAACCGCGACGCCCTCAATGCCGAACGGTTCATCAGCGATCCCTATGCCGCTGAGCCCGACGCACGGCTGTACCGCACCGGCGACATCGCCCGCTACCGCGCCGACGGTGGCGTCGTCTACGTGGGCCGCAACGATTCGCAGATCAAGATCCGCGGTTTCCGCATCGAGCTGGGGGAAATCGAAGCCCAACTGCTGGCCCTGCCGCACGTGCGCGAAGCCCTGGTGATCGTGAGTGAGGACGCGCCCGGCGACAAACGCCTGGTGGCGTACCTGATCACCCATGACGGCGTCGTGCTCGAGTCCTCGGCCTTGCGTAGCCAACTGGCCGATGTGCTGGCCGAACACATGCTGCCCAGTGCCTTCGTGACGCTGGACGCCTGGCCGTTGACCACCAATGGCAAGCTCGACCGCAACGCCTTGCCGGCGCCGGATTTGTCCGCCGCCGCGAGCCAGCACTACGAGGCCCCCCTTGGCGACATCGAGCGCACCCTGGCCAGCGCCTGGCAGGAACTGCTCGGGATTGAACGCGTGGGTCGCCACGATCACTTCTTCGAACTCGGGGGCCACTCGTTCCTGGTCATCAGCCTGATCGAGCGCCTGCGCCAGGCCGACCTGCAATTGGATGTGCGCACGGTGTTTTCCGCGCCGACCCTCAAGGCCATGGCGACGGTCCTTGCCGGTGCCCATAACGCCCAACGGGTCGTCCCGGCCAACCTGATCCCCGCCGGCGGCACGACCATCGAACCGCAAATGCTGCCGCTGGTGACCCTCAGTCAGGGGGAAATCGAGCAGATCGTCGCCGACGTCCCTGGCGGGGCCGCCAACGTTCAGGACATCTACCCGCTGTCGTCGCTGCAGGAAGGCATCCTGTTCCACCACTTGTTGCAGTCCGAAGGCGACGCCTACCTGATGCGCACCGTGGTGACGTTCAGCCGTCGCCAGGTGCTCGATGATTTCCTCGCGGCAGTGCAAGTGGTCATCAACCGTCATGACATCCTGCGCACCGCCCTGCGCTGGCACGGCTTGCCGCAGCCGGTGCAAGTGGTGCATCGCCAGGCGCAACTGCCGGTCGTAACCCTGGACTGCCTGCCCGGCGAAGACGCCATGCAGATCCTGCGCGAGCATACCGACACCCATCATCTACGACTCGACTTGCAGCGGGCTCCGCTGATCGCCGCGTACATTATCTACGACGCCCCCCATGCCCAATGGCTGCTGGCGTTGCTCGACCATCACCTGGTCAGCGATAACGTCACCTTGCGCCTGATCATGCTGGAAATTCAGGCTATCCTGGCCGGCCAGGCCGACAGCCTGCCGCCCTCCCAGCCTTACCGTAACTTCATCGCCCAGGCCGCCAGCGTTTCCCAGGCCGATCATGAAGTCTATTTCCGCCGTTTGCTGGCCGATGTCGATGCCACCACCGCGCCTTACGGCGTGCTGGATGTCCGGGGCAATGGCGCGGGGATCAAGCGCGCCGTGAAACACCTGGGCGACGAGCTCAGCGCCAAGGTGCATCGCATGGCACGCCTGCAAGGCGTGCCCACCTCCGTGTTGTTCCATGCCGCCTGGGGTTTGGTGGTGGCGGCAACCAGTGGACGCGACGACGGGATTTTCGGCACAGTGCTGTCGGGACGCTCCCAAGGCACCGCCGGTGCCGACCACGCCTTGGGGATGTTCATCAACACCCTGCCGATGCGCATCCGCCTGCAGCAAAACACCGTCAGCGACATTGTCCGCGACGCCTACCAGCAACTCAGTGAACTGCTGACCCACGAACAGGCGTCCCTGGCCCTGGCCCAGCGTTGCAGTGCGGTGGATGCCTCGCTGCCATTGTTCACGGTGATCCTCAACTGCCGCCACGGCGACTTGGTGAACGCCTCCGGGGAAAACGCCGAAGACATGGGCGACCACGAAGGCATGCAATTCATTGCCTCCGAAACCCGCACCAACTACCCCATCGAGATTGCCGTGGCGAATGTCGGCAGCGGATTCTCCCTGACAGCCCAGGCCGTCACAGGCATCGACCCACAACGCATCGCCGCCTACCTCGCCCAGGCCGTCAGCGCATTGGTCGAAGCCCTTGAACAGGCCCCGGAGCGCCTCGCCAGCCAACTGGACGTGGTGCCGGCCAGCGAGCG
>NZ_CAXAPG010000058.1:0-13081 GCF_963970585.1 Pseudomonas sp. RL_105y_Pfl2_101
CCCAAGCAGATCATCTGTGCAGCGATGCGCAAGCTACTACATTTCGTTTACGCCGTTCTCAAATCGGGTCAGCCATTTGACCCAAAATTTGCCCTTGCTCGATGAGGGGCAAGACGGTATCTACAGAGCCCAGCGGGAGCAAACTCTCATCAAACAAGAGCGGCTCCATCTTTCTGAAAATCAGGAATAGCATAAATTCTCATTACTAGTGTTATATTGTTTCAATACTAAAAACTGGAACAACATAACATGTCATCCCTAAAACGGATTTCCCTCGCCAGCCTGGCCTTGGGCCTACTCGGCGATCCGGCCTACGCCGAAGAGATCCAGCCCCTGGAGCTGGACGCCATCACCGTGACGTCCGACTACGAATCCGCCACCGGCCCCGTCACGGGCTATCGCGCCACCCGCTCTGCCAGCGCCACCAAAACCGACACCGCCCTGCGCGACATCCCGCAATCGATCAGCGTGATTCCCGCCAGCGTGCTCAAGGACCTGGGCAGCACCAACGTCGAACGGGCATTGGAATACGCTGGCGGTGTATCGAAACAGAACAACTTCGGTGGCCTGACGCTCTACGAATACAGCGTGCGCGGCTTCACCACATCGGAGTTCTACAAAGACGGCTTCAGCGCCAACCGCGGTTATCCGAGCACGCCGGACACGGCGAACATCGAACGCATCGAAGTGCTCAAGGGGCCGGCCGCCAGCCTGTATGGACGGGGCGATCCCGGCGGTACGGTAAACATAGTCACCAAGAAACCCCAGCCCGAAGCCTTCACCACCTTGCAAACCAGCGCCGGCAGCTGGGATCGCTACCGCACCGCGCTGGACGTCAATACGCCACTGGACACCGAAGGCAACCTGTTGTCGCGGGTCAACCTGGCGATTGAGGACAATCACAGCTTTCGCGATCACGTCGACAGCAAGCGCGTCTTCGTCGCGCCTTCCATCAGTTGGCAATTGAACCCTGACACCCGGTTGCTGGTGGAAAGCGAAATCGTGCGCCACAGCTCGACGTTCGACCGTGGCATCGTCGCCCCGAACAATCGCTGGAGCGGCGTTTCCCGCTCGACCTTTCTAGGCGAACCCAACGACGGCGACATCGACAATCACAACAACATGCTCCAAGCCGCCCTCGAACATCAGCTCAATGACACCTGGCAACTGCGCCTGGCCAGCCATTACAAGCAGGGTGAACTCTGGGGCTTCGCCTCCGAATCGAGCCCGCTGAACGCCGACGGCCACACGGTGAACCGCCGCTATCGCGAGCGTGACAACAATTGGCACGACAGCATCACCCAACTGGAATTGCGCGGCCTGTTCGACCTCGGCCCGTGGCAGCACGAACTGCTGGTCGGCAGCGAATACGAGGATTACCGCAAGAATGAGCGCGTGACCAACATCGACGGCGCTTACCCCATCGACATCTATCAGCCGGTCTACGGCCAGCCGAAACCCAATGGTAAACGTACCGGCACGGACTTTTTTGAGCGTGTGCAAAGCCGCGCATTGAACCTGCAGGACCAGATCGTCTTCACCGACAAGCTGCGGGGCATGCTCGGCGTGCGCTATGAGCATTTCGAGCAGAGCATCGACGATCACACCACCGGGGTCTCCAGCAGCCAGCGGCATGACGCGTTCACGCAACGGGCTGGCCTGTTGTATCAGTTGACGCCCGAGGTCGGTCTGTTCGCCAACGCCTCCACCTCGTTCAAGCCCAACAACGGTCTGGATGCCGGTGGCAAAACCTTCGATCCCGAGGAAGGGGTTGGCTATGAAGTGGGGATCAAGAGCGAGTTGTTCGATGATCGCCTGAGCACCACCCTGGCGGCGTTTCATATAGAAAAGGAAAACGTCCTGGCGCAAATCGCCGGGACTGATTTCAACAGTGCCATGGGTAAGGCTCGCAGCCAGGGCATCGACCTGCAATTCACCGGGCAGGTGACCGACGCCGTGCGCGTAATCGGCGCCTTCGCCTACATCGATGCCGAAGTGACCCAGGGTGACGAGAAAATCCCTACGGGCAGCCGGATCCTTGGCGTCGCCAAACACAGCGCCAGCCTGCTGGGCGTCTACGAATTCCAGGACGGGCACCTGCGCGGTTCGGATGTCGGCGCGGCGTTCACATACGTCGGCGATCGCTCGGGCGAAGCTGGCAAGGATTTCGAACTGCCGGCCTACCACACCGTGGATCTGCTGGCCCATTACAAGGCCAGCGATGATGTCACCGTGGGGCTGAACCTGAACAACGTCTTCGATGAAAAGTACTACGAGCGCGCCTACAGCAACTACTGGGTCACCCCCGGCGAGCCGCGCAACTTTACCGTCAGTCTTACCCTCGATCTGTAAAAGGAAAATCTGCATGAAATACCCCAAGACCTTCGCCCTGCTCGGCCTGCTCCTGGCCACACAGGCCTCGGCCCATGGCCTGTGGACCGAACAGCGTCGCGGCAACATCGAAGTGATCTACGGTCACGGCGCCGAAGACAATGCCTTCAAGGCGCAGAAAGTCAGCGGTGCCTGGGCCTATGACCTGGGTGGCAAGATGATCCCCGTCACCGTCGAGCGCCTGGCGGACCACGCCCGCCTGCAACCGCTCAAGCCGCCGGCGGTGCTGGCCGTGGCGCTGGACAACGGCATGTGGTCCCAGACAGCCGACAAGAAGTGGATAAACGAAGGCCGCAGCAAAGTGCCCGGGGCGATCGAGTCGACCCACACGTTCAAGTACAGCCTGGCGATCTATGAGCCGGGGGCGAAACTGCCGGCGCTTGCACCGATCAAGTTCGTGATCCTGCCGGAAGTCGACCCGCTGACCGTAGGGCCGGGCCAGTCATTACCGGTACGGGTGTTGCTCGATGGCAAACCGGCGGCCGGTGTGAAACTGGTGGGCGACTACCGCAGCGCGCCGAACACCGTATCGACCGAAACCGATGCAGAAGGCCGGGCCAAGGTGCTGGTGCGCAACGACGGCTTGAATGTGATCGCGGCGCAAATGGAAATTGCACTCAAGGACAACAAGGACGTGGCCACCCGCGGCGTGTTCACCTCGTTGACCTTCCTCGGTGAGCCGCATCACGAGTAACCCCAAATCTTATTGTGGGAGCGGGCCTGCTCGCGATGACAGTATGTCAGCCACATTAATGTCGACTGATCCGCCGCTATCGCGAGCAGGCTCGCTCCCACAGGGGATGGTGGGTGTACGAGAAATTTGAATACACCTGTAATCCACTGTGGGAGCGAGCCTGCTCGCGATGAGGCCAATACAAGCGCCGCAAAACTCAAGCCGGGGTCAAGCACTCCGGCCCATTGAGCTTCGGATCATTGACCATGTTGGCCAGCACCCGCTCGCGCAGTGGCGCCGGCTCGCTTGCCAGCAGCCCTTGCAAGGCATGCAGCGGGGTCTCGGGGTCGAGCCACCGGCGCTGGCCTTCTTCGTCCAGGATCAGCGGTCGGCGCTGGCCCGCCGCTGGCTGGGTGATGACCGCCGTGCTCAGCCATACCTGCTCCTGTACCGGATACGCTTCCCAGATCGCGGCAAAAAACAGTGATGACCCCTCCCCCGGCGTCAGCCAGTACGGACGCTTGCGCGTGCCGCCGCGCCATTCATAGAAACCATTGGCCGGCAGCAGGCAGCGGCGCAGACGCAAGGCCTCGCGGAACATCGGCTGCTCGGCCACGGTTTCGGCCCGGGCATGGGCCGGGGTGCGGGACAGGTCGGTCAGCCACGGCGGCGTCAGCCCCCAGCGCGCCCGGGCCAGTTCACGCTGGCCCTCGGCGCCGGCCCGCAGGATCAACACCGAATCGTTGGGCGAAATATTCCATTGAGCCTTCTGATCGGTGGGAAAACCGGGCAGGGCCGCGAAGGAGGGGTTCCAGCGAAACAGGGCATAACGTCCGCACATGGGGCAACACGACTCTTGATCGAACAAACGGCCGCCAGCCTAACAGACCAGCGTACCGGGATAGCTGTCCGGTTCATCGCCGGGCAACGGCAGTGCGGCATTGTACGCGGCGATCAACTCCCGGGCGTATTGCGCCTGGTCGTCCTCCACCGCCAGTCCCAGCAGGCCTTGCATGGGCAACTCCCCCGCACCGCCCAGCAAATCGCGCCCCATCAGATGCGCCGTGATGCCTTCGCTGGCAAGCATGCCTTGCAACAACTCGCCTTCCATCAGGTTTTCCAGCTCGTAGATTCGCTGCATGGACGCCCCATCATTCGTTTTCGCTGAAGACTTCGAGATGCCACTCATTTTCATGGACCTGCAGCACGAAGGTAATCGGGCGGCAACACACCGGACAGTCCTCAATATAGGTCTGGTCGCCGCCGGACAAATCCAGAACCGCTTCCGCTGGTTCGCCACAATAAGGACATTCGTAGCGTTCGGTTTCCAGCATCGCGGTCTCCCAGGTGACTTGTGCGTATAATCGCCGGTCTATTTGCAGGGCTATTTTTGTCTGGCTTATCTTCCAGGCCGTACCCTGTCGTTTTTTCGTTCGAACCTTTACTTACCCTAGCCGTTTCCAACAAGAGAGCATGATGGGCGAATTCGATGCCATCCGACCTTACGACGACAGCGAAGTCCCAGCGGTGCTGGCACGGCTGCTCGGCGACAAGGCGTTTCTAGATATCCTCACCCACTTCCGCTTCCCACGCCTGGCCGGCGCCTTCGGCTGGATGCTCAAACCCCTTATAGCGCAAAGATTGCGCCGTGAGTTCGCCGGAGTGACTTCGGTCGCCACGTTGCAGGACAAGGTGGAGTTCTACGTCGACCACACCATCGAGCGCGCCACCGATGGCGTGACCTATACCGGGGTGGAGCAATTCAAGTCCGGCAGTGCGTACCTGTTCATCGCCAACCACCGCGATATCGTGATGGACCCGGCCTTCGTCAACTATGCCGTGTACCACGCCGGCCTGCCGACCCCGCGCATCGCCATAGGCGACAACCTGCTGCAAAAGCCCTTTGTCAGCGACCTGATGCGCCTGAACAAGAGTTTCATCGTGCACCGTTCCATCACCGGCCGGCGGGAAAAAATGGCGGCGTACCAGTTGTTGTCGGCGTACATCAACCATTCGATCCGCCACGACTGCGCCTCGATCTGGATCGCCCAGGCCGAAGGACGGGCCAAGGACGGTGACGACCGGACCGAATCGGCGATCCTCAAGATGTTCCACATGAGCCGCAAGGACGAGCCGTTCGGCGAGGTGATCCAGTCACTGAACCTTACGCCGGTGTCGATCAGCTACGAATACGACCCGTGCGATCAGGCCAAGGCCCGCGAGTTGTACATCCGCGCCACCACCGGCACCTACACCAAGGCCCCGGGCGAGGACGACGTGAGCATCGCCAAGGGCATCACCGGCTACAAGGGCCGGGTCCACGTGAACTTCGCCACGCCCATCACCGAGCTGTTCGAGGACACCAAGCAATTGGCCCAGGAGATGGACCGGCAGATTCTCGGCGGCTACCGCCTGTTCCCCGTGCATTACCTGGCTTACGCCCAATGGGCCGACGCCGACCCGCAGTTGCAGGTTCCCACGGCGGCCGAGGTGTTTGGTGCCGATGAACTGGCCAAGGCCCAGGAAGAATGGCAGCGCCGGCTGGACGCTTGCCCGCCGGAACACCGTCCGTTCCTGGTGCTGCAATACGCAACGCCGGTGCGTAATCAGTATCGGGTCAAGGCGGGGTTGGCGCTTTAAAGCTTGCTCCCGCAGGGTTTGTGTAGGAGCTGTTGAAGGCTCGGGCCGCGTTCGGATGATCTTTTGATCTTTTGATCTTTTGATCTTTCGCTTGAGGCTCAAGTGGTTGGGGGGAAGATCGCAGCCTCGTTGCACTCGACAGCTCCTACACAGCTCCTGCGGGGCTCCTGCCGGAGCAGCCCAGCGGGAGCAAACGTCCTTGCAGAGGCTATTTCATCAGAACTGCGTACTGATCCACGACATCAGCAACGCCAGGGCCAGGCAGCCAAAGCCAAACCGGTAGAAAAACCGGTTCATCCGCTGCGTGGCCAGGTCCAGCAGCGCTTCAAATCGTTCATTACCTTCGCGATTACGCGCCTCAAGGCAGGCCCGTGCCCGTTGTTCACGGCGGCGCGTCGCATGCAGCACCCAGCCGCCTGGGCAGGCAAACAGCAACGCGAGCAGGTTGATCAGTTTGGCGGGGTGGGCGGCGAACAACGAAAGCAGATGCGACGACATTACGAACCTCAAGCGAAAAACGGACAGGGCACGTCCGTGACCTACAAACAGGGCGCGGATTCTACCGAAAGCCTGAGGCCCTGCGCGGCTTTTTCCGACCAGTAACGATCCCGCCGCAACACTGGGTTCTTTTGTGGCGAGGGAGCAAGCTCAGGGTTAATTTCACCCGTCACGGTTTCGTCATCTGATTAGGCCACTCTGGCGCCCTTCAAACCTGCACGGAACCCGTCATGCTGCACGCCGAAAACCAGGATCGCCTCTATCTCATCAGCCCAAGCGACGAACAACAGAACCTCGTCGACAGTCTGTCCTTCAACGTGCAGGACCGACATTGGCTGGTGTATTGCGCCCTGGGCGGCCATCAACATCCCGACCTGCCGGAGACAGACCTGCTGACCGGGATCAGTGTGCTGGAGTTCTATTCCCAGGCAGCTTGAGAAGCTCGCCCATAAAAAAAACCTGTGGGAGCAAGCTCCCACAGGGTTTATGAGGCCTTTTTACTTACTCAGCCAGCACCTGGCCAATGGTCGGGTCCTTGAACAGCCGGGTCAGGGCATCGCTCAAGACGTCGCTGACCAGCTTGGTGTTGGTGTCCTGGTTAGGCGCCATGCCGAAGCGTTGGTCCAGGGAAGCACCGTAACGACCGCTGTAGCGGCGGTTGGCGTTCTGCACGTCGGAGCGGAAGGTCGCGCCGATGGTGGCTTCGGTCACGTACATGCCTTCCTTGGGCGACTGGTACTTGAGCTCGGCCAGGGTCACGGTCAGTTGCGGTGCATTCAAGGCATTGGCGGTCGGCGTGAAGCCCAGCAAACGCACGGCGGCTTCAGCCTGGGCCTGCAACTTGGGCAGAATTTGCGCACCCTGCACTGTGATCACACTGGTTTCCGGATACAGCCCGCCACGGGTGCCGAGCGTCGGCGACGGACGACCGTCCACCACCCGCACCACCACCGGCTGGCCACGACCCACAGGTGCCAGCTGGGCATTGAGCTTGGGCTCCGGGTTAAGTTGTTGCGGGCTGTGGGCGCAGCCGACGAGGGTCAGACTGGTCACAGCGATCAAACCGAACAACAGGCGTTGCAACATGCTCTTCTCTCCAGAATCGGGCACAAACAGACCGGCAGTATAGCGGTGCGCCATCGCCGCGAACTAGCGTCGCACGATGAATACTGAAATGTCTGACACGGGCCGTGGATGCCGGTTCCTGTCACCCCATTGTCACGGTCCTTACACCGGCATGTCATGGCCCGCGGTCAGGCTTATCCCAAGCTTCCTGACCCGGTATCCGATCATGCGCTTCCTTATTTCCCTGTTCACCCCTCGCCCTCATCACCGCAGCTTCGCCCTGCTCGATCGCAACGGCCGCTGCCAGGCCTTCAAGCAGTGCAGCCTGCAACCCATGGGCGAAGGCTGGGTGGAAATCGAAGAGATCCGTCTCAACTGGCTGCACCAGCCATTGCCCGTCAGCGCCCGCGTGCAACCGCTTCCTGCCCGCGCACGTAACCGGCAGCTGTTGACCATCTGACCGGACGGCTAATAAAAGTCATTAAACACGACCATTTCCCTGCGTTTCTTCGATACAATCTCCCCCCGATTATAAGGACGTCTCCTGATCGGGCCTCGCAACACCGCTGATACGCTGGTATTGGCACCCCGCAACGCCCACAGAGAGCCGCCCACACAGATCGAGTGAAGCTGGCGCTTGCTGTTCCTCCAGGCAAATCACCACTTTTCGCGAATCTGCAGTGCTGTCATTACGCTCGGTCACTGAGCTGTCTGCCCGTTTTGCCTGTCATGTACTACATGGGGGCAACCGAACCGGGCGCAGTGCCAGGCTGGGACAGCCCTTTTTTGAGGTTCACGTCTTCAAAAGAGCGTGAAAAAAACGGGTTTTCACAACTTCACGAGAGTGTGGCGAGCAAATGAAGAGTTTTGCGTCTGAACAAGCACCATTAGCGTCTGAAACAGCCCAACGACACAGGACCGGATATCGCTCAAGAACCGGCGCCTGAAGCCTGTCCGCTACGGATTTGGTTGCACGAACGGATGTCTCGGCCATAAGTCGAATTGCCTGCCCGGCGCTTAAATGAGTTCATGTGACTCTGAGGCCAGGCTGCATGCATCCGCAGTAGGTGCGAAAAATTGCGAAGATTCGGACATGGCGATCCTGGCCATGAATAACTGGGGCGCAGTTGACCTGCCCCGCCACTTTTGGCCGCTATGCCGACAATTTGGTGCTGCAGATTTTGGAGACGCGTTAAATGGCGCATAACGAAGCAGTCGATGTAGTTCTGGTAGGGGCCGGCATCATGAGTGCCACCCTGGCCGTACTGCTCAAGGAGCTCGACCCCGCGATCTCGCTGGAAGTCGTCGAGCTGATGGATTCCGGTGCTGCGGAGAGTTCCAACCCGTGGAACAACGCCGGTACCGGCCACGCCGGGCTGTGTGAGCTCAATTACACACCCCAGGCGGCCGACGGCACTGTCGACATCAAGAAAGCTGTGCACATCAACACCCAGTTCGAGGTGTCGAAGCAGTTCTGGACGTACCTGACTAAAAAAGGCACGTTCGGCTCCTCCAAGTCCTTCATCGCCCCGGTGCCACACCTGAGCTTCGTGCAAGGCGAGAAAGGCGTGTCGTTCCTGAAGAAGCGCTTCGATCTGATGCACCAGCATCACGCCTTCGCCGACATGGAATACACCGAGGACAAGGCCCGGATGGCCGAGTGGATGCCGCTGATGATGCCTGGCCGGCCAACTGACGAAGTGGTTGCCGCCACCCGCGTCATGAACGGTACCGACGTCAACTTCGGCGCCCTGACCAACCAGTTGCTCAAGCACCTGACCAGCGCCCCGGACACCCAGGTCAAATACTGCAAGCGCGTCACCGGCCTCAAGCGCAACGGCAGTGGCTGGACCGTGAGCATCAAGGACGTCAATTCCGGCAACAGCCGCGATGTCGACGCCAAGTTCGTGTTCCTCGGTGCCGGCGGTGCGGCGTTACCGCTGCTGCAAGCCTCGGGGATCGAAGAAAGCAAGGGCTTCGGCGGCTTCCCGGTCAGTGGCCAGTGGCTGCGTTGCGACAACCCGGAAGTGGTCAAGCACCACCAGGCCAAGGTCTACAGCCAGGCCGCCGTGGGCTCGCCGCCGATGTCGGTGCCGCACCTGGACACCCGTGTGGTCGATGGCAAGAAATCCCTGCTGTTCGGGCCGTACGCCGGTTTCACCACCAAGTTCCTCAAGCACGGCTCGATCATGGACCTGCCGCTGTCGGTACGTGCCGGCAACATCGGCCCGATGCTGGCCGTGGCCCGGGACAACATGGACCTGACCAAGTACCTGATCAGCGAAGTGATGCAGTCCATGGAACAGCGCCTCGAATCCCTGCGTCGCTTCTACCCCGAGGCGAAAGCCGAGGACTGGCGCCTGGAAGTGGCCGGCCAGCGGGTGCAGATCATCAAGAAAGACCCGAAGAAAGGTGGCGTCCTGCAGTTCGGCACCGAACTGGTGGCGGCCAAGGACGGCAGCCTCGCCGCCCTGCTCGGCGCGTCGCCGGGTGCTTCGGTGACCGTGTCGATCATGCTGGAACTGATCGAGCGCTGCTTCCCGGACAAAACCAAAGACGAGTGGGCTGCCAAGCTCGCAGAAATCTTCCCGGCCCGGGAAAAAGTGCTGGAAACCGACGCGGCGCTGTATCGCAAGATCAATGCGCAGAACAACATTGCGCTGGAGCTGGTTGAAGAAAGCAGCGAGACCCAAAGCTACGCTTGATTGCACAGCATGAAAAAACGCCCCGTTCTCCATGAGAGCGGGGCGTTTTTGTTTATAGGATCGCAGGCTTCGCGATCTCCATAGGCGATGGCGAAGCCTGCGATCTTTTGATCTAACCGCGAGCCTTGTTGACCAGCTCGATGTAATCCTCGGCATTACCCTGGTCCTGGATCAGCGCAACGAAATCGTTGCCGCGCTCATCCTTGCCATTGAGGTCATGACCGGCCTCAACGAAAAACGTCAGGAAACGCTCGAAATCGTCGACCCGCAGGCCACGGTAAGCCTTGATCAGTTTGTGCAGCGACGGCGACGTGGCATCGACCGGTTCAAAATTGAGGAACAGCTTGATCTGTTCATCGCCAATCTCGTCGCCAATCACTTGTTTCTTGTCTTTACGCATTGCCGGCTCCAGCTCGCACAGTTCACGGGGCGGGCAGTTTACCCCCGGCAAGGCCCGGGGCTCAACGCGGGCGTTCGGCGCCGGTGTGCAGGTCGGCCCAGATATGGCCGTTGGCGTACGTGAGAAACTGTACATAGACCGTGTTGTGACGCAGCAGATCGATGACCACTCGGTACTGGGCCTGTGGATAAGACAGCGTCAGGGTCTTGCTCGCCTCGTCGAAGGCCGGCTTCTTCAGGCTTTTGCTTTCGCCATCGAAGTTGAGGATCACCTGGTTGAGGGTGGCCCCCTTGTTCATCGGCTTGCCCTTGAGACGGACCAGCAAGGGGGAAGTGACCGGAATCGGTTGCTGGTTGGACTGACGCTGGTTACCCAGCACCACCGAAAACTCGGTCACTTGCAACAACTGCTGCTGTTCAGGCTGCTCCTGGCGCACCATCAGGTCATCAGGCGGCAGGAACTGGCTGTGCATCGGCGCAGCCTCGGCCGCCAAGGGCAGGCTGGACATCAACAGCAGAGTGGCGCAGCGGATCAATACACGCATGACAAGCTCCGAGGTCTTGGCCGGGCACTCTAGCATGAGCCTCAATGATAAAAATAAGCGATCTGGATCAATACATCCGTGCAGCGGGCGCGGCATACTCAAAGGGCCGTCAGCCCCAGTCTACCGATACATGAGACGCGGGGCGTCCTGGGCGACATTCCATCTATAAGCCCCGTTTCTTCGTGCGTGGAGTCCCTATGTCTTTCTCCGCTCCACCGTTGTTTGCCGCCTGGCGCCAAACCTGGCGCGCCGGTTACACCCTTGAGCGCCTGCGCGGCGACCTGGTGGCCGGGCTGACCGTCGGCATCATCGCCATCCCACTGGCCATGGCCCTGGCGATTGCCGTTGGCGTGCCGCCGCAACATGGCTTGTACACGGTGTTGGTGGCCGCCCCCTTGATCGCCCTCACCGGCGGCTCGCGCTTCAACGTCAGCGGGCCGACAGCGGCGTTCGTGGTGATCCTGCTGCCCATCACCCAACAATACGGTATCGGCGGCCTGTTGTTGTGCACCATGCTCGCCGGCCTGATTCTCATCTCCCTGGGATTGATGCGCGCCGGACGGCTGATCCAATACATCCCCTACCCGGTGATCCTCGGCTTTACCGCTGGGATCGGCGTGGTCATCGCCACCTTGCAACTCAAGGATCTGCTGGGGTTGACCACCGTCGGGCAAGCCAAGCACTACATCGAACAGTTGGGCGAACTGATCGTGGCACTGCCCAGTGCCCGACTCGGCGATGGCATCATCGGCGTCACGTGCCTGGCGGTGCTGATTGCCTGGCCACGCTGGGTACCGAGGGTTCCCGGGCATTTGGTTGCCTTGCTGGTCGGGGCCCTATTGGGACTGGCGCTGGAGCACGGCGGTTGGCCGGTGGCGACATTGGGTGAGCGTTTCAGCTACGTGGTCGATGGCATCAGCCACCCCGGTATCCCGCCATTTTTACCGAACTTCGACTGGCCATGGAACCTGCCAGATGGCCAGGGCCATCCTCTGACGCTTTCCTATGACCTGATCCGCCAATTGCTGGCGCCGGCCTTCGCCATTGCCATGCTCGGCGCCATCGAGTCGCTGCTGTGCGCGGTGGTGGCGGATGGCATGACCGGCAGCAAGCACGACCCCAATGCCGAGCTGATCGGCCAGGGCCTGGGCAACGTCGTGGCGCCGCTGTTCGGCGGTATCACCGCCACGGCGGCCATTGCCCGCAGCGCGACCAACGTGCGCAGTGGCGCCTTTTCACCGCTGGCCGCGATCATTCACAGCCTCGTGGTGCTGCTGGCGATGGTGCTGCTGGCACCTTTGTTCAGTTACCTGCCCATGGCTGCCCTGGCGGCGCTACTGGTGATAGTGGCCTGGAACATGAGCGAAGCCGGACACGTATTGCATACCTTGCGCATCGCTCCGCGCAGCGACGTATTGGTGCTGCTGACCTGCCTTAGCCTGACCGTCCTATTCGACATGGTCATGGCCGTCGCCGTCGGTCTGCTGTTGGCCGCCGGGCTTTTCATCAAGCGCATGAGCGAACTGACCGACAGCGCCGAACTGCCGCGTCACTTCCACCAGGCCCTACTGGACATGCCCGAGCATGTGCGCTGCTACGCAATTCGTGGGCCGCTGTTCTTCGGTGCGGCAGAAAAAGCCCTGGATGTGCTGCGCAAGTTCGATCCGGGGGTGCGCGTGGTAGTGGTGGAAATGAGCGCCGTGCCCATGCTGGACATGACCGCGCTGGCCGCGGTTGAAAACATCCTGAAGGATTACCGCAAGCAGGGCATCGGCCTGATCCTGGTCGCGACGACGCCAAGGGTGCGCCTGAAGCTGCGCCGCGCCGGCATTCATCGCGAGCAGCGGCAATTGGCATATGTGCAGACCCTGGAGCAGGCGCAGGTCAAGAGCGAGCAATGGCTGGCTGCTGCCAGCGCCGCGCATTCAAGGCTGGCTTGATCGGTGGTCAGAGGTTGCTCCCGCGTGGTTCCGTAGGAGCTGGCGAAGCCTGCGATCTTTTGATCTTTTGATCTTTCGCTTGAGACTCAAGTGGCCGTGGAAAGATCGCAGCCTCGTTGCACTCGACAGCTCCTTGTATCTCGACTATCGCTCCGACAGAAGCGATAGTTCTCGACTGATCATCGAGGGAGGGACTTGGAAGCCGTACAGCTCCTTAGGCTTTTT
>NZ_CAXAPG010000059.1:0-12870 GCF_963970585.1 Pseudomonas sp. RL_105y_Pfl2_101
TGTATCGCACTGGCGACCTGGGCCGCTACCTGCCGGACGGCAACATCGAATACCTGGGCCGCAACGACGACCAGGTGAAGATCCGTGGTTTCCGCATCGAACTGGGCGAGATCGAAGCCAAGCTCGCCCGCCACGAAGCGCTGAAAGAAACTGTGGTCCTGGCCCGTGAAGACATACCGGGCGACAAGCGCCTGGTGGCCTATTTCACCCAACACTCACTGGACACAGCAGTAGCAATCGAAGCCCTGCGCGCGCACCTGCAAGCGCAACTGCCGGATTACATGGTGCCCGCCGCCTACGTACGCCTCGATGCGCTGCCGCTGACCCCCAACGGCAAGCTCGACCGCAAGGCCCTGCCGGCACCGGAGCTGGATGCCGTCATCTCCCGTGGCTACGAAGCCCCGCAAGGTGAGGTCGAAACCACCCTGGCGCAGCTCTGGCAAGACTTGCTCAAGGTCGAACGCGTCGGCCGCCACGATCATTTCTTCGAACTGGGCGGGCATTCGCTGCTGGCCGTCAGCCTGATTGGCCGGATGCGCCAGCTCGGCTTGTCGGCGGACGTGCGGGTGCTGTTCAGCCAGCCAACCCTCGCCGCGCTGGCCGCCGCAGTCGGCAGTGGCGGCGAGGTCGTGGTACCGGACAACGGCATCTTGCTGGGCTGTACCCGGATCACGCCGTCGATGCTGCCCTTGGTGGCGCTGGACCAGTTGGACATCGATCGCATCGTGGAAACGGTGCCGGGCGGTGCGCGCAACGTGCAGGATATTTACCCGTTGGCGCCGTTGCAGGAGGGCATTCTCTATCACCACATCGCCGCGCACACGGGCGATCCCTATGTGTTGCAGGCCACGTTCATCGTCGCGGACCGCGAGCGGCTGGAGGCGTTTGCCCTAGCCCTGCAAGGCGTCATCGATCGCCATGACATCCTGCGCACCTCGGTGGTCTGGGAAGGCCTGGATGAGCCGGTGCAAGTGGTCTGGCGCAAGGCGCAACTAGCGGTGGAAGAGCTGGTGCTGAGCGCCGAAGCAGGCGATATCGCCGAACAGTTGCGCGAGCGATTCGACACATTGCATTACCGCCTGGACATGCAACAGGCACCGTTGATGCGCATCGCATATGCCCACGATCCGGCGAATCAGCGCTGGGTGGCGATGCTGCTGTTTCATCACATGGCCCTCGATCACACGGCGCTGGAAGTGGTGCAACACGAGATGCAAGCGCATCTGCTGGGCCAGGCCGAGCAGTTGGGCGAAGCGGTGCCGTTCCGCAATTACGTGGCCCAGGCCCGCTTGGGCGTGAGCCGCGCGGAGCACGAAGGGTTCTTCAGTGACATGTTGAGTGATGTCGACGAACCGACATTGCCGTTCGGTCTGCTGGACGTCCGTGGCGATGGCAGCGATATCGAGGAGGCCGGACTGAGCCTGCCTGCCGACCTGAGCCGCCGTTTGCGGGCCCAGGCCCGGCAGTTGGGCGTGAGCGCCGCGAGCCTGCATCACTTGGCCTGGGCGCAGGTGCTGGGGCAAGTGTCCGACAAGCAGGACGTGGTGTTCGGCACCGTGCTGATGGGGCGGATGCAGGGCGGTGATGGCGCCGACCGGGCCCTGGGCATGTTCATCAATACCTTGCCGTTGCGGGTAGGGGTTGGAACCCAAGGCGTGCGTGACGGGGTGAAAGCCACCCACGCGCGCCTGACCGGTCTGTTGGGCCACGAACACGCTTCGTTGGCCCTGGCCCAGCGTTGCAGCGCCGTGGCCGCGCCGCTGCCGTTGTTCAGCGCCTTGCTCAATTACCGGCACAGCGCCGTCGGTGTTGCCTCGAGCGAAGCCTTGGCGGCCTGGGACGGCATCCAACTGCTGAGCAACGAAGAACGCACCAACTACCCGCTGACGTTGTCGGTGGACGACCTGGGCGAAGATTTCCGCCTATCCGCGCTGGCGGTGCCGCAGATTGGTGCGCAGCGGATATGTGTTTACATGGGCATTGCCCTGGAGCGCCTGGTGGATGCGCTGGAACAGGCACCGCAGACGCCGTTGAACAGCCTGTCGATCCTGCCGTCGGCCGAGCGTCGGCAATTGCTGGTGGATTTCAACGCCACCACCCGCAGCTATCCCCAGGACAGGACCGTCCATGGCCTGTTCGAAGCCCAGGCCAAGGAACGTCCGGAGGCAACGGCGGTTGTGCACAACGGGCATGGCCTGACGTACGCCGAGTTGAACCGCCGGGCCAATTGCCTGGCCCGCCATTTGATCGGACTGGGTGTGCAACCGGGTGATCGTGTAGCGATTGTGCTGGAACGCTCCATCGAGCTGCTGGTCAGCCAACTGGCGGTTCTCAAGTGCGCCGCAGTCTACGTGCCGCTGGACGTCAGCGCACCGCCGGAACGGCAGGCCTTCATGGTGCGCGACAGCGGTGTCCGGACGCTTCTGACACTGAGCACGATGACGGCACCAGAGGGGACGGCCCGTGTGGATCTGGACACCGTGGTCCTGGATAACGAGGCGGATCACGACCTGAGACTGATACAAAGCAGCGAATCGGTGGCCTACATCATGTACACCTCCGGTTCCACCGGTACGCCGAAAGGCGTGTTGGTGCCGCACCGGGCGGTCAACCGACTGGTGATCAACAACGGCTACGCCGATTTTAACGCCCAGGATCGGGTCGCCTTTGCCTCAAACCCGGCCTTCGACGCCAGCACTCTCGACGTCTGGGCACCGTTGCTCAATGGCGGTTGCGTGGTAGTGGTCGATCAGGACGTGCTGCTGACGCAAGAACGTTTTGCGGCCTTGCTGCAAGAGCAATCGGTCAGCGTGTTGTGGATGACCGCCGGGCTGTTCCACCAATACGCCGCCGGGCTGATGCCGGTGTTCGCCCAACTGCGCTACCTGATCGTCGGCGGCGATGTGCTCGACCCGGCGGTGATCGGTCGCGTTCTGAAGGAAGGCGCGCCGGCTCACTTGCTCAACGGCTACGGCCCAACCGAGGCCACCACCTTCACCACCACCTACGAAATCAAGCAGGTGGGCGAGGGCGGTATCCCGATTGGTCGTCCGATTGGCAACACCCGCGTCTATGTGCTGGATGCCAACCAGCAACCCGTCCTCATCGGCGTGGCCGGCGAGTTGTACATCGGTGGCGACGGCGTGGCTAAAGGCTATTTGAATCGCCCTGAGCTGACCGCCGAGAAGTTCGTCACCGACCCGTTCAGTGCCGATCCAGATGCCTTGCTCTACCGCACTGGCGACCTGGCCCGCTGGCGCGCGGATGGCGCGGTGGATTACCTGGGCCGTAACGACGACCAAGTGAAGATCCGTGGGTTCCGTATCGAATTGGGCGAGATCGAAGCCCGCTTGGGCCAATGCCCAGGCGTGAAAGACGCGGTCGTGCTGGCGCGGCAAGACGATGCCGGTCCCAAGCGCCTGGTAGGTTATGTGATTGCCGAACCGGGCGTGACCTTGTCGGTACGTGAATTGCGCGAGCAGTTGTCGAGCGTGCTGGCCGACTACATGCTGCCCAGCGCCTTCATGGTGCTGCCAGCCTTCCCGCTGACCGCCAACGGCAAGCTGGATCGCCGTGAGCTCCCGGCGCCGGATGCCGAGGCCTATGCCTCTCGCGAATATGAAGCACCACAAGGCGAAGTCGAACAGACCCTGGCGCGAATCTGGGCAGATGTGCTCAAGGTCGAGCAGGTGGGTCGTCACGATCACTTCTTCGAACTGGGCGGCCATTCGCTGCTGGCGGTGACGCTGATCGAACGCATGCGCCAGGCTGGCTTGAGCGCCGACGTGCGCGTGCTGTTCAGCCAACCGACCCTGGTCGCACTGGCCGCAGCGATTGGCAGCGGCAGGGAAGTGAGTGCCCCAGCGAACTTGATTCCCTTGGATTGCGACCGCATCACCCCCGAACTGTTGCCGCTGGTCAACCTGTCCCAGGACACCCTCGACCAGATCGTCGCCACGGTGCCAGGCGGCGCACGCAACGTGCAGGATATCTACCCCCTGGCACCGTTGCAGGAAGGGATTCTGTATCACCACTTGGCCGCCGAACAGGGCGACCCCTACGTGCTGCAAACCCAGTTCGCCTTCGACAACCGGGAACGCCTCGACGCGTTCATCGGCGCGCTGCAAGTGGTGATCGATCGCCACGACATCTTGCGCACCAGTGTGGTCTGGGAAGGGTTGGATGAGCCGGTGCAGGTGGTCTGGCGCCAAGTGGTGCTGGAGCCGCAGTGCATTGTTGCCGATACCACGGCTGGCGACGTTGTCACGCAACTGGCCAGCCGTTTTGATGCGCGGCACAGTCGCCTGGATTTGGGCCGGGCGCCGCTGTTGCACCTGGCTTACGCACGGGATGAGGCCCAGGATCGCTGGGTCGCGATTTTGTTGTTCCATCACCTGGCCCTGGACCACACCGCCCTGGACGTGATGCAGCACGAGATGCAACTGCACCTGCTGGGCGAGGACGGCCAGTTGGGCGAAGCGATGCCTTATCGCAACTACGTGGCCCAGGCCCGCCTGGGGGCGAGCGAAGAGGAACACGAAGCATTTTTCCGCGACATGCTCGGCGATATCGACGAGCCGACACTGCCCTTTGGTTTGCAGGACGTGCAGGGTGAGGGGCACGGCATTGATGAAGTTCGCCAGTCGGTGGACCTGACGTTGTCCGGGCGCCTGCGGACACAGGCACGCCACCTGGGAGTGAGTGCCGCCAGCCTGGTGCACCTGGCCTGGGCCCAGGTGTTGGGCAAGGTATCCGGCAAGCAGGAGGTGGTGTTCGGTACGGTCCTGTTAGGTCGGATGCAGGGCGGCGACGGCGCCGACCGTGCCTTGGGCATGTTCATCAACACCCTGCCGTTGCGGGTGGACGTGGGCGCCCAGGATGTGCGCAGCGGCGTCAAGGCCACTCACGGGCGACTGACTGCGTTGCTGGGCCACGAACATGCGTCGCTGGCACTGGCGCAACGCTGCAGTGGCGTGGTCGCGCCGACGCCGCTGTTCAGCGCCTTGCTCAATTACCGTCACAGTGCGGTCCAGGTGACTCAGGACGCCTTGTCGGCGTGGAGCGGGATCAACGCGCTGCGTGGTAATGAGCGGACCAACTATCCGTTGACCCTCAATGTCGATGACCTGGGTGACGGCTTCTTCCTCACCGCGATGGTCGATACGGCCATCGGTGCGCAGCGTATTTGCGATTACATGCAGGTGGCTTTGGAAAACCTGGTCGTGGCCTTGGAGCAGGCACCGCAAACCCCGTTGCACGCCTTGGCGATCCTGCCATCGGCCGAGCGTCGGCAATTGCTGGAAACTTGGAACGCCACCGACGCCACGTATGCCGACGATACCCTGATCCATCGGCAAGTCGAGGGCTGGGCCGCGTCTCAACCCGACGCCGTGGCCGTCGTGCATGAAGACCAGGCATTGACCTACGGCGAACTCAATGCCCGCGCCAACCGACTTGCCCACAGCCTGGTGGCCGAGGGTGTTCGTCCGGACGACCGAGTGGCAATTTGTGTCGAGCGTGGTCTGGACATGATCGTTGGCCTGCTGGGCATCCTCAAGGCCGGTGCGGGCTATGTACCGCTGGACCCGGATTATCCACCCGAGCGCATCGCCTACATGCTGGATGACAGCAGTCCCGTGGCGATGGTGACCCAGTCGCAATGGCGCGACAGCCTGCCGGTATTGGCGGTGCCCACCTTGGTGCTCGACCCGACCGACGCCGGCGAAATGAGCCAGCAGCCGCGGCACAATCCCGACGTGGCGGGCCTGAATGCCAGCCACCTGGCCTACGTGATCTACACCTCCGGCTCCACCGGCCTGCCCAAGGGCGTGATGGTCGAACACCGCAACGTCGCGCGGCTGTTTTCGGCGACCCAACCGTGGTTCGAGTTTGGCCCGCAGGACGTGTGGGCGCTGTTCCATTCCTTTGCCTTCGACTTCTCGGTCTGGGAAATCTGGGGTGCCTTGACCCACGGCAGTCGCTTGCTGGTGGTGCCACAGCTGGTCAGCCGTTCACCGCAGTACTGCTACGCGTTGTTGTGCGACGCTGGCGTCACCATTCTCAACCAGACACCGAGCGCTTTCCGCCAACTGATTGCGGCCCAGGGTGAAAGCGACCTGAACCACAGCCTGCGCAAGGTGATCTTCGGTGGCGAAGCCCTGGAAACCGGCATTCTCAAGCCGTGGTATGCCCGCCAGGCCAATGCCCGGACGCAACTGGTGAACATGTACGGCATCACCGAAACGACGGTGCATGTGACCTATCGTCCGCTTGAAGCGGCCGACGCGCAGTTGGCCGGTGTCAGCCCGATTGGCAAGCGCATTCCCGACCTGCAACTGTACGTACTCGATACTCAGCGCGAGCCTGTACCGGTAGGGGTGGTGGGGGAGATGTACGTGGGTGGCGCAGGTGTCAGTCGCGGTTACTTGAACCGTGACGAGTTGACCGCCGAGCGTTTCCTCGCCAACCCGTTCAACCCCGAGCCGGACGCGCGGATGTACAAGACCGGTGACCTGGGTCGCTGGTTGGCGGACGGCAGTATCGAATATCTGGGGCGCAACGACGACCAGGTAAAAATCCGCGGTTTCCGTATCGAATTGGGCGAGATTGAAGCCAAGCTGGCCGCGTGCAACGGTGTGCGAGAAGCCGTGGTGGTGGCGCGCCAGGATACGTCGGGCGATCAGCGCCTGGTGGCCTATGTGATTGCCGAGGAGGGCGAGCCGCCGTCCGCGGCCGAACTGCGCGATGAACTGCTCGGTTCGCTGGCCGAATACATGGTACCCAGCGCATTCGTGATGTTGACGGTGTTCCCGTTGACCACCAACGGCAAGCTGGACCGCAAGGCCTTGCCGGTGCCGGACCAGTCGTCGGTAGTGACCCGTGAATACGAAGCCCCTCAGGGCGAGGTTGAGATCGCTATTGCCGCTATCTGGCAAGACCTGCTGCACGTGGAACGGGTCGGCCGCCACGATCATTTCTTTGAAATGGGCGGTCATTCGTTGCTGGCAGTGAAATTGATCGAGCGCATGCGCCAGATCGACCTCGCCGCCGACGTACGCGTGCTGTTCGGCCAGCCGACGCTGGCGGCGCTGGCCAGTGCGGTGGGCGGCAGCCAGGAAGTCCAGGTGCCGGCCAACCGTATCCCGGACGATTGTGCGCGGATCACGCCAGACCTTTTGCCCCTGGCCACGTTGAGCCAGGACGAGATCGACCGCGTCGTGGCGACAGTGCCGGGTGGCGTGGGCAATGTGCAGGACATCTATGCCCTGGCGCCGCTGCAGGAGGGGATCTTGTATCACCACCTTGCGGCCGCCAAAGGCGACCCCTATCTGCAATACGTGCTTTTCGCTTTCGACAGCCGCGCCCACTTGAACCTTTTCGCCGAGGCTCTGCAAAGCGTGGTGTCCCGGCATGACATCCTGCGCACCGGGGTAGTCTGGGAAGGCTTGGAGGAACCGGTCCAGGTGGTCTGGCGCGAGGCGCAACTGGGCCTCGATGAAATCGCCTTGGACGCGGCAGCGGGGGATATCGCCGAGCAACTGCGCGAACACCTGGATCCGCGTCACCACCGCCTGGACATTCGCCAGGCGCCGATGATGCGGATCGGTTATGCCCAGGACGTGGCGAACAATCGCTGGGTCGGCATGCTGCTGTTCCACCACATGGTCGACGACGCGACCTCCCTGGGCATGCTCACCGCAGAAATAGGTGCGCACATGGCCGGGCGGGGGGAGCAATTGGCGGCATCGGTGCCGTATCGAAACTACGTGGCACAGGCGCGGCTGGGGGTTAGCCGCGAGGAGCACGAGGCCTTCTTCCACGAGATGCTGGGGGATGTGACCGAGCCGACGCTGCCCTTCGGCCTGCAGGACGTGCAAGGTGACGGGCACGGTATCGAGGAAGTCCGCCAACCGGTCGATGCCCGGCTGGGTGAGCGTCTGCGGATCCAGGCGCGTCAGCTCGGCGTCAGCGCGGCAAGCTTGTATCACCTGGCGTGGGCGCAGGTGCTGGGCAACGTCTCGGGCCAGGACGACGTGGTCTTCGGCACGGTGTTGCTGGGGCGCATGCAGGGTGGTGAAGGGGCCGACCGTGCGCTGGGGATGTTCATCAATACCTTGCCGCTGCGGGTGAGTCTGGGCGCACACGGTGTGCGCGCTGCCGTCAAGGCGACCCATGCGCGCTTGACCGCGTTGCTGGGGCACGAGCATGCCTCGCTGGTCCTGGCGCAACGCTGCAGTGGCGTAGCCGCGCCGGCGCCGCTGTTCAGCGCGCTGCTCAACTATCGCCACCTCGGTGCGCAGACGGCTTCCAGCGAGGCCATCGCCGCCTGGGACGGTATCCAGACTTTGGAAGGTGAAGAGCGCACCAACTATCCGCTGACGTTGTCGGTGGATGACTTGGGCGAGGGCTTCAACCTGACGGTCATGGCTCAGGCGCCGATTGGCGCCGAGCGTGTGTGCGGCTACGTGCAATGTGTCGTGGAAAACCTGGTGCAGGCGCTGGAACAGTCACCCTTGGCCCCATTGAGCGGGTTGAAGATGCTGCCAGCGGCCGAGCGCCGAGCATTGCTCGAAGCCTGGAATACAACAGAGGCGACCTATGCCCATGACGCGCTGATCCATCGCCAGTTCGAGGCCCAGGTCGCGACGCAACCCGACGCGGTGGCGGTGGTGTTCGAGGAGCAGGCACTGACTTACGGCGAACTCAACGCCCGGGCAAACCAGGTCGCTCATCGCCTGCTGGCACTGGGTATTCGTCCGGATGACCGGGTGGCGATCTGTGTCGAGCGCGGTCTGGACATGATCGTTGGCCTGCTGGGCATTCTGAAGTCCGGCGCTGGTTATGTGCCGGTGGACCCGGCCTATCCGGCGGAACGCATCGGCTACATGCTGCGTGACAGTACGCCGGTTGCGCTGTTGGCCCAAGCCGCTACGCAACCGTTGTTGGCTGGCGTCTCGGTGCCGGTGCTGCAACTCGATGACGGCGGCTGGCAGGACGAATCCGTCGCCAACCCGCAAGTGCCTGGCCTGACGTCGTCGCAGTTGGCCTACGTGATCTACACCTCGGGGTCCACCGGCCTGCCCAAAGGGGTGATGGTCGAACACCGCAACGTGGCACGGCTGTTTTCGGCGACCCAACCGTGGTTCGAGTTTGGTCCGCAAGACGTCTGGGCGCTGTTCCATTCCTTCGCGTTCGATTTCTCGGTCTGGGAAATCTGGGGCGCCTTGACCCACGGCGGTCGGCTGTTGGTGGTGCCGCAACTGGTCAGTCGCTCGCCGCAAGACTGTTATGCGTTGTTGTGCGAGGCCGGTGTGACCGTACTGAACCAGACGCCAAGCGCCTTCCGGCAGTTGATTGCGGCCCAGGGCGAAAGCGAACTGCGCCACAGCCTGCGCCAGGTGATCTTTGGCGGTGAAGCGCTGGAAACCGGGATGCTCAAGCCCTGGTATGCCCGTGTCGCCAATGCTGGGACGCAGTTGGTGAACATGTACGGCATCACCGAAACGACGGTGCACGTGACCTATCGTCCGCTTGAAACGGCCGATGCGCAGTTGACGGGAGTGAGCCCGATCGGCAAGCGCATTCCCGACCTGCAACTGTACGTGCTCGACGCCCGGCGCGAGCCGGTGCCGGTGGGGGTGGTGGGTGAGATGTACGTGGGCGGTGCGGGCGTGGCCCGGGGTTATCTGAACCGTCCGGAATTGACCCAGGAACGCTTTATCGACGATACCTTTAGCGGGCGTGAAGGGGCGCGCTTGTACCGGACCGGCGACCTCGGTCGTTGGTTGGCGGACGGCAGCATCGAATACCTGGGCCGCAATGACGACCAAGTGAAGATCCGTGGTTTCCGGATCGAGCTGGGCGAGATCGAAGCGACGCTGGCGGCCTGCGAGGGTATCCGCGAGGCCGTGGTCATCGCTCGTGAAGACGAACCGGGTGACAAGCGCCTGGTGGCCTATGTGATCGCTGCGCAAGGTGCGCAACCGTCAGCGATCGACCTGCGTACACAGTTGTTGCGGTCGCTGGCGGAGCACATGGTTCCCAGCGCCTTCGTGATCCTTGAAGCGTTCCCGTTGACCACTAACGGCAAACTCGATCGCAAGGCCTTGCCGGCGCCGGATCAGTCGGCCGTGATCAGCCGTGGATACGAAGCCCCGCAAGGCCAGGTCGAGACGGCCATCGCCCGCATTTGGCAGGACTTGCTCAAGCTCGAGCAGGTCGGCCGTCATGATAACTTCTTCGAGTTGGGTGGCCATTCGCTGCTGGCGGTGAAGCTGATCGAGCGCATGCGCCAGGTCGACCTGGCCGCCGATGTGCGGGTGCTGTTCGGTCAACCGACGCTGGCGGCCCTGGCGGCCGCGGTGGGTGGGCACACGGAAGTCGTGGTGCCGGACAATGCGATCCCGGACGGCTGCACGCGAATCACCCCGGACATGTTGCCCTTGGCCGATCTGGACCAGGACGCTATCGACCGGATAGTGGCCACCGTGCCGGGTGGCGTGGCGAATGTGCAGGACATCTATGCCCTGGCGCCGTTGCAGGAAGGGATTCTCTATCACCACCTCGCCGCGGAGCAGGGCGATCCCTACGTATTGCAGGTGCTGTTCGGCTTTGACAACCGCGAACGGCTGCAAGCCTTTGCCTACGCCTTGCAGTGCGTGGTGTCACGTAACGATATCCTGCGCACCAGCATGGTCTGGCAAGGCCTGGCGGCACCGGTGCAAGTGGTATGGCACCACGCGACCCTGGGCCTGGAAGAGGTCGAGGTGGACCCGGCGGGGGGCGATGTGGTGCAGCAGCTGCACGGACGATTCGATCCGCGGCATTACCGCCTCGACATCGCCCAGGCTCCGTTGATGCGCCTGGCCTATGCCCAGGACGTGGCGAATCAGCGCTGGGTTGGCATGCTGCTGTTCCATCACATGGCGTTGGACCACACGGCGCTTGAAGTCGTGGTGCATGAGATGCAAGCCAGTCTCTTGGACCAGGCGCACTTGCTGTCACCTGCCGTGCCGTATCGCAACCATGTGGCCCAGGCGCGTCTTGGGGTCAGTCGTGAGCAGCACGAAGGGTTTTTCCGCGAGATGCTTGGCGATATCGATGAGCCGACGCTGCCGTTCGGTCTACAGGATGTGCAGGGCGACGGCAGCGGCATCGAAGAAGCGCATCAGGACGTAGACGCCGCGCTGGCCCGGCGCCTGCGGACCCAGGCCCGTCAACTCGGCGTGAGCGCGGCAAGCCTGGTCCACCTGGCCTGGGGGCATGTGGTCGGGCGGGTTTCGGGCCGTGAAGAGGTGGTGTTCGGCACCGTGCTGATGGGGCGGATGCAGGGCGGCGACGGGGCCGATCGGGCCCTGGGCATGTTCATCAACACGCTGCCATTGCGCGTCAATGTCGGCGCCCAAGGCGCCCGCGCCGGTGTCAGGGCGACCCATGGCCGGTTGTCGGCCTTGCTCGGACACGAGCACGCGTCGCTGTCCCTGGCGCAGCGTTGCAGCGGCGTACCGGCCTCGCTGCCGTTGTTCAGCACGTTGTTGAACTATCGACACAGTGCCGCTGAAGCGGTGTCCGACACGGCCATCTCGGCATGGCACGGGATCCAGACCCTGAGCATGGAAGAGCGCACAAACTATCCGTTGTGCCTTAACGTGGACGATCTGGGCGAAGGTTTCCGGCTTACGGCCCAGGTCGTGAGCGCGGTGGGGGCCCAGCGTGTCTGCGGGTATATGCACTCGGCGCTGGACAGCCTGGTGGCGGCGTTGGAGCACACGCCAGACCTGGCGTTGCGGGAACTGTCGATCGTGCCGGCGGCGGAGCGCGAGCGGTTACTGGTGGACTTCAATGCCACCCAGGCCGAATACCCGCGGGAGCAGACCATCCACGGGTTGTTCGAGGATCAGGTGCAGCGCACGCCGGATGCCGTGGCGGTGCGTCACGGCCGACAACAGCTCAATTATCGCGAGCTCAACGGCCTCGCCAATCGCTTGGCCCATTACCTGCGCAAGCAGGGCGTGCAGCCCGATTCGCGGGTGGCGATCTGTGTCGAGCGCGGCATCGACATGGTTGTTGGCTTGCTGGCGATCCTCAAGGCCGGCGGCGGTTATGTGCCACTGGACCCGGCGTATCCGTTGGATCGGATTGCCTACATGCTGCAAGACAGTGCCCCGGCGGCGATCCTGGTTCAAGGCAGCACCCGCCATCTGTCGGGCGAGACGTCGGTGCCAGTGATCGACCTCGACAAGGGCGTCTGGCAGGACGAGGTGGCGCCCAATCCGCAGGTTCCAGGCCTGGTCTCGTCGCACCTGGCTTACGTGATCTACACCTCGGGTTCGACCGGCCAGCCTAAAGGCGTGATGATCGAACACCGCAACACGGTGAACTTCCTGACTTGGGCGCATCGTTCTTTCGATTGGCAGACCTTGGCTAAAACCCTGTTCTCCACTTCGCTGAACTTCGACCTGGCCGTCTACGAATGCTTCGCGCCGCTGACGTCTGGCGGCAGCATCGAAGTGGTCACTAATGTGCTGGAACTGCAGCAGGGCGAGCACGACATCACCTTGATCAACACCGTACCGTCGGCGCTCAAGGCGCTGCTGGAATCGGGCGGGTTGGGCGAGGGCGTCGACACGGTGAACGTCGCCGGTGAAGCCTTGAAGCGCAGCTTGGTGGAAGCGTTGTTCGAACAGACCCAGGTCAAGCGCCTGTGCAACCTCTACGGCCCTTCGGAAACCACGACGTATTCGAGTTGGGTGTCGATGGCCCGTGAGGATGGTTTTGCCGCGCACATTGGTAAACCGGTGGCGAATACCCAGTTCTATCTGTTGGATGAGTACAAACAACCGGTGCCACTGGGCGTTCCGGGCGAAATTT
>NZ_CAXAPG010000060.1:0-12617 GCF_963970585.1 Pseudomonas sp. RL_105y_Pfl2_101
AGTGCGGCGAAAACCGGTGTCGCCCTGGGTGAAAAGGCTGACCAGGCCGTGGACGTAACGCACCGGGGTTTCGCCGCGCCAGATCGTGAACAGCCCCGCCAGGTCGAGCACGTTATTGAAGTCGATGGCGGCGTCGTGGCTGACCAGTTCCAGTTCAAGTTTGAAGGGTTGGGAGAGGCCTTCTTCGAGCGTGAAAGAAACCACTTCGAAGGGATCGCCCCGCAGCGGTTCGAAGGTGTAGCGCAGGTCGCTTTGACGGGGCATGGGGCCTCCTTGTCGAGAGTGTAAATGTCAGTCGATCAACCAGCTGATATCACCGTTTTCCAGTGTTCCATCGTGATCGGTGGTATCGCCGACACGGGCTACTGGCTGCCCATTGACGATCGTCGAGGGCGAACCGCTGGTGATCACGGCGCCGCATCCAAGGGAATCGCCGACAAGGGCGACGACGCGACCGTTGACGGTCACGTTGCGCGTACTGCTGTCGACGGTGGTGGGGCCACACAACGGGCAATCATGGTCGTGTCCGACCAGAACGACGGCGGGCATAGAGCCTCCTGATAAGTATCGAGTCACTGAACATTCCGCCGCCTATGCGGCGGAACGTTCCGGTTGGCGATTAAGCCGGCTTACGCCAGTCATCCGAGGCTTCGGTGCCGGCCACCACATGGGTCCAGCTGACCTTGCGATACGCCAGGCTGGTCTTGATCAGTTGGGTGTAGTTTTCGTTGTCATTGTTCTGCGCGTGGGGCAGCACGGTGTGGATGGCGACGACGGTGGCGTCTTCCAGCTTGGTGGTGAAGAAGTGCTCCTGCTTGCCGTCCCCCGAGGTGCGGAACCACTTCACTTCAACGGTTGGCAGCATTTCGCCGGTGGCCAGGGCTTGATAGAGCATCGGGGAGGCTTTGTTCAGTGCGCTGGTGAACGTCAGCGGTTTATGCACCCGCTGCCCGGACGGTTGGCCACTCTGTGGGTCGGTGGGCGTACCGATCGCATGGTCGATTTCCTGGGCGAGAATTTCATCTTCGTGGCCTTCCACATAAACGTTGCCCACCGAGTCGGCGGTGAACGCGCCCTTGGTGATGTGGCCCTGGGTTTTGCCGTGGATGCTGATGTACGCAGGTGTTGGCATGACAAGCTCCTTGTCGTGATCAAGTGAACGGCCCCTGGGGGCCGCAGGTTATGGCCGACACGGCCATGGCTTTGCAGGCGCTCGGGATGAGCACGCTGGAAATCGGTTACAGGTAAAGCACCCGCTCCAGCGACACCAGCACCTGTTGGGTGATGGTGTTCAGGCGGATGGAGTAGATCGTGTAGGCGACCGTCAGCACGACGGCGGCTATGGCCCAGGGGGTCCACAGCGGCCAGGCGCGTTTGATTCGGTAGTTGCGCGGGGCGACATTTTTCAGCGGGTCGGTCAGGCGCTTGGGTGTTTCACCGCGCAAGGGGCGCAACAGGCCGTGCAGTTGGGTGATGATCTTCTGTATTTCGTCATCGCCCTTGATATGGGCGCCGTATTTGCCCTTCAGTCCGGAGATCAGGCACTGGTACATGAACTCCAGCACATGCTGATACCTGGCCGCTTCGGGGATCATGTTGTTCATCACGGTGAAGAATTTTTCGCCACCTTGGGTTTCGCCGTGGAATTGGCTGAGCAACGAGCGTGCGCTCCAGCTGGAGAGCCTGCCCCAGGTGGTGCGCATGACCACCTCGTCCACCAGCAGGCACAGGCTGTAGGAGTAGGCCTTGAGCATGCCGGCGTCGTATTCGAGCTGGCTGACTTCCTCCATGATCGTGGTGATCTGGTTGCTGACGCTTTGATACAGCGCGGGCACGTCGTCGTGCTTATCCAGACGGCGCAGGCGGATGACCAGGCCGATCAGTGGCGTGGCGGCATCGCATAACGGGTTCCAGGCCACGCCGCGCATGTCGAATTCAGGGTCGGCCAAGTGTGTTTGGTTGCTGACAGTGATCGTTTCACCGTCAAAGTTGATGGCGCCGGAGACTTCCTTGTGATGCCATGAATCTGCTGTGACCTTAGTCATCTTTTTCACTCCTGATCGCCCAGAACTGCAACTCCAGCGCCGGGAATTCACCGGCAATATGGAAACCGAACCCGCTGCCGCTGCTCAGGCTTTGCCAGGCAGGGTGATGGCGGTCGAGTTCGAAGTAGCTGAAGCCGGCATGGAACGGCAGGTGCCGCGGCGCCACCGGCAGCGGCCGCAGTGGAATACCTGGCAGTTGCAGGCTGACCAGTTGCTCCAGCCCTTCGGTGGAGGTGATCTTGATTTGCTTGGGCAGTTGCTGACGCAGGGTCTCGGCGGGCAGTTCGGCGCGCACGGCGAGGATGAATTCGGCGTTGTCCAGCAGGCGCTTGTCGTTCAACGCCGCGCTACGCACGCCGTACCGCTGCTCGACAATCGGCAACGACACCGCACGCGGTTGCAGCACCGTGCCCAAGGCGCGGCGCAAGGTGTGTTCCAGCATCTGGAACGATTCGCGCAGGTTGTCGTGCTGGTAGGCCGGGTATTCCTGGGGCAGGTGGCCCTCATCGGTAAAGGTCACCAGTTCGCCGCAGGCCTGGGCCAGGGCGATGTACAGCCGTTCCGGGTGGACTTGGCGCTGGCGAGCCAAGTGCTGGAACAGCGGGAACAAGCGGTTGAGGGTTTGCAGCAGATTGAAATCGGTGACATCGGCCACGCCCGACTGCCCCGGTGAACCGATACGCTGGGCCAGGTTCTTGGCCCGCTCGCGCATCAGCCCGGCCACTTCGCCCAGGTAGCGATGCAACGCTGGCACCGCTTGCAGGGACAGGCTGGTGGGGTAGAAATGCTCGTCCATCACCAGGCTGCCATCCGGGCGCTTGTCTTTGATCCGGCCTAGGGCGATGCCGGTGAAGGCACTGCGGTCGCTGCGTTCGAGCATCAGTTGCAGGTTGGGCACGGCCAGGTCCATGCCGACCTGATCGCCGTCATCGCTGTGGGTATCGCGGATTTCTTCCCGGCGGGCGATGTAGCGGCTGTTGCCGTACTGCTCGGGCCAGCGCACTTCGAGGGCGCGGTTGGAGCGCAGCGGCAGTGCCAGGTAGACGATTTGGCCGACCGCGCTGCTGTCGGCGATCTCCAGCGGGGAGGGCGGTGCCAGGTCGTGGGGAATGTCGAAGACGCTGCCGTCGGGCATGATCCCGCGTGCCCGGGTAATGGCGACTTTGCTGAAGTTCAGGTATTCGTCGTTCAACGCCAACTCGCTAAAGCCATAGAGCGCGTCGTTCAGGCTGTGCAGGCGTTGGTGCACGGCGGCTTCGGCGGCACGGGCCTGTTGCTGGAAATGCTGGGGCTTGACGAACAAACCTTCATGCCAGATGACGGGGTTACGTGAACTCATCGGTAATTACTCTGGGCAATAGCGGCTGGAAAGGGCGTCATCGGGTTTCTCCCTTGAGGCTGACTTGCGCGGCGTCCAGCTGCACCAGCACCGCGTATTGCCGGCCTTTGGGCTCGACGCGCAGACGCTGTTTCCACTGGCCGACATCGGTGTTGTGGTAGTTGGCGATCACCGCGATAAAGCGGGTGTCTTCATCCAGGGCGCGCAGGTCGATGAACTTGAATTGGCCGGGCTGGAGCAGGTAGTCGTCGGCGCGGATATAGGTGCTGCCCAAGGTTTTTTTCAGGTCCTCGGCCAGGGCCTGGGGGCTGGCGTTGACCAGCAGCGAGTCGTCGCTCAGTTGCAACACCTTGAAGGCGATCGGCGTGGCGACATGCGCCAGTGTCGGGTTGCCCCACGGGGTGGTCAGGCGTACACCCTGGGCGTCGTAGTCACCCAACAGCGTTTCTTCCAGAGGTGACATCGGCACTACGGGCGCCGGTTCGTCGCTCAGTGGCGATTGGGCCGGTACGCTTTCGTAAAGGTGACTGAGCAGGGTTTGCACTTTGTCCGTCAGGGCCTGCGGGCTGGTTGCCTGCACGTTGAGGGTGTAGGGCGAGCGGCTCGCGTCTTCATCCGGCGCCGTGCCGGTGCTGATCAGGCGTGGGTTGACGTTCTCGCTGGCGTACAGGCTCAGGGAGTAGCGGCTGGGCTGATCGTCGGGGCCGCCGACCGGGATGGATGGCGTCCAGATCACCTGGCCGATCTTGCCGAGCATGGTGCAGCCGACGAGGGTCAGGCAGGCCAGCAACAAGCTACCCAGGCGCAGGGTGCTGAACAGGCTGACGGTGCGCTTGGGTGCAGGCGCGCAACAGTCAGCCAGCGGTTCGGGTGGCGGCGTTTCATGCATCGCTCGCAGCGGGTCGCCTTGCTCGGCTAGATCCTCGGACCGGCAAAGGCGCTCGAATTCCGGACAAGTAACAGGTCCCCTATCCGCCAGCGGCCTACTTGGCAGGTCTTTCTGGTGCCACACGTGCATGCCCTCAGGGGGGCCGCCGAGCAGCTCATCCAGCGAGCGCGACCCTGGGGCGTGCTCACCCAACTGCACCGCGACTTGATACGCACCAATCAGCAATCGATCACCGTCGTTGAGGCTCACCGCCACATCGCGACCCAACGGCAAATCATGACCATTGGCATAGGTGTGGCCACTACGGTCGACCACACAAAAGCGCCCCTCGACGACTCTGATTTCACAGTGATTGGGTTGCACGCTGTTGTGGCGATCCTCCAGGCGCCAGTCCGCCGCGGCACTGCCGATGCTGCCGCCTTGTGGGCCAAACCGGTGAAGGGGTAAATACCCGTGCAACAACTGCGCAGGATTATTGATGACCAGCGTCAACTTCATGCGCGCCCCCGAATCCGCACCACGGCGCGATGACGTTGTTCTTGATGTTCGATAAAGCTGGTCCAGCCCAGGTGGGTGCCGCCAGCGCGTTGCAGGTTGAAGGGCGGTACCTCCTCTTCGCGCAGGCCCAGTTCCACGTCGTAGGCGGTGACGTCGCGCAGTAGAAAATCCATCAACTGGCGCAATCGTCCGAACTGCTCACCGCTGGGCAAAAACTGCCGAAAACGCGTCTGGGTCAGGTTGGGAATCACCAAGGTGAATTTGCTGGCGCGGGTCTTGCTGCGGTCGCCCACCACAAAGTCGTTGCCCAGGGTGCCGTTGGCCTTGCCCAACGCCAGGCGCTGACGCTGCGGAAAATCTACCGAGCGCACCTCGAATTCACGGATGTAAACGCCGTTCAGGTCGAAGCAATGCTCGACAATGCCAGACACCACCGAGGGCGACCGGCTACGGCTGGCAATCACCCCGGCAAAGCTCAGCAGGCGGCCCCAGGGCAGCGGCGTGGCACCGCGAAGGTCGTTGTCGTTCAGCCCGACCATGGAGAATACGTAGCGCGAAAAGCGGTCGCTGGCCTCGGCCTGAAAGCGAATGTAGTAGCGGTATTTGCGCCAACTGGTGTGCAGCAGGGTCAGCAAGCGATGGTTGAAAAAATCCATGAACGCTGGCCGGATCCCGCGCTCCTGGGCCTGCTCGTAAGCCAGACGATCCAGGTAATAGCCGGGCAGTGGCGAGTCGCTACCGTGCAAGCCAAAGAAGCTCGTCTGCAAGCGATAGCGCACCTCTTCGCGATCCTCCTCAAGGCGCGCCGCCTCGACCACGTCGGAGGCCGGAAAGCCCAACCCCGCATGGCTTTGCAGGCGCACCCGACGGCGCGTCGCAGCACTCAAGGGCTGCGCCTCCAGGTCATCGTCATGCAAAGCGTGCAAATGCTCCAGCAGACGGTGAAACGAATAGTTCCGCGCGTCGGCCAGCAGCACATCGGCTAGATCACGGGTTGTCTGCCGGTCAACAGTGGCCATTCATAACGCTCGTTGTTGGTGGTATTGATCACTTCCAGGCGATGGAAGGAATTGATGCTCGCGTACAGGGCGAAGAAGTGCGAAAGCACGCTGGCGAACAGGTACAGCTCGCCCTCGCAGAGAAAAGCGTTCTGGTCCAGTTGCAAGCGGGTCTGCAAGCCGCGCACCGGCTGGCCTTTCATCAGCCAGTCGATGGGCGTGGTCACGGCCTCGTGGATGCCGTTGAGGCGCTTGCGCGTGGCGCGGGCCTGTTGCAAGTCGTGCAAGGCGGCAAAGTCATAGGCGCGAATCACCGCCTTGAGCGGCTCGGCCGACAGCAGCGACAGGTAGTTCAGCGACAGGTTGGAAATCAGCGTCCAGTGCAGGCTGCTGTCCAGCACGGGCCGGTAGCTGCGAGTCGGTGCGATCAGGTTGGTATAGGTGGCAAACGACGGCGTGACTTCGGTGGACAGCGACACATCCCCAACACCCAGCAACTGCGGCAGATCACGGTTGCTACAGGTCAACTCGATGGACGCCGCTTCATGCTCACCGATGTACAGGCTTTCATCGCCGCGCACGAAAGCAATGCGATGACGCAAGCCCTCGCGGCCATGGGACTCCTCGATATGCGTGCGGAAGTACAGTGCCGTGCGGCCTCGCGCGTGCTCGATCTCATGCTGGAAGGACTCGAACGGCGTAAAGCGCCGCAACGGATCGCCCTTGCGCTCCTTGTCCGCAGCATCCCAGCCAGTCACCTTGTCGACACTGAAAATCTCGTAGGCTTCGGGCCTGTTGCCGCTGGGGCTGATACGCCGCTCCAGGCTGCGCCCGTCCAGCGCGATCGGGTTGGCATCGTGGCGGAACAGGTTGACCGCCGGCGCGCAGTACAGGTGCAAGTCGCTGGTACGCAGGCGGATATCGGGCGGCATTGGCCGGCTGAACTGAAACTCGAAACGCAGGGTGGTGGCGCTGACATCCGGCCAAACGTGAGCCAGGTGGTTCAGACTGAAAAAGTGGTACCGCTGCGGGAACACAAAGTACTCCTGCAGGATGCGGTAGCCATCGAACACATTGCGCGGGTAGGGCAGCAGGGCCTCCTCAGGGGTGAAACCGGGGAAGCCGATATTCTTGGCTGACAGGCGATAACTTTGGTCATTGATGTGCAGCGTGACGCTGTCCAGATAATGGGCAAGCCACAGGTACAAGGTCAGCGCGGTGGCGTTATCGCCGCCCAGATGAAAGTCCAGCTGGTCACAGGCCATGCTGGTCAGCGGCTGCTCGGTCAACACCTTGAGGTCGATGCGCATCACCGAGGTCTCACGGCTGTGGGCGTCACTGACGTCCTGCAAGGCCAGTGGGTACAGGTTGACGTCGGTGCAGGTGCGGAACTGGCAGGAGATGCCATCTACCGGTTTGGCAAACAACGGCGTGCCTTTGGGAATCACCTGGCGCTGGCTGATCGCGTTGGGCAACGGTGTAAAGCGAATGATGGTCGCGCTGGGCAAGGGCCGCAGGTAGTTGGGCCAGAGCATCTGCAACAGCGGATGGGTCAGTTCCGGCAAATCATCGTCGATCTTCATGCCCAGCTTGGCGGTGAGGAAGGCAAAGCCTTCCAGCAGCCGCTCCACGTCCGGGTCGCCGGCCTGATCGCCGAGAAACTGCGCCAGCTGCGGGTTGTCCTCGGCAAACTCGCGGCCGAGTTCGCGCAGGTAGCGCAGCTCCTCGGCAAAGCGTTGTTTCAAGTCCATTGCATTCTCATCTCACTCGGGTGTAGCCGTCGTGGCCATGCATGGCCACCTCGATCTGCACCAGTTCTTCCTTGTGGTGGACCCGTACCTGGCAATCGAGCCGAAAGTTCAGCTCCAGCGGCAGGTCTGGTTCGGGCTGAAAGCGCACGCCCGTGACCTTGATGCGTGGTTCAAAGGCTTCCACCGAACGCCGGATATCGGCGCTGATGGCCACCACCAAGTCACTGCTGGCCTGGGTGACCCCATTGAAGTCACGCAGGCCCAGCTCAGGGCTACTTTGCGAGCAGCCCTGACGTGAGTTGAGCACCTGTTCCAGGTGGCGTTTGATCGCCTCGACACGCTGGCGCGCCTGTTCATCCGCGCTGCCGGGGCGGTAGCGCGGTGCGTCGGGTTCCAGGCGTTCGAACAGGCTGCCGCCCATTTATTGGGTGTCCAACCGACCGACCAGTGAGATCTCGAAGTTGGCGCCCATGTACTTGAAGTGCGGGCGCACCGCCAACGACACCTGGTACCAGCCCGGATCGCCAGCCACGTCCTGCACGACGATTTGTGCGGCGCGCAAAGGGCGACGGCTGCGTACATCTGAGGAGGGGTTTTCCTGGTCGGCGATGTACTGCTTGAGCCAGGTGTTGAGTTCGCGCTCCAGATCCTGGCGTTCCTTCCAACTGCCAATTTGTTCGCGTTGCAGCACCTTGATGTAGTGGGCCAGGCGATTGACGATAAACAGGTACGGCAACTGGGTGCCGAGCTTGTAGTTGGTCTGGGCTTCCTGGCCTTCGCGGGTCTTGGGGAAGTTCTTCGGTTTTTGCACCGAGTTGGCGGAGAAGAACGCCGCGTTATCGCTGTCTTTGCGCATGGTCAGGGGAATGAAACCGGCTTCAGCCAGCTCGAATTCCTTGCGGTCGGAAATCAGCACTTCGGTGGGGATCTTGGCCTGCAACTGGCCGAGGGACTCATAGAGGTGCACCGGCAAGTCGTCCACCGCGCCGCCGGACTGCGGGCCGATGATGTTTGGGCACCAGCGGTAGCGGGCGAAGCTGTCGGTGATGCGCGAGGCCATCAGGAACGCGGTGTTGCCCCACAGGTAATTGTCGTGGTTGCCGTCGACGGTTTCGTTGTAGCAGAAGCTGCGAATCGGGTTCTCCAGCCCGTTGTAAGGCGAGCGCAGCAGAAAGCGCGGCAGTGTTGCGGCGATGTATTTGGAGTCTTCCATCTCGCGCAGGCTGCGCCATTTGGTGTGGCCGGGGCCTTCAAAGATATCGCTGACTTCCTTGACCGACGGCAGGTCCTGGTAGCTCTTGAGGTTGAAGAACTCAGGGCCGGCAGCCATCACGAAAGGGGCATGGGCCATGGCGCCCACGGAGGCGACGTAGCTCAACAGCTTCATGTCCGGGGACGATGGGCCGAAGGTGTAGTTGCCAATTATCGCCGCGATCGGCTCGCCACCGAACTGGCCATAACCGGAGGTGTAGGCGTGCTTGTACAGGCCGCTACGGGTGATGTCACCGGCGTTATCGAAGTCGTCCAGCAGCTCTTCTTTGGTGACATGCAGCATTTCCAGCTTGATGTTCTCGCGGAAATCCGTGCGATCCACCAGCAGTTTCAACCCACGCCAGGCCGATTCCAGTTGCTGGAACTGTGGCTGATGCAAGATCACGTCCATCTGCTTGCTCAATGCGCGATCGATCTCGGCAATCATCTGGTCGACCCGGTGCTTGTTGACCGGCTGCTGGTGATCGCCGCTTTGCAGGATATCGCTGATAAACGCAGCCACACCTTGGCGGGCGACGGCGTAGCCCTCCTGGGACGGGCGGATGGTGGTGTTGGCCAGCAATTGGTCGAGCAACGACGGCGATTCGTCAGCCACCAATACGTGGGCGGCGGCGCTTTCCATGGGCATGGGGAGTACTCCGTTGAGAAGGGCGTTCAATCAGTTGTGGGGCGCGTCGAGCACCAGATTCAGTTCGCTTGCCAGACGTTGGCGGGCGGTTTCATCGGTCAGCAGACTCTGCAGGTGTTTGCGAAAGGCCGGGACATTGCCCATGGGGCCTTTGAGTGCAACCAGGGCTTCGCGTAATTCCAGCAACTTGTTCAATTCAGGCACTTGGCGGGCGACGGCGTCGGGGCCGAAGTCGTTGATGTTTTTGAATTGAATTTGCACATTCAAGTCGGTGTCATGGTCGTTATTCAAAACAGACGGAACGGCCATGTCTAGAGTAACTTCGGCTTTGCTCAGTACCTCATTGAATGTGTCTTTGTCTATTCGGATTGATTGCCTGTCTTCAAGGCCGGTTAGTTCGCCGTGGCCTTTGAAGTCACCGGTGATCAATAACTTAAGCGGCAACTCGACTTCAGCCTGCTGATCGCCCGTGGCCGGGACGTACTTGATGTTGACGCGTTCTTTGGGCGCGACAGAACCCTGAGTTTTCGACATGGGGAAAATCCTTTTCGGGAGGTCGGGGCATTAGAGCCGGATATTGCAATATTTGTCATGTAGGACGATGTGGACGCGATTCGTAGGAAGCTGGCATAGGGAGTTGTGCATACCTGCATTGTTCCTGCGGTGGTTATAGAAATATCTGTCAGGCATTTTTTTTTGTTCGAATTTTGTTGTGTGCTGTTCGTCTTTTACTTGCCTCCCCTTTGAACTCAGGAGATGCTCTTAAAGTTAATCGTTGAACTCGCATGCTAAAAAGCGGTAGTTCGAAACTTAAAAAAATGTCTGATGTTGACCTCGATGAGGCATTTCAGGAGGTGTTGATGCGCGACGGATGGCGAGGGTGGAAATGGGGGCTTTGTCTCATGGTGGTGGCTGTAACGGGTGTGCAAGCGGCGACACAAGATTGCCCTGCCATCGTCTCGCCCCTGAAGCGCCTGGAATGTTTTGATCTGGCCGCCGGTACGCCCATTCATCAACCACCTGCGCCGCCACGCGCCCTGGGCCGGGTACTGCCGATTGTCGATCTGGTCCAGCGCAATGAAGCCAAGCGTTCCCCCGAGGATCAGCGTTTCCTGTTGTCGTTATTCCCGGAGCCGGACAACGACCAACAACCCCGCATGGTGATTTCCGCCCCGGCCCTGGGCGCGTTGCCGCCTCGGCCCTATTTGGCCATCAGTTGCGAATCGAAAATATCGCGCCTGCAACTGGTGCTGGATGAACCGGCCAAGCCCAACAAGATTCGCATCCAGCTGTTCAAGGATGAACGCCCGGTCTCCGCGGCCTATCAGTGGCAGGTCCTGGACGACGCGGGCCTGGTGGTCGACGCCGGGCGCGGGCTGCAGGCGATTTCCCTGTTGCGCAACATGGGCGGCGGCCAGCGCCTGCGGCTGGAGAGTGACTATCCGCGGCTGCACGGCCTGGTCTTCGATGCCGAAGGGCTGGGTGAACTGATCGAGCAGGAGCGCCAAGTATGTCGCTGGTGATCGACGTGCCGGCGGACACCGTCAAGTTTCTGCTGACACCCAACGATCCCGAGCAACCCGCCGGGCATTTCGATGTGGAGGATGAAACCTACCAGGCCATCGACCAGGAAATGGTCAAGCTTGGCGGCCTACGAGAGGGGGACATTGACTGGCCCTATATCGATGAAGCCTCCCGCCAATACCTGGCGACTCAGTGCAAGCACTGGCGCATCGTCGCCCATCTGCAAGTGGTCTGGCTGCGAACTCGCCAATGGGCGCGTTGGGCCGATGCCCTGGGCTTGGTGGCCGGCATGGTGGAACTGTATTGGGACAGTGCCTACCCCAAGCCGGGCCCCACCGGCTACTTGAACAAACGCAAGCAGGTGCATCGTCTGTTGAGCGACCTGGGGCAGGTGCTGCCGACCCTGGAGCGCAGCAGTTTTGAACCGGCCTATCAAGCCGCGGCGGAATTGGCCCTGGCCAATCTGCAACGCTGTGCCGAAAGCGCCAAGCTCGATCCTGCACCGCTGGACTCGCTGCAACGGCAGTTGGACAAATACAGCGAGCCGGTCGTCGCCACTGAACCTACCCGTGCGGCCATCTCCGGCAACGTTCTGGATTCAGCATTTTTCAACAGCCCCAAACCGCAAGTGCCGAGCAATGAACGTGAGCAGCGCCGCGCGGTGTTGAACATGGCCGAGCAGATCAACCAACAAGACCCCTACGACCCCACCGGCTACCAATTGCGCCGCTTCGGTCTGTGGTCGCACCTGCGTACGGCGCCGCCCATCACCCGCGATCGTCGCACCGAATTGACCGCCGTGCCCAAGGACATCGTCGACGGTTACCAGGATGCGCTGAACCATACCGCCCTGGACCCGAACCTGTTGCTGCGCATCGAAAAAAGCGTCTGTGCCTCGCCGTACTGGCTGCGTGGCAGTTACCTGGCCGCCCACGTCGCCTCGCGCCTGGCAATGGAGGAGGTGGCCGCTGCCATTCGCCAGACCTGTGAACGTTTTGTCTGCCGTTTGCCGACGCTGCTGGAGTTGTGTTTCAGCGACGGTACGCCGTTCGTGGATGCGCAAACCCAGGCCTGGATCAGCGGTGCCGACCAGGCGCAAACCACCGGCAGGCCGGTGCAGGAATACACCGGCCTACGCGACGAACTGGCCGCCCAACTCAACACTGAAGGCGTTGAGCGGGTGCTGCTGCGCCTGCAGGAACTGCACGCTGCCCAAGACGCCCCGCGCCAGCGCAGCTACGCCACGGTGATCGCCGCCGACTTGCTGACATCGCGTGGCTTGTCGTGGCTGGCGGATGACCTGTACGCCAACGTTGCGCGGTTGATGCGCGATACCACGGCGCAAGGGTGGGAGCCGGAGTTGTACCGGAAAGTGGCAACTGTTATCAGTGAAGGTAAGGACTAGTCACATGCCCCGTCAAAGCGACCTGCGCTACACCTTCGAACCGCTGCGGGGCGATCCCTTCGAAGTGGTTTCCTTCAAGCTCGAAGAAGGCCTCTCCCAGCCGTTCAAACTGGAGCTGGAACTGGTCAGCCATCACCCGGCTATCGACTTCTTCCGCATGCTCGACCTGGCCGCGGTGTTCACCATCTGGCGCAACGACACCCCGGTGCGCTACGTGCATGGCTTGGTCAGCCTGTTCCAACAGGGCGACACCGGCTTTCGCCGCACC
>NZ_CAXAPG010000061.1:0-12273 GCF_963970585.1 Pseudomonas sp. RL_105y_Pfl2_101
TACGCTGCCCATGTGCGATATGCGGCCAGCTATCAATGCGAATGGTGGCATCGCCCGACAAACTGCCGACATCCAATTCGCCGCTCTGATTGGCCTCGAGGATGCGCGGTTTACTCGGCATCAGCGCATTCTCCAGCAAGGCGCTCACATTCAACGTGAGCGAATCCGGTGCCGGCAGCGACGTGCTACCACGCGTCACCGTATAGGTAACCGTCACCGGCTTGCCCAGGGCGTAGGCGATCAACCCCACCGGCAGTTCGATCGTCTTCTGCCCGACGGTTCCCACCTCAACCGGTACCGTACTGTGTGATCCCTCCTCCGGGCTACCCGTCGCACCGGTCCAGGTGACGCTGATCTGGTCGGTGCTCCGCATGTCATCGTAGTGCGGCACTACCGCCGTCAGATTGGCCACCGCCGCAAGCGGATCGAGCTGAGTGCCATCCGCCTCGGCGATTGTCAAGGCAGGCAAACGGTTGGTAGTTCCCGTCCAGGTCGGCGATTGTTTGAAGCGAATGCAGTCGAGGCTCAGGGTAAAGTCACCAATACCGTCGCTTGACGTCGTAACTGTCCAAGTGAGGCCATCCTCGACCAGCGTTCGAGCCTGCGTCGGCTCAACTTGCAGCCTTGACTGATCGACGGTGAGCGTCAGGTCCTCACCCGTCAACACACTGTCGGAGCTGGGTTTGAGCTTCAGTTCGTAAGACTGGCCGGGCAGTATCAGCCAAGGATCGTCGGGCGAAATCTCCTCTCCGTCGACACTCAGTTCGAACTGTGCCCATTTACGGGTAGGGATGGTCTTGATGTCGAAGACTTGCGCATGCCTATCGGCCTCGGACTTGTAAGGGCTGTCAATGGTCGCGACCAACTGGGCATCGCCAGTGGGTTGGTAGACATAGGCAGACCAACCATCAGGCCGAGTGGGAATGGTGGTCAGTAGCTCGTCATCATGACGCCATTGCACGTCGATACCAGGCTCAATCTCATCGGAAACGGTGTAACGAACCTTGACATGAAGATCGATGGTCTCGTCTTCCGCCACGCTTGGCCAGAAGTCCCGCAGGATGTGCCTGACGATATCAAGCTTGTAGGGCCCGACGATGCAGGCCAACGTTTCATGGGGCGGGGCGTGATAGACACTTTCAAAGCGCAGGGTGGCAGTTTTGCCATCAACGCTGGCATCGCCAGCATCACCATCGTTACGAATTTCCCAGCCCGTGGCGATAGGCTGGGCATCATCATCGTCGTCAGGTTCGGTCGGCGTCACTTGCAGCCAGGCCTGCCCGGCCTCGTCCTGATTGGTGAAGGACGCGTAGGCGCTGGTGCCTTTATAAACCCCGCCGCCGGCCCAGCCGCAGTCTTCAGCCACCGGCAAGTCAAGGTGATGCGTCCCTCCCCCCCGGCAGATCGGCATATAGGCACGGCCGTCTTTTTCCACCCAATAGCGTGCGCTGAAGCCATCCAATTCGGGCATGGGTTGATCGGTGGTCAGTTGCAACGGTTTAAGGTGCAGGAATAACGACACACCGAAGGCCACTTCGGGAGCGACATCCGATCCTTGGGCCTTGCCGGAAAAATGCAACTCACCACGACCACCCGGCCAACCAGGCTCTTGGGCGACAGGCTGGTCGTTTTCTGGCCCGCTCGTGATATCGACATCAGGGCTGGATGGATCGAACAGTCCGGATTGAAAGGCCAGGACAGCTTTTGGCTGGTTGTTCTCGTTGTTCAGAACGATCGTTTCGTCGCAGGTCAACCAGTCTCGTGGCTGCTCCACGCCTTCTCTCATGTTGCTCGTGTGCAACTCGTATTCCCAGTAATGCGCCCTGGCGTTGAAGTACGCCCGCACTTTAGGATTTTCGCTCGACCATTGTGTCGGTTGATAAAGAAACCTGACTTGATACCCGTCCTCTGCCGTCAGGTTAAGGTCGACTGGCAGATCGAATTCGATCGAGGCCTCCGCCGCGCCATAGAGATAGACAAAACGGCGTTGGATGTCGGGGCTCATTACATAGACGAGATCGGCACCGTCGTCGTTCCCGGGTGCGCGCCTCGTCCATTGCGAAGGCCAAGTACTCGTGAGTAAATCGCCTGCTTCTCCCAGCAAGTTGCGCTCGATTTTTTTCTGCACGCTCATGTCCACGCTCCCTGACAGGTTGTGTTACGTCAGTTCGGTGACTACAGGCCAAGCTTGAACGAGGTTTATGGACGCCTCGTCCTACTGGCGAAACACCGTCTCTTTTAAAAGCTCTGTGATGGTCTCGGCAAAGTCTTTGCCGCCATCGTGGGCGGTGTATTCCACTTCGACGATGATGTCGGTCAACGACTCCAGAATCTCTGTTTGCTTGTCGGAGTCGGGGTGTGGAAAGGCGATTTGCCACGAAGCGATCGCGCCGGTTCGTTCGAAGGACGCATAACGGTCTTCGTCGAAAGCGAAACGTGAGCCGATGCCGTCATCGTCCAGTCCGTCGGAAACGGCGATTTGCGGCTGGGCGCGCAGGTTATAGCGCACATAAGTGGTATCGGCGTCAGCATGCGCCGGATCATAGAGATGCTGGGCACCACCAGGGTCGGGTTTGATCAGCAGCTTGCTGGAGAGTTGCGTGAGCGTCATGCACGCCGTCTCGTAGGGACCGAACAGCGCCGGCAGGGTGATCGACACGCGACGAATCTGGCGCAAATAATGGCCGGGATAATCGCTGTCGTAGCACCGGCTATCAAGGGTGAAATCCAATTTCCCGGTAACCTTGAGCGTCTCGAATGTATCTGGCCAGGCATCCCCGAAATAGTCGCGCAACGATACCAACTTCCTTATCGTCAAGCGCCGTTCATAGCGATGTAAAAAAGCTGACTCCATGCGCAGCAGACCCAGCGTCAGCGATTCGCCAGCAGTAAAACCATGATGGCTGTCGACCCATGCACCGGGCAGGATGAAGTGGCTTTCATAATCGCCAATTTCGTACTGCCAGCAGGCCTGCGCCGACAAACACAGGGCGGTCACCGCATCGTAGGTCTGGAAATACAACGTGGCCATTTTGCTCTGCATCCAGCGGTAGAGCGATGCCCGGGAGGTGCGGGTCTGGGTGAGGAAGGTATACATCTCCTTGGCCTGTTCGATGGCCCGAGCTTGCTGATTGACCGAGACCGTCGATGCCTGGATCTGGATCTGCTGGGCTTGCACTTGTTTTCCCAGTGCCTCGAGTTCGGCAATCGCCGCCTTATGCTGGAATTCCCACTCTTCGCGCAGGCGCCGTTGTGAACCGTAGCGCTCATGGAGGTTGGCCCAGAACGATTCACTTTGACTGTAAGCGCTCGTCGCTGCGGCAGTAGCGTGTGCCGGGGCACTCCACTTGATGCCGCCGGCCGCCATCCCAAGAATGTTGACGGCAAAATCCAATGCGTGTCCGAAGCTGGTGGTGGACCCCGTAGCCACGGCGCCTTTTCTTGCACGCTTTAGATTCTCGGCCGCCTCGATTTCCTCCTTATTCAAACCCTTCTCGACCAATCCATGAAAATAGCTTTTTCGCTCACCTACCATCAGTTGGGAAGCCTTGAGAGCCTCAAGCGTGACTTCGGCATGGCGCAACAATTCGGTTTGCAGTTCGCGACTGAAATCGCTCATCTCGATGAGATGTTCCTGTTGCAACGTTTCCTGGTCGCAGCGATCCGCCTGCTCAGTATATTGCCGAAGCTGGTCACCAAACCTGCACAGGGTCTGCACCGCTTGCTGCGCGCGAGGCAAGATGGCCATGAAGCGATAAGGCGGAACGATCGGTGGCGTCAGGATGTCCCGCAGGTTGAAGCCACCGCCACCGGCCTGGGCCCGCATCAGGTCCTTGGGATTGATGGGTGTGTCGTAAAGCGGCAAGTCGATGGGCTTGCCGTCGAGGGTCAGGTAATGCCGCAGGTTGTGCAATCGTGCCTTCAGGACGTCCCAGACATCCAGCAGGTCGCGATTGATTTCCGCGCGAAAATCCGGGTGATCCACCAGGGGCGCCAACAGACCATGGCCGGATGTCGGCGGCAGATTGATCAGTGTATCGACCGACAGCGATTGAATGAGCGCGTCGAAACACTCAAGGTTGCGCGCGCCTTCCAGTTCACCGAGGGACTTTGGTGTCCAGTTGGATGCCCCGCGCACATCAGGCGCCGGCCCCATCATGCGCGCGGCCTTCAGATAGAGCATTTTGGCTTCGGTCAAACTGTCGCGTGTCAGCTGCCGATAGAGCCAGTCCCCCCATTCGATCAGGGTCTCGACATAATCGCGAAAAATCCGTTTACGGTAATGAATCGGGTTGCTGTAGGCGATGGCATCCGGATCGGCGGGCGATGCCACTTCGAAACTTGGATCGCCCTCCATCAGCAATGGCCGCGAGCGCCAGTAGGGGGTGGTTTCTGTACGTCCCGGATTGATCTTGGCGGACGGATCGAAGAGATAATACAACCATCCCAGCGCATCCTCGAAACTCATTTCGCGGCGCAGCCGCACCGCTACCAAATGCGGGAGATGGAAGAATATTTCCCAGAAATAACGCCCGTTCGCGCCATGGAAGTCTAAAAACTCCGGTTTATCCGAGCCCGGACGCGGCGGCTCTTCGGTGTGCTGGCTGTCCCAGGAAAGCAGATTGCCAATGGAAAGCCCCGCCCGCTCCACCAGCTCGCGACCGAACGAGGTGTTCAAGCGGATGGATTGGACGGCGTTTACCTCTCCGAACTCAGCACCAAAATCGAGAAACTGACTGGCCTGACCCTGAGCACTCTCGGGCCCTAAGACGATTTTTGACCCGTCGAGCGGCGGGGCATTGAGTGTAATCTCGTACTCTTGATAGCCCCCGCTCCAAGTACCGTCTTTATATTCCCCCAACCCGACGGCAACGATTTGCGGATTGCTATTCAACGCAAGCCAGTTTAAGTGCAACGCGGCCCCATTGAATGTAAACGACTGAAGATCCCCCGCGGGCGCTTTGCCCTCGCCTACCCAGATGGGCAGGGAGAGAGGACCTACTGATCCGGTTCCACGGTTTGAAAACTGGCCATTGATTATAAAATCCGAGTTGTTATCGCTGGTGACTCTCAACCAGGTTCCATGGTTGGCATATTGGGCGTCTGGCAGGTTTGCCATGTGCCGAAAGATACGCCTATAAGTACCATCGCTATTAAAAGCCGGTATAGCCAAGGAGGCTGTAGCACTCCCCCCCCCAACCGTCGCGGTCTCCCCTGCCACACCCTGCTCATCTAAAAATTCGACCCGTGCAGGCGCCGTGAAGTTACCCGAGGAAAAGTCAAAGACTATGTTGTAGTATTGGTCACGGCGAAGATTACAGAAAGACCCAGTCATAGAAATATCAATAAAAGAATGCGGCTGCGAGATAATATATTTATAAACGCGCGTGCGAAAATTTGATATCCGCTTCTCAGAAAGCCTATGAAAACTCCCGACTGTTATCAAAAGAGAAGATCCAGCGACGTTTATTGCCCGTAGGTAGAGGTAATTCGTATATCCCGGCTCGCCCCCGGGGTTCTTGACTTGAATGGATTCTACTCCCCACCTGTTGTAGTTTCTTTCGCCACCCAGCTGCGGCAGGCGTCGTTGGAGATAAGACGTCCCCTGACCCTGAGCCGGCCCCTCCGGCCAATATTGCTGGAACAACTCATCAATGTGCGCCTGTTCGGCTTGCGCGAGGTCGATGCGGTTCAGCAATTCATCCCATGCGTAATAGCATCTGGTGCGCTCCCCATCGGCGGTTGACAGCTCCACGCCAAGCACCATCTGCGCCGCTTCTTTGGTAATCCCGCTTTCACTGGTGATTGCCAGAAGCTTATTGTTTCCTTCTGTCGCACGTGCGCGCCGATGGCGCTGATCGGGCTGCGGGCTTTCGCGCTTGAGCATGACCGTGTCAACGACAAACGGCGGGCTCCAGCCGCCGCTCAGGTTGCGATAAGAAAAGCGAATATCAAACTGGTCCCAATTGAGCCCTTCAGCCTCGCCAATATCATTCAAGGATGATCTGCTCACCCAGAAGACGAAAAGCCGGCTGCCAAAAAAAGTCAGGCGCACACTCACGGCATCGCCTATCGCGGCCTCGCTGGGTTCCCACTCACTCCAGGCGCTGGGCGGAATCCGTGTCTGCCCCTCACCGCGAACGATGCCAGCCTTGCGCCAGTAATATTTGTTATCGACGGGCTTGCGCCCGAGGAAATAATAGTCCGCTTGATAAACAGTTGAATCGGACAGCACAAAAGGCCCATCAATGTACCCGCTGAGCACCTGGATATCGGCGATTTCTTCGAATTGCTCGAGATAATTGAGCACGGACGATTGTGCACGCTCGGTATTGAGACGTCCTTGCGCAAGGCCCCCTTCCAACTCTTCATAAAAGCGCGTTTTGACAATGCGCAATTGCGGATCGATATAGTTTTCCGGATAACTTTTCAATTTCTCGACGCCCGCCCAAATCGCATAACGGCTTTCCCACTGACGCCAGGTTTCCACTTCCCGCTCATCGAACTGTTGTCCGAAACCCGGCTCGTCGCCGGAATAAATGCCGTGGATATAGCGCTGCAAGCTGGCGATCATCTCGCCCACGGCGGATGTTTTCGGCGCCGTGTCGACATGGTGGTCGAACAGGTGATAGGCATTGAGGTCATCGGCTGCGGCCAGCACATGGGTATCGCCGTCTCGGGCCGCCACGGCGCCTAAGTAACATTCAAGAAGTGCCTCCTGGCGCTGCTTGTTCAAGGCTTCAAGTTTCGTCGTGAGATCCTTCATGACCGCGCCTCTGGGATTTCATACCTGATGGCTGATTCGCTGCTCCAATCCTGGGATCACCGCAGGGGGCATCGATGTGCGTGTGAATGGGTAAGGGCCCGTTCAGGATCCCGGTCGGCGGGATGACTGGCCATCCCATTGGATTTTCGTGCGCAGGATCCGGCTATAACGGGTGCCTTGCAGCGCCGCCCCGATCGAAAAGACCGCCCTGGGATCGGGCAGTTGTCGGCAGTCGATTTGCCAAGTCAAGCTGCCCCCCTCAGGAAGCTGGCGCATCTGCAAAAAGCTCGGGGTCGCCACCAACCCTTGGCCGACCGGATTGACCCCACTCCAGGTCAGGGCGATCTTGCGATCTGCCCTATCACTGGCGTCGGACGTATCCACCAGGGTCAGGGTGTAGCGCTGGCCGACGACGAAGGTCAGCGAATCCGACTCGGCTTCGGTCGCCTTCTGATCTACCCGCGCCAAGGTGAATTGCCAATTCGGCTCGGCAAGGACTTTTATCGTGAAGCTGACCACCGGCCCCTCAAATGCATCGAGTGTTGCCGTAAGCGCATATTCGCCAGCTCGATCGATCGGCACGGCAAAAACCGCCATGCCTTCGGAATCGGTCCGCGTCTCTTTCGGTCCATCGACATCGTCCATCATCCATTGCACGGGATACTCGCCAACCCCCTCAAACCTCGCAGGGGTGCCCGGCTCGACCTCGGCTTCCACCCGCACCCGCATATGCATCACCTCACCCGCCTGGGCAATCACCAGCACATTGGCTGGGGACGCCGCGGCAAGCCTGGGCACGGGGAGAATGACCATGGCCTGTTCAAACGAGTCCTCTCGGTCGTCCTGTCTGCTTGGAGGCAAGAGGCTCGCGCGAACGGTCATGGCGCCTTCCTTGAGCTGCGACGCGGGCAGCTCGAAAACTGCGTATCCATCAGAATCTGAAACAGCCACTTCCTCCGGTGTGTACTCTGACCCATCAGCGAACTGCACGTGCCAATCGATTTGTGCTTCCGACTTGCCCGCTCCGCTCAGCGAGAGAACGCGGCAGGCGATTGTTACGTCCTGGCCGAGCACATTCGGCCCCTTGAAGCGCAACCTGTAGAAGTTCTTATCAATATAGGGCGCATCGATGAAGCGAAACGTGGCAAAACCTTGGAGGGTCAGCCCCGCACCGAGGGTGGCCTGGACCGTCGTTATCCCCTCCTCGTTGCTGAACAGCTGGGCGCGGGCGACACCGCTTGCATCGGCAATCGTCGTATCCTTCTTGAACTGACCGGCGCCTTCGACAACGTTCCAACGTACACGCCGATTACGTCCCCGGTTGCCAAAACCGTCGTACACCGTGGCGGACAATTCGAAGGACTCACGGCGACCGGCGAGTTTTGGCGCGCCGTCCACTTCGGGCCTGGGCTGGCGCAAGCCTAGCGTTTCCTCGTCGCAGTCGATTGTCACCGTAGGCATGGCAATACGCTGATCAAGTCCGATGATCGCAAAAACCGTTGCAATGCCCATCTCCGAAGCCGACGTCAATGTGACATTCACCCCCCCATCGAAATCGGTGTGGGACATATCCGAGTCCAAGACGCCTGGGCCTGTCAGGGCCCAACGCACACGAACGTTGACCAGCGGTTTTCCGCTCAAGTCCCGCACCAGCAGGCGATACCTTGCCTGTGCTTTTACCGGCGCTAACTCCAGCGCGTTGGCCACCAGGCGCGTCCGGTCGACCGACGTCTCGCTCGTTGTCGCCTGGCCAACCTCGGGGGCGTTGCCGGAACCGCCCGATTGAAGCCGACCGGCGTAGAGGCTACCGAGCGCATATTGCACGGCGTTGCGATAATCTTCGGTATTGGCGGACACCGGCAGTCCGCCAAGTTCATGCAGGGCCAGAATGCTTAGCTCGCTCGTGCGGGCCATCTCCAGCATGCGGATCAAACCATTGAATTGACTTAGCTGTGTAAGCACTCCCGACGGCGCAATGAAACGTACCGCTTCAAGCACCTCACGCGCGCTGAGGCCCAGCATCTCCGCGACCTTGACGGCGGCCGCATCCTGCATCAGCCGCGCGTAATCTTCGCTCTCGATGAAAAGATCAGGGTCAAACGCCTGTGGATCGTTGACCAAGGACAAGTAATCCATCAGTGCCGAAGGGGACGCCTGCATACGAGATGCGACATCACGGTAGGTTTGAAGGTGGTATAGCGTGGCGAGCGTGATCGCCCCGCTGTCATCCAAGCCTGGCCGAAATCCAAATAAATCGGGCGCGTCAGTCCAACCTTCCACCTGCCGCTTGTTTGCCGCATGACGACTCAGGAACTCGCCATCCAATTCGAACTGACGGGCGATATCAGCCAAACGACGCAAGTTCCCCAGTTTCTGGAGCATAACGTCAACATTGCTCCAGTTTTCCAGGTCGTCTTCCTCGCCCATGAAGGCCGGGGCCCTGGGCAAGACGGCGGCGCGCAAACGTCGTGCAACCGGATCGGAGCGACTCAACCGCTGCAAAGCCATCGCGAGCAAGGACGCTGCGGGGGTTACCACGCCATCCGTCTCCCACACCCAGCGCAAAATGTCGTAAACGCTCTGGTCGGCCCAATCCATAAGAGGCAGCACGAGATCGGACGATATCGCCAGGTATGTGGCGAGATGCTCTTCGACCAGAGCGCGCTGCGAAGCCCGCATCCGCAGGATGACCGCCGTCACGGACTCCACCACCATATCTTTCAGGGTGTCCGACTCACCCCGGTCCTCCCGGATCAAATCCTCTTTTGAGGCGAGCCTTTCCACCACATCGGCCACAATGTTGCGAATGCTGAGCGCATAGTCCGTATCCGAGCCCGAGACACCGTCAAGCACAATGCCCTGTGCATCGACAACGTCCGTAAGGGCTGAAACCCAGTCGATGCCAACCTTGGTGTCCATGTTATCCAGCGTCGGAGGAACACCTGCTTGCCCCAGGACCTCATTGGTAATACGCAGGCCTTCCAAACTCGTATGCAAGCTGACGACCAATTGCCGCTCGCTATCACTGGCCACGGGGACGGTCGTATTTGAGCGCAACGCTCGCACAAGCCAGGCCAGATCGATGCCTTTGTCCCGGCACCAACGCACGCATTCGACAACAGCCATCAACGCGGCGGTAAAGTCCGTCGCGCCCAGCGAAGGCAGTGCATCGATCGATGGTACGCCAGCAATCTGCTTCAGAATCGGCCCGGTCTGGCCGAGCGTCTGCACGAGCCCGATCAAGACCGTCGGAGGAACTTGCAGGTACCGAGCGATGCTGGCAATGCGATAAAAAGAAGACAAGATTTCCAGATTACGGGTGAGTTGCGGCGGGTCGTAGGCACTGGCGACAACCCGAGCCATGTAAGTGTACTCGGACGTATCCAAGCCAAGGCTGGCACAAATCGCCTGGACGGTTTCCCGCCCGCGTTCATCCATGTTGTCTTCTACCCGCGCGCTGAACGGCGAATTGTCGAGAATCAAGGGCCTCCCCAAAAGCCCGTGATTGACAAAGATACGGTCGTACTGGGGAAGCATTTCTCCGGCGCCAAAAATCGATACCTTGTCGAGCCAAGCGGCAAAATCCTCGGCAGTCACGCCATAACGCGTGCGCATCTCACAAAAAATCCCGAGCACCTTCAGGGTATTGCGGGTGATTTGTGGCATTCCGGTTTTCTTCTCGGCGCAATGGGCCGCGACGATCAGTTGATCCATCTCTCGAAAAGAGGTGCCAAGCCATCGGCTGAGCCGCATAAGCCGGTGGATCCGATCCGCGTGCTCATTCGTCAGGTTCTCAAGCTGAACCGGTGGATTGACTGGGACAGTTTCCATGTCCTCTTGCAGATTGAAGCGCTGCGTTTCATCCGTTGCCCGCAGCTCAATGGCAGGGGACCTCGCACTATTGATATAGACCGCTCCAAAATCCTGTGGACCGGGCTCCTGCAGGGTAACGGTCGATGGCAACACATGCGCGGACAACATCGGCGCCTGTTCCCCCACCGCGAACAATCCTGGCAGTGCTTCGCGCGTCGCCCCGGTACGCGTGCAAAATTCCGCACTGTCTTCCAAAGATGACTTGGAATAAACCCGATAGGTCGTCCAGTAAAAGTCCGCTATTTGCGCTTCGTTTGTTGGATTGGCGCCGTTGAATGGCGCCTCCAGGAGAAGTTCCCGACGCGCCGGGCCGATCGGCAGACTCAGGAGAAACGTATCGTCGCCGCGGTCGGTCTGCATGCCGGGCAAGGCAAAGTAATGAAAATCCGGATCGGTGGCACGCGCCAGTTCACCAAAAGCTGAAACCGACTGGTCAAAAAGCGACAAGATCACTTCAAGCTGCTCGACCCAATGCTCGTACGGCATGCTAAGCGGATAACGTGCACTCGCAAGTAGCCTATCCGCCTCAACGGCATCGGACTCCGATGATCGCCCCGCGTTGAGCAGCGATGCTTCCAAGATCTTCGTCGACAGCGACAGCACCGAACATTCCCGTGTCATCGCCGCCGAATCAAGCCGCTGGGCGGCGATATCCGGCCGCCGAACCTCTAGACGGTACCGATTATCCTCGCCTCCCGCTTGCTCCAGCGAGAGCGCTTTTTTGTACAGACTGACCAGATAAGCGACTGGCGAGGTTCGTGCTTCGATGGCGTTCGGGCGGGCCATGTTTGACCAGTCCTCGTCGAACTCCATGTCATAGCGCGCCCCATCCGTGAGCGAAGCAAAACCCCGATGCACATCGTAAGTCAGGCTATCGGCTCCACGAAGTTCGCGCTCGCGGTATTGGCGCACAATCCATATTGCCGCGCTCATCGCGCGCTCGTGCAACTCTTGCGCCGGCCCGCTGCGCAGCCCCTGAGCAATCCATCGCTCAGGGCGCCCGCGCGCAAGTTCAAGAATAGAACCTGCCTGCGCGACAATGGCATTGATGGTTTCGCTTCCTGACGGATTCAATAGCGCAGCCATGGTTGTCGTCAGCGGCGCCCGGGACGCTGAGGGGTCAGGATTCGAAGGCAAAAGACGGTCGGATGGCATCAGCTTCTCCAAAGTTTTGGAGCGCCCTGCGGGCGTCGCTCCTGATTAATTTCGGGGACACGTACCATTTCGGTATGTGGGGTAATCAAACTCCAGACTTTGGGCAATGGCTACTGTCAGGACTTACAGGTCGCAGCGGACTTTAGATAAGCGGTTGAAGTGGATCTGTTCATCGCCAGGCCTGCCAGTTCCTGACTGGGGCCGGCTTGGAATTGCTCCTGCACAGAGCACAGAGCACCGAGTCAACGACTCGCCGGTTTTGGACGGTGTTATTTACACCAGCCTGGTGCCTACCTACGCTTCGCCCTATGCAAAACGAAATAAACCTCCGTCGCCGTTTTCTTATTCCATTAACAACTAGGCAACTGTCAATCCTGACAGTAGATGGGCACGCCGATTCGCGCCAAATTGAGCACCTGCACACGCGCTCGGAGCCCGGCGATGGACCAGCAGGAAAGTTTGAGCATCACGCCACCTTC
>NZ_CAXAPG010000062.1:0-10746 GCF_963970585.1 Pseudomonas sp. RL_105y_Pfl2_101
CCTAAGGAGCTGTACGGCTTCCAAGTCCCTCCCTCGATGATCAGTCGAGAACTATCGCTTCTGTCGGAGCGATAGTCGAGATACAAGGAGCTGTGTAGGAGCTGTCGAGTGCAACGAGGCTGCGATCTCTCGACAAAGATCAAAAGATCGCAGCCTTCGGCAGCTCCTACAACGCAGCCGAGCGCGAGCAAGCTCCCTCGCCACAGGGTGGTGTGTCAGTTGAGGTGTATCAAGCCAACACATCCGCAATCACCGCCAAGGTATCGCCACACTGCACCAACCCGGGAACGTGCCGGGCCGCCAACAGACCGCTGCGGGCGGCGCGGTACTGGACCGGGGCAACGCCGCTGCGGGTGGCGTCGTAGATACGCGCCACCACCTCGCCCCGGGTCACGTGTTCCCCCAGGTCGCGGCACATTTCCAGCAAGCCGTCGTGTTCGCTGGCGATGAAACAACTGGCGTCCGGCATGTCGAGCATCAGCGAGGGCTGCAACTCGATCGTTCCCCGCAGGATGTCGGCGTGGATCAACAGGTTGCGCACCCCACGCTCGGCAATCGCCACGCTGCGGGCGGTCGACGAACCGCCGCCGCCCAACTCGGTGGTGACGAACACCTTGCCTTGGGACTCGGCCGCCGTGTCGTACATCGCCCCGGCGTCCAGCTCCAGCATGCGCATGCAATACGGCGCGTTGAACGCCAGCATCCCGGCCTCGCAGCGCGCTTGCTGCTGTTTGTCCGGCAATACATGGCAGGCGGCAAACGGCAGGAAATCCAGGGTCCGCCCGCCGGAATGAATGTCCAGGACAATGTCGGCCAAGGGCAGCAGGGTGCGATTGAAATAGTCGGCGATTTTTTCGGTGACGGTGCCGTCCGGCCTGCCGGGAAAACTGCGGTTCAGATTGCCCTTGTCGATGGGCGACGTCCGGCGCCCGGCGTGAAAAGCCGGGGTGTTCATGAACGGCACGATGATCACCCGCCCGCTCACGTCTTCAGCCGTCAGTTGCTGCGCCAGTTTGCTCAACGCCACCGGGCCTTCGTATTCATCGCCGTGGTTGCCACCGCTGAGCAAGGCCGTCGGGCCGCTGCCGCGCTGGATGACAGTGATGGGAATCATCACTGCGCCCCAGGCCGAATCGTCCCGCGAATATGGCAACTTGAGAAAGCCGTGCTGCACGCCCTCGCGGGTGAAGTCGACCGTGGCGCTGATGGGATTATTAGGCAGATCGGGCATGGCTCAATCCTTCACGAACAATTGACGAGGCACGTTGCACAGCGTCTCGACGCCGGTCTCGGTGATCAGGATGCTTTCGGTGATCTCCAGGCCCCAATCGTCCATCCATAGCCCCGGCATGAAATGGAAGGTCATGCCCGGTTGCAACACGCTGTTGTCACCGGGGCGCAAGCTCATGGTGCGCTCGCCCCAATCCGGCGGATAACTGATCCCGATGGGGTAGCCACAACGGCTGTCCTTGTGGATGCCAAATTTCTCCAGCACCTTGAAAAACGCTATGGCGATATCGCCGGTGGTGTTGCCCGGTTTGGCTGCGTCCAGGCCGGCGGCGATGCCCTCGACCACGGCCTTTTCGCCGTCGAGGAAATGTTGCGGCGGCTTGCCCAGGTAAATGGTGCGCGACAGCGGGCAGTGGTAACGTTTGTAGCAACCGGCAATTTCAAAGAAGGTGCCGGCGCCCTTCTCGAAGGGTGAATCGTCCCAGGTCAGGTGCGGCGCGCTGGCGTCGGCACCGGTGGGCAACAGCGGCACGATGGCCGGGTAGTCGCCGCCATGGCCATCGGCACCAAGGATGCCGCTGCTATAGATCTCAGCCACCAATTCGTTCTTGCGCATGCCCGGTTCAATCCGCTCTAGGATCCGGCTGTGCATGCTCTCGACGATGCGTGCGGCGATGCGCATGTAGGCGATTTCCTGGGGTGACTTGACGGCCCGCTGCCAGTTCACCAGGCCCACCGCATCCACCAGTTTTGCCTGGGGCAAATGCTGTTGCAGCGACAGGTGCGCGGCGGCGCTGAAGTAATAGTTGTCCATCTCCACGCCGATGGTCAGCGCGCTCCAGCCACGGGCAATGATCACCTCGCGGGACAGGTAGTCCATGGGGTGGCGCTCACGGGACTGCACGTAGATGTCCGGGTAGCCGACGATATTATCGGCCTGCATGAACACCGTGCGCTTTGCACCATTGGCATCCTGGCCTCGACCGAACCACACGGGCTCGCCCTCCAGCGCCAGCAGCACACACTGGTGCACATAGAACGACCACCCGTCATAGCCGGTGAGCCAAGCCATGTTCGACGGATCGGTGACCAGCAGCAGCTCCAGGCCCTGGGCCTGCATGGCCGCGCGAACCTTCGCCAGGCGTTGGGTGTATTCCTCCCGCTGGAACGGAAGATTGACGACGATCTCAGACATCCACCTGCCCTCTGTTCAATGACTCATGAGAAAAATGATCTAGCGGCCGAACGCAAAACCCTTGCCCGCCACCCGCGCCCGCTCGAACGCCAGGTTGGCGATGGCGGTGTCCTGGGCGCCGGTGCCGGTCAGGTCGCAAAGCGTCACTTGCGCGGCATCGGAACGCCCCAGCTGCTGCCCCGACAACACCCGCCCCAGCTCCATCAACGACAGGTCATCGCGAACGGTGCCGGCCACCAAGGCATGGTGCAGCTCGCCGAGCACGCGGGTCTGACTCAGGCGATCGGCGACATAGCAGTCGACGGCCGCCAGGGCTTGCGGGGAAACTTCATTCTTGTGTTCGGCGTCCGAGCCCATTGCTGTGATGTGCAGGCCGGGATGCAAATGACGGGCTTGGATCAACGGCTCGCGACTGGGTGTGCAGGTGATGGCGATGTCCACGCCTTCCAGGGCGTCGTCAATGGACGCGCATGGCGTGACGGCAAGCCCGGTGTCACGCGCCAGTTCCTGACTGAACACCTTGGCCTTTTGCCCATCGCGCGCCCAAACCCGCACCTCGTCGATGGGCCGCACCAGGCGCAGCGCCTGAAGCTGCAACGCTGCCTGCTCGCCGGCACCGATCAGCGCGACGCTGCGGCTCTGCTTGCGAGACAGGCAACGCGCCGCCACCGCCCCGGCTGCCGCGGTGCGCACGGCGGTGAGGTAACCGTTGTCCAGCAGCAGGGCCTCCAGCAGGCCGGTGCGCGCCGAGAGCAGCATCATCATGCCGTTGAGGCTGGACAGGCCGAGCTTGGGGTTGTCGAAAAAACCCGGGCTGACCTTGATGGCGAAGCGTTCCAGGCCCGGCAGGTAAGCGGTCTTCACATCCACTTCACCGTTGTGCTCGGGAATGTCCAGCCGCAGGATCGGCGGCATCGCCACGGCGGCGGTGGCCAGCAGTACGAAGGCCTGTTCGATGGCGTCGATGCTGGCCAGGTCGAGGGCCACGCAACTGCGCAGGTCGACTTCGCTCAAGAGGGTGACTTCACTCATGACAAGCTCCGTTTGGGGTTATCAGGCGTTGGCGCCAGCAATCACGCGGGCATGGTGTTCGGTGTCGACGTTGCGCCCGCTGACCACCAGTACAATCGGGCCGCGCACCTCGATCAGGCCCTCGAGCAACGCCGCGATGCCCACCACGGCAGCGCCTTCGAGCACCAGGCGTTCGTGGTGATAGGCGTGGCGGATGGCATTGGCGATAGAGGCTTCCGAGAGCAGATGAACGTCATCGCTCAGTTGCCGGGTCATGGCGAAGGTGCAGCGGTTGTCCAGGCCGATGCCGCCACCGAGGGAGTCGGCCAGCGTCGGCAGTTCTTCGATGTCCACGGGCTGCCCGGCGGCGAGGCTGGCGTGCATCGCGGCACCGCGGGCCATGCTGATGCCGTGGACTTGAATCGCGGGGTTCGCACTTTTGAGGGCCAGGGCAACACCGGCGAACAGACCGCCACCGGACAGCGGCACCAGTACCTGGGCCACATCCGGTTGCTGCTCGAGGATCTCCAGGCCGAGGGTGCCCTGCCCGGCGATGATCGCCGGGTGATCAAAGGGCGGCACAAAGGTCGCGCCTTGCGCCCGAGCGATGCGCTCGGCCTCGCGCTGGGCATCGTCCTGGGACTGGCCGACGATGCACACCTCGGCGCCTAGGTCGCGGATCGCCTGCACTTTGTTGGCCGGCACCAAGCTCGACAGGCAGACAATCGCCTTGACGCCCTGTTGCGAAGCGGCATGGGCCAGTGCCCGACCATGATTGCCGGTCGACGCCGTGACCACGCCCAGGGCCTTTTGCTCGGCGCTGAGCTGCGCCACCGCATTGCTTGCCCCACGCAACTTGAAGCTGCCGGTGATTTGCAGGGCCTCAAGCTTGAGGTACACCGCCACGCCCATCAATCGCGACAAGCTCGGGGAATATTCCATGGGCGTGCGCCGCACCAGCGACTCGATGCGCTGGCGAGCGCGGTAGATATCCTGAAGCTGCAACACTGCCATGACTGCGTCCCGAGCGGATGTGTTGGACGCAGTCTAAGAGGGCTCAATTGTGGTGATGAATGTACTAGGGCAATTTAGTTTGCGTTCATTGCCGGTTGAAAGAGGTGAACAAAACCTATGAAGGGTTCCCTCCCCTCTGGCGAGGGAGCTTGCTCGCGCTGGGCGCGTTGTAGGAACTGTCGAGCGAAGCGAGGCTGCGATCTTTCCCTTGGCAATTGAATCGAGAGCGAAAGATCAAAATCAAAGGATCGCAGCCTTCGGCAGCTCCTACAGAGTCCCATTGGGAGCAAGCTCTCAAAAATCATGAATCTGCGGGTACTGGTTGAATATCTCGCGCATGCCGATCAGCGCATGACGCATTTCTTCGTCGCTGCATTCGGCGCCTACGCAGACCCGCACCGCGCGGGGCCTGGGGGTGCCGCGTACGGTGAAAGGGTCGGGAGATGTGACGGCAATGTGCTTGTGCCGCAGCGCCCGCACCAGACTGTCCACTTCCCAATGGGACGGGATGCCAACCCAGGCATTCAAGGCATGAGGGTGCTGGCCCAGCAGATGCTCGCCCATGTACTCGGTGACCATCGCCTGGCGCCCGGCCAGCAGCTGACGTTGCAATTGCACCAGCGACTCGGCGCGGCCATCGCAAATCCAGCGGGTGGCGATCTCCGAGACCATGGGCGTTGCCATCCAACTGTTGACCCGCAGGATGCTCTCGGTGCGCAGGGCCAGGCGCTTGGGCACCACCAGATAACCGGTGCGCAAGCCCGTGAGTACCGACTTGGTCATGCTCGTGCAGTAGAACGACAGCTCCGGTAGGTAATGGCTGATGGGCGGCGCCCGACGTTCGTCCAGCAGCGGGCCATACACATCGTCTTCGATAATGTGCACACCGAAGCGCCGGGCAATCTCGGCGATTTCCCGGCGGCGGGCGTCGGGCATCAGGCTGATGGTGGGGTTGTTCAGGTTCGGCGTACACACCAGCGCCGTGATGCGCTCGTTGCTGCACATGTCTTCGAAATGTTCGGGGTCAATGCCATAGCGGTCCATCTCCAGGCCCTTGAGGGTGAAGCCCAGCACTTGGGAATTGCCGATCACGCCGTGGTCGGTCAAGCCTTCGCAGAGCACCACATCGTCGGGGCCTGCCAGCGAAGCGAGAGCCAGGAAAATCCCATGGGCCGCGCCGTTGGTGATCAGCACATCGTTACGGTCGACTTTCAGCCCTTGCCGGCCGATCCACTGCGCCGCCGCTTCGCGATGGGATTCGAAACCGGCGATGGGGCGAAACGCATGAATCCACGGCTGATCCTCTTCCGTGCTCAGCGCCGCGCAGGTGTCACGCCAGGCCTGGTCATGCTCAAGGGTGTGCAGAATGCGGGTGATGGAAAAATCCACCAGCGCCCGCTCAGGACTGTCGAGAATGTACGTCGCCACCCGGTCGCTCATGCGCCGCGAGACGAAACTGCCACGCCCGACCTCACAGCGCACCAGTCCCTGGCGCTCTAACTCCTTATAGGCGTTGGTGACGGTCTGCACGCTGATACCCATGGCGTCGGCCACTTGCCGTTGTGGCGGCAGGCGCTGGTCATTGGCCAGGGTGCCCTGTTCGATATCGTCGGCAATGGCCTGCACCAGAATCTTGTACTTGGATTCACCACTGCGGACGAGGTCCAAGGCTGACTTCCACTTATCCATAACAGCTGCAACCGGCGTGTGTAGGGGTGCGCACAGCATTGCGCGAGCATCGCGGCAAAGCAATTGTCCTAGTGCAATACAATCGATGCCGGGGCTTTTGTATGCTCGAACCAAGGTCGTCACCCAGGCGGGCTCATCGCCCTGACAAAAAGCCGGATCGACCTGTACCGGCGCTGCTCCCGATTCCAGGCCACGCCCGGATCAGCCGCTGTACGCTTTGCTCTTGTAACACTGCCTCCTACCACAGAGCCGTCCAACGACGGATCCACAAGAAACAGGAGATTTTATCGATGAGCAATTTTCTTCCCCGCACCTGTGCGCCCCTGCGTCGGCTCTTGCTGACCTGTGCCGTACTCGGCCTGGCCGGTAGCGTTCAAGCGGCCACCCTGGATACCGTCAAAAGCAACAGCAGCATCCGGATCGGCTACGCCAACGAAACCCCATTTGCCTATACCGAAACCGACGGCACCGTCACCGGTGAATCCCCGGAGATCGCCAAGATCATCTTCGCCAAGATGGGCATCAAGCAGGTCAATGGCGTGCTCACCGAATGGGGCTCGTTGATCCCAGGCCTGCGGGCCGGCCGTTTCGATGTCATCGCCGCCGGCATGTACATTACCCCGGCGCGCTGCAAGCAAGTGTTGTTCACCGATCCGCAGTACCAGCTACCCGATGCCTTGCTCGTGGCCAAGGGCAACCCGAAAAAACTCCACAGCTATGAAGACGTCGCCAAGCAACCGGATGTGAGACTGGCAATCATGGCCGGCACGGTGAACCTGGCTTATGCCCGCGATTCCGGGGTCAAGGACGAGCAGATCCTCCAGGTCCCCGACACCACCGCGCAATTGCAAGCCGTGCGTGCCGGGCGCGCGGACGCTGCCGTCGGCACCCAACTGACCATGAAAGGGCTGGCCAGCAAGGGCGGCGACAAGGTCGAGGCGATGACCGAGTTCAAGGACGACCCCTCCCACATCGGTTACGGCGCCCTGGCCTTCCGCCCCGAAGACAAAGACTTGCGCGATGCGGTCAATGCCGAGCTGAAGAAGTGGCTGGGCTCCGAAGAGCATCTCAAGACGGTTGCGCCATTCGGGTTCGACAAATCCAACGTGACCCGCAAGACCGCGGCCGAGCTCTGCGCTCAGTAGTCGCCAAAAACTGGCGTGCCGAAACAGGCATGACGCGCGGTGCGTGATGCCTGTTCCCTGCTTCACCGGACATTGGGTTGAACCATGGGCGAATTACTTCCGTTATTGATACAGGGGGCCTGGGTCACGCTCCAGGTGACCTTCTTCGGCTCGCTGCTGGCCATCGTCACGGCGGTGTTGGCAGCCCTCGGGCGACTCTCGCCGTGGCGAACGCTACGCTGGTTTTCCATCACCTACATCGAAGTGTTCCGTGGCACCTCGCTGCTGGTGCAATTGTTCTGGCTGTTCTTCGTATTGCCTCTGCCCCCCTTCAACGTTGAGTTGAGCCCTTACGCCGTGGCCATCGTCGGCTTGGGCCTGCACATCGGTGCCTACGGCGCCGAGGTCATGCGCGGCGCCATCAGCTCGGTGGCCAAAGGGCAATACGAAGCCTGCACGGCGCTGAATTTCAGCGGTTTCAAGCGTTTCAAACGGATCATCCTGCCCCAGGCTCTGCTGGCGGCGATTCCACCGGGCACCAACCTGTTGATCGAGCTGCTGAAGAACACCTCGCTGGTGTCGCTGATCACCTTGTCGGACCTGAGTTTCCGGGCGCGGCAGTTGGATCAGGCGACCTTCCAGACCCTGGAGATCTTCAGCCTGGCCCTGGTGATGTATTTCATCCTCGCCCAGGCCATCAACTTCGGCATGCGCCACGTCGAACGACGGCTGAGCCGGGGCCGGATGCGTGGAGGTCTGTCATGACGCTGTTCGACTGGTCCTACGCCGCACAAATCCTGCCGGACCTTCTGCGGGCATCGCTCAACACCGTGGGCATTACCCTGATCGGCTTCCTGATCGCGATTGTCCTGGGGCTGTTCCTGGCGATTGGCCGGCGCAGTCGCAAATTCTGGCTGTCGTGGCCAGCCACGGTGGTGATCGAGTTCATCCGCAGCACGCCGTTGCTGATCCAGGTGTATTTCCTCTACTACGTGCTGCCCAACTACGGCTTGAGCCTGACGGCCATGCAAGTCGGCATCCTCGGCATCGGCCTGCACTACGCCTGCTACATCGCCGAGGTCTATCGCAGTGGTTTGGACGCGGTGCCGCGGGCGCAGTGGGAAGCGGTGACGGCGCTGAACATCGCGCCGTACGACGCCTACCGCAACATCATCCTGCCCCAGGCGCTGCGACCAATCGTGCCGCCCCTGGGCAACTACCTGGTGGCCATGCTCAAGGATACGCCGGTGCTGTCGGCGATCACCGTGGTGGAAATCATGCAGCAGGCCAAGAACATCGGCTCCGAGCATTTCCGCTACCTGGAACCAATCACAATGGTCGGCCTGTTCTTCCTCGCTTTGAGCCTCGCCTTGGCTTATCTGGTACGGCGCCTTGAAACGCGCATGGAGCTACGCTAATGACTTTACCCCTGTCCTCGCCCACCGATTTGTCCCGGCGCAGCACACTGGCGTCGCAGCAGGAGGCCCCGGCCATGCAAGACCCAACAACGTCCCGGCCGATCGTGAGTTTCCAGGACGTAACCAAAAGCTATGGCAGCTTCACGGTGCTCGACCATCTGAACCTGGATGTCGCGCCCGGTGAAAAGGTCGCGATCATCGGCCCCAGCGGCTCGGGCAAGTCCACGCTGCTGCGGGTGCTGATGACCCTGGAAGGCATCGACCAGGGTCAGATCCGCATCGAAGATGACTCCCTGACCCACATGCCCAACCGCAACGGCGTGTTGGTGCCGGCCAACGACCGACACATCCGCCGGGTGCGCGGCAAGATCGGCATGGTGTTCCAGAGCTTCAACCTGTTCCCCCACATGACCGCGCTGCAAAACGTCATCGAGGCGCCGGTGCAGGTACTGGGCATGAACCCGAAAGAAGCCCGGGAGCGCGCCGCCGACCTGTTGGAGCTGGTGGGGCTGGGCAGCAAGCTCGACCATTACCCATCGCAGTTGTCCGGCGGCCAGCAACAACGGGTGGCGATTGCCCGAGCCCTGGCGATGCGGCCCAAGGTGATGCTGTTTGACGAAGTGACCTCAGCGCTCGATCCGGAGCTGTGCGGAGAGGTGCTGAATGTGATCCGCAAGCTGGGTGCCGAGCACAACCTGACCATGCTGATGGTGACGCACCAGATGGGGTTTGCGCGGGAATTCGCTGATCGGGTGTGTTTCTTCTACAAAGGGCAAATCCATGAGCAAGGCACCCCGGCGCAGATCTTCGAAAACCCGCAGCAGGAGCGTACGTGTGCGTTCTTGAGTGCGGTGAAAGAGGCAAACTAACCCTACCCACTGGCGAGAACCCTGGTGTGGCGAGGGGATTTAGCGAAACGTCGCACCGCCCCGCTGGGCTGCAAAGCAGCCCTCAAAGCCAGACATCCAGTGTGTCTTCTTGATTTCCTATAAGAAAATTGGGGGATCCTCAGGGTCTGTCTCCGTTTCCCCCGACGCAGAAGGTGCGACATTGAAGGTGCGTGTGTTTGAATATAGCGGGCTGCCGCCGTTGGAAGATCTAACGTAGAGTCGATGCTCGCCCGAACCAAAGCTTGTGATAACGCCCCATGCACCGACCGATGAAACACTGATCGTTACTCTGTAAGCCAGGTTGTCATACAAATCGACTGAAGTGGCAACGCTCGCTCGCCCCCAAAGCGATACCATCGGAAATTCGGTGATGCCGTTCTCCTGAATTTCTCTACCGAGATAGTCTTTGATACTCATAAAAGTTAGAGGATTTTTGACGGTATAAGTCCGCGGCGGGAAGTCCGTAGCCTGCGTCTCATCAGTAATCTGACCGAAGGCAACCTTGAACTCCACCGTTAGCGTGCTGCCGTCGCCCAGCTCCAGCAAGTACTTGGAGATCTTGGACATCCTGTAATAACCCTGGATCAGCCAGATCTCGCTGACCTTTGGGCCCGGCGGTATCCAGATATTGTGGTTGTGCTCAGCCCCATCGGCCTTATAGCCTTTCAAGCGCATCCACAAGTGCTGGCCGATCGCGATATGCGGCCAGTTGTCGACCTGTATCTCGACATTATCCAACACGTTTTTAATATACAGTTCATCACCGTTGCCGTTATCCGCAACCAGAAGAATACGCGGCCGGCTTGGCATCAGCGCACTGTTAGCCAACGTGCCTACAGTCAGCAACAACCCAGAGGACTGCGGCTTCACTCCACTGGTACGCTTGACGATGTAGGTGACCGTCACCGATCTGCCAAGGTTATAGGCGATCACCGACACCGGGATGTCGATCTTCTTGTTGCCGGGCAGCGTTTGCACAGCCGTAGTGTGGGTTCCGCCCCCGGCCGCACCGGTCCACATCACACTGACCTGATCGCCGGATTGGATGCCGTAGTCAGGAATCTCCACCGTCAGGTTGTCCTTGGCCGCCATCGGATTCAATTGCTGGCTGGGCGCATTGCCCGTGGCCTGTTCGACACTGGGAGCACGCGCGTCAAATGCCGCGCGAATGGTGT
>NZ_CAXAPG010000063.1:0-10528 GCF_963970585.1 Pseudomonas sp. RL_105y_Pfl2_101
AGGATTGAGCCGCGCGCGATAAAACGAAGACCCAAGCCTTATCCCATGCTGATGAAAACACGTCGATCAGCCAGGGCCGAGGTCAGGAAGAATGGTCACCCGAAGAAGGTTAAGTAAGTGCCATTCATGTCGGCTGTAATTATTTCGATGGCGGCGATTAGCTGGATTGATGATGCCATGCGACATTCGCGCGAGATGATTGGACCGTCTCCCTGCGGAATCAATACCTGTTCGCTAATAATCTCGCCAGTCGCTGCTCGAATTAGTGCTTTTGTATCGTATCCATTTAAGTAGGCGTACCAGAAACTAACCGTCAGACTCGGCCTCTTTAGGTCCATCCGCAGCCGCCGACGTGTATGAAGGGCACCCGCTTGAGTACTTAGCACGTGACCCCTAATATGTGGAAAGTTCGCGCTCCTGGTGCGAATTTCTATTCCATTGGTTATTGGTTGGCCTTCAAGCTGAATACTTATTCTCATCGTTGGGGTGTCGATAAATTCGCCCAACCCGATCTTCTGTGGAGGCACGTACTCAAAGTCTTCAAAGCCTTCGGGCGATATAACGGTGAGCGTGCGCTCGGCCGAGACCGGCTGATCGCCGTAAAGACCTTTGACGGTGAGGCGATGGGTGCCCGCCCACAGCCCGGTGACCTGCTTGCTCCAGTCGCCGCTGGCATTGACGTCGGCGGTGCCCTTGGAGGTGGCTCCGTCGAAAATCTCCACCTGCTGCTCGTTCGCGGCTTTGCCGCTCAACGTGACGGCGGTGGCCCCCGTCGTGCCGTCGGCGGGAATGTCGTTGTTCTGCGGATCCTTCACCGAGGCGATCGTCGGCGCGGTTGCCGCGGTGACGGTGAGGACGCGCTCGGCCGAGACCGGCAGGTTGCCGTAAAGGCCTTTGGCGGTGAAGCGATGGGTGCCCTGCCCCAGACCGGTGACCGTCTTGGTCCAGTCGCCGCTGGCATTGACGTCGGCGGTGCCCTTGGAGGTGGCCCCGTCAAAAATCTCCACCTGCTCCTCGTTCGCGGCTTTGCCGCTCAACGTGACGGCGGTGGCCACCGTCGTGCCGCCGGTGGGAATGTCGTTGTTCTGCGGATCCTTCACCGAGGCGATCGTCGGCGCGGTTGCCGGCACGGCCTTGACCGTGTAGGTGCGCAACGGGAAGTCCACCGCATTGGCCTGCGCGTTCGTGCGGTCGAAGGTCACCTGCAGCACGACCTTCAGCTCGGAGCCGTCGCGCAGCTTGACCAGCTCGCTGCGGTCCAGCTCCTTGGACAGGCCGGCCGTCACCGCCGAGGCCGTGTAGAGGGGGATCACATGGTCACTGCCGTTCTCGGCAATGCCCTCGGCGCGCAGCCATACCCGCTGGCCGGCCGCGATCAACGGCCAGGGCGCACAGGTCACACGCGCATCGCCGGTGAAGCTGTCCAGATCGAGCTCGCTGCCGATGCCGCCTTGGGCCGCCTGCGGGATCAGCGGCGTGGTCAGGCTGGAGATCGCCTGCACGTTGAGCGCGAGTGGCAGCGAGTCCGGCAGCGCCGTGCCGCCGCGCGTAACGGTGTAGGTCACCACCGCCGCCTTGCCCAGGTTGTAGGCGGTCAGTGTGACCGGCAGTTCGATCTCTTTGTCCCCGATGGTGCCCACGGACACTGGCTCGGTGGTGTGCGAGCCGCACGCCGGCACACCGGCCGCTGCCGCCCAGGTCACGCTCACCTGGTCGGTGGCCAGCATGCCCGGGTACTGCGGCACCACCGCCGTCAGCGCGGCGACCGCACCAATCGGGTTCAGCGTGCTGCCGCTGGCTTGCTTGATACTGGGCGCGATCAAGTCCATGCCCGCACCAATGCGCATCGCCAGCACTTCCGATGGACTGTTTCCCCCCGCCTTACGCTTGACCCAATACGACGCATCAACGGTCCCGCCCTCGTTGCCCTTGATCAGGTCAAAGTCGATGGTAAACGACACATCCTCCTTGTCGGTGATTGCATTGAGCGTGACATAGTCGGTATGGGTCCCGGTTTTCGAGCCTTTCCAGACGTAGTGCACCTCATCACCGGAAATCTGCCCGGTATAGCGCCGAACAATCAAGCGGGTCCCGGCAGGTACATCTTCGGGATCGAGCGCACCGTCCTGCTCGCCCTCGACATCCGGCATGCGCAGTTCGGCCCTGGGTTCGCCAATGTTCAGCAGCTCGGCATGCAGGGACTCACGGCTGACCACTTCACGGGCGTCGGTGTCGCGTAGCAGCAGGTAGTAGAGGTCCAGCGTCCCTCCCTCGATCGCGCGTAGATGAGCCCCGTCGACCGGTATGGGGATAGGCTCCTTGGTCTGTTCCTCGCCTACGGTGATCTGGTGAGGGGGTAAGTCGGGCAAGTAGACCGAGGCGCGGTCTGGCCGGGTACCGAACCATTGCAGCTTGATCACCTGGCCTGCCGTCATGCTGTCGTCCCAGGGGATCTGGACCTGGGTCCGCGGCAAGGTCGGGTCGAGCGTGCCGGCGATGGCATCCAGGGCGATGGGCGCGGCCAGTTGCGTGGCTTCGCCGATCACGCTGACGAACTGACTTCGGGAAAACATGTCGTCAGAGTCGTCGGCCTTGATCAAGCGATAGGAAAACGCTACCTGGGTATTGACCAACGGGCGGACATCGGTGCTAGGCACTGGGATATCAATGACCTTGTTGATACTTTCGATTCTTACCGGCTCGTAGGTTTTATCCACGAGTTCGCCTTCGTCCGTCGTGCCGCGAAGGTGTATCTCGATCTGATCGCCGACGGCAAAATCCTTGCCTGTGACCACCACTTGCGCGGTCACTGGATCGGTGTCGGTCAGCTCGTCCATATCCAAGACGTTGTTGAACGTCTCCTTGATAATCAGCGCAGTCAGCCGCGAGTTGCCGGTGTCGACTACGATACGCTCGTCGGCGCTCCAGTCCTCGGAGCGGTTGTTGACCACGTCGTAGACCTCGAAGGCCACGGCCAGGCCTTCTTCACCGGTGTCCCATTTATCGAGGGTGTCCTTGTTCACAACGACGACGATGGGGTTGTTGTCGGGATCTGAGACTTGCGCCGCCGTGATCGTTTCCTCGAGGTACTCTACGCCCCCCCAGCTCAGGCGTATGCGGTCGCCTTCGGCGATATTGGGATAAGGCGCAATAGTGATTGGAACTTCCAGAGTGTCGGCATCAACGCCACCGTTCAGGATGTCGTCGGGAATCTGCATTTTCAGCTCGGAGTGGCCGGGGGTACTGCCGTTCTGATCCTTGCCACCGGGGCGTTCGAGTTTGACGTAAATCTTGGTCGATAAGGACGGTTCCGGGAAACCGCTGCTGATGCGTTTGACCTGATAGTCCAAGGTGAAATAGCTCGTGGTCAGGCGCCCGGGGGCAATGAACAGGGACATGACCTGATCGATCTGCGCTTCGTCGACAACATAGCCCGAGGTGACGACGATGGTATTGAGTCGCACATCAACCGTGTCGCCCACATCCATGACCTCCCAGGGCGGGATCTGTACCAGCAGGCCATCTTGGGGGAAGGTTTCCAGGGCCGCCCCGATGTTGATGCCCCAGGTGTCTGGCGGCATGGGCGGTTTAGGCTTGTTTTTGCTGGTGATGATAATTTCGGGAAGTTTCAGGGTGGGGACGGAGGGAGGGCTGGAACGGCGCATGGCAGGTACTCCTGTCGGGGTTGACGGGGGAGTTTATTGGGCGCCGTGAAGGGAAGACTGGCTACTGTCAGAGATGACAGGTTGAATGGGCTAGCCGACCAATGGTAGGTGCTTCTGGGCGTGGGGCTTGACTCTCAGACCAGACAGTAGCCGGCCCTCCCGTAGCGGCGCTCAATGGATTCTACTGTTGCACCGATGCGAGTCCCGGCCATGCGCCGCTCCAGTGCTATCCCCAGCTCCATCCTCACGCTTGCCGAAATCGTCATTCCCGGTAAAGTCGACGGTAACCCGCCCATGCCGGAGGATACCTGACATCAATATCGCTGCCGTCACCGTCCACCCCTCCAGGGCCTGCTGGTGCAAATCCCGCCTTGGACAGTCAGTTGGAGTTGGAGCGGCACCAACCCTCTCAGAGCGCTGGACCGGGTGTCCAGAAAAGAGATGGACACCCGGTCACAACTTAAAAGGCGGTGGGAGATGGGTTTGCCGGTGTTTTACAGCCGTTCTACCGATCCGATATGGCGATCCCCTTTCTTAGCGGAAGACCAAGCGTCATTTGCGTTGCTCCCGTCGCTGGGTAGACGCTCCTCGCCTGCAGGCCAACGATGTCACCGTCAAAGTACCATTCCGCCGGGGCTGAGAACTGGTTAGCGATCTGGCCAGCGGGGCCGCCGTTGGTATAACTGGTGTACCCATTCGAGAATATCCATCTACTAATGTTGTCTGGTTTGTCCACCGTCTGCTGAATGACAACCCTAAGTACATTGGACACGCTTACGGGATAAGTGACTGTCCTTCCCGCCTGGTCACGAGCGGTGATGGTGGCACTGCCGTTCCATTCACCTCGTACGAATCCGGTGGAAGCGTTAACGGATACGATCCCAGGATTCGAAGAAGAGTATGTATACGGCGGGGTCCCGCCGCTTGCTACCCGATTACCAGTATTGCCAGCCGCCTCCGCTCTTCGAGGCCATGGCGTAACATACGCACGGCCGTTGAGGTTCATCAGTGACGGGTCAATGACTAGGGGGGCCACCACGGTAAAGGTATGCGCATCCGACACCGGTTCGGCACCGTACTTGGCCTTGGCGGTAAAGCTGCGTCCCCCCGCCGCCACGGCGATGGCCGTGGTGGTCCAGGTGCCGCCGGTTGCAACGAAGGTACCCTTGGAGGCAGCGCCCTCGAAGATCTCCACGCTCATGCCCGCAGTGGCCGTGCCCCTGAGGATCACCGAGGTTTCGACAGTATTGCCACCGTTGGGGATTTCGGTATTGCTGGGCTGGCCTTTCACTGAGCTGATGACCGGTTTTTGAGCCTCCACCACGGTAAAGGTACGCGCATCCGACACCGGTTCGGCACCGTACTTGGCCTTGGCGGTAAAGCTGCGTCCCCCCGCCGCCACGGCGATGGCCGTGGTGGTCCAGGTGCCGCCGGTTGCAACGAAGGTACCCTTGGAGGCAGCGCCCTCGAAGATCTCCACGCTCATGCCCGCAGTGGCCGTGCCCCTGAGGATCACCGAGGTTTCGACAGTATTGCCACCGTTGGGGATTTCGATATTGCTGGGCTGGCCTTTCACTGAGCTGATGACCGGTTTTTGAGCCTCCACCACGGTAAAGGTCCGCGCATCCGACTCCGGCTGGGCACCGTACTTGGCCTTGGCGGTAAAACTGCGCGCCCCGGCCGCCACGGCGATGGCCGTCGTGGTGGTCCAGGTGCCGCCAGTCGCAACGAAGGTGCCCTTGGAGACCGTGCCCTCGAAAATCTCGACGCTCATGCCCGCAGTGGCCGTGCCACTGAGAATCACCGAGGTTTCGACAGTGTTGCCACCGTTGGGGATTTCGGCATTGCTGGGCTGGCCTTTCACTGAGCTGATGACCGGTTTTATCCATTCAATTGCCCTGACGGTGTATGTCCGCAACGGGAACGTAATAGCCTGCCCTTCATCCGTGCTTTGGTTCAAAGTGGCCTTGAACTCCACCGTGAGCGCACTGCCATCACGCAGCCCATGCAGATCATTGAGTGGCACGGTGTTGGTCGCGAAGCCACTTGAGACCCACCCAGCCGAAACTCGGCTGCCAAGGGTGCTGCTCCAAAGCGGGAGGTCATAATCCGTGTCATCTTTGTTTTTGCCCTTCACACTCAACCACACGTACTGCCCTTGGGCAATAAGCGGCCAGCTATCGATACGCACGGTGGCATTGCTCGTTAATGCCGCCACGTCCAATTCCGGCCCTTCGCCATTGTTAGCGGCTTGCAGGATCCTCGGCTTGGCGACCAGCAGATCGTCTTGATCAAGTGCCTGCACAGTCAGGTTGAGCGGATCCGATGCCGGTGAGTCGTCGCCATTTCGGGTCACGATGTAGGTAACCGTGACCGATCGGCCCAAGTTGTAGGGGATCACATCAGTCAAAAGATCAACCTCTCGGCTGGGAGACAAATCTTCCGGCGGCGTAGTCTGGGAGCCTGCCCCGGCAGTACCAGCCCAGGTCACGCTGACCTGATCGCCGGGTTGAATACCGTAGTTGGGGATCACCACGGTCAACGCATCCTTGGCCGCCACCGGATTCAACTGCTGATTGGGCGCAGCGCCACTGGCCTGCTTGACGCTGGGCGCAGTCAGATTCATGGCCGCGCCAATTGATATCGTTAATATCTCAGAGGCAGAAGTCCCGCCGCCTACCCGCTTGACCCAATACATCGCCCGCACCGTGCCATCGCGATTGCCCTCGATCAACGCGGCACTGATGGTGAACGGGATGTTCTGGTTCTCGGTCGATCCGGTGACCGGAATCGAGTCCCGGTACTGGCCGGTGTTAGAGCCCCACCACAGGATATGCACCCGGTCGCCGGCGGTTTGCCCGCTGTATTGGAGAACGATCAGGCGCGTGCCGTCAGGCTTGTCCGCCGGATCCAGCACGCCGCCGCTCTCGCCTTCGACCACCGGCACCGGCAATTCGGCCTGGGGCTCACCGATGCTGAGCAGGTCGGCGTGCAGCGATTCTTCTTCCAGCACTTCCCGGCTCACCACATCGCGCAGCAGCTTGTAATACAGATCGAGCGTGCCTCCTTCGATGTCAGTGAGGTGTCCGGCCACGACGATTTCAATCGGCACGCTGCCCCCCGCTTCGTTCGCGGTGATCGGGTGCGGTGGCAAGTCAGGTTTATAGGACGTGCCGTTCGCCCTGGTGCCGTTCCAGATCAATTCAATCGCATTGCCCTCCTCCATGGCCGGGTCCAGCGGAATCTCAATGGTCGTGCTGGGCAGTTGCGGATCGAGTGTGCCGGCGATTTCGTCCAGGGGGATCGGCGCGGCCAGAGGGTTGGCCCGGCCCACGATCCTTGGGGAGAATATTTTGGAGAACAGGTCAGCACTGCCATCCGCCTTGATCAGCCGGTAGAAAAAGGCCGCGTGGGGACCGCCGGCCAGCTGTCGCACTTCGGCGCTGGGGCGCTTGAACTCGAGGATACTCGGGGTGTTCAGGATTCTTTCGGGCGCGTAGGTGACCTCTTCGATCTTTTCACCCTCCGCCGTTGTGCCCGTTAAATGGATCTCGACGTCATCACCCACCTTGAAATTGGCATCCATCGCGATCACCTGATAAGTCAGGTCCGCCTCGCCGAGCTGGTCCATGTCCAGTACCAGGTTGTTCACCTCCTTGATCAGCGGCGCCATTAAACGCGAGTTGCCGGTGTCCACGATCACCCGCACTTCGGCGCTCCAGTCTTCGGACTTGTTGTCCACCCGGTCATAGACTTCAAAGACCACCGCTAGGCCATTGCTATCAGTATCCCCGGCCCTGTGGATGGTGTCTTCGTCAACGGTGATCACCAGAGGCGCAGATTGTGGCGGCAGGTGCTGCGCGTCTACCGTCTTCCAAATGAATTCACCGCCCCAGGACAGCTTGATCCGGTCTCCCTCGGCCATGATTGGGTACGGCTCGATGGTCACCGGGACGCCTGCAGCAGCGGCGTCTTTATCCACCGCGCCGGGTGGCAGGAACTCGACAGGAATCGTCAGTTTCAGCTCGGAGTGACCGGGCGTATCGCCGTCCTGATCCTGGCCGCCGGGTGGGGCCTCATCGATCTTGACGTGGATCTTCGTCACCGCTGAAGACGTGAAGTCGGGCTCCCCCAGTAATCTCACGTCGTAGTTCAGGTTGAAGTCGCCATCGACCAGCCCGCCTACCGGGATATACCGCTCAACCCTCTGGCCCACCTCCGTCTCTTCATCGATGGAGCCCGGCAACACGGGAATGTTGTTCAACTTGATTCTGAAGGAATCCCCTTGTCCCATGTTGTCCCAGGGCGGTAGCAGCAGGCGTAACCCGTCGTGGGGAAAGATGACCCTGGCGGCGGCGATGTTGATGCCGACGCTGCCGGCTGGCGCCGGCGGATGCGCCGGACCGCCGTCGGGGATCTCCAGCTCGTCATACACCAAGGGGTTGTTGTCGGCAGTGTCCATGGCAGTGTCCCAGTTGGGTGAGGTCTGGGTTTATTCAATACCTGAAATCGTGGGGTTGCCTACTGTCAGAGTTGACAGTAGGCATACCTTTCCACGCCTACTAAATTAGGGCACACCCACATCAACTGGACGTTTCCCATGACCCGGTTCATGCCCTGCCTACTTCCTCCCCCCCCCCTCTCCTCAGCGCCGCTTAAGCTCAGGGGGCTGTTCATTGCAGGTTGGACCGATCCCGTTACCGATGCTGATTACGGAATCAACCGCAGCATTGTCTTCGACCTCGCCATTCCCCCGCAGACCGAAGACTCTCCCACGGACGCACTCTGCATCATCGACCCTTGGAACGAGCAGAAGGAAGGCGACAATGTCGATATCTACCTGAACGACGAAATAATCGCTCAGGGAACTGTTGAAAAGGGAGGGCTCAACAAGCGCCTGTTCTTGTCGTTGCCACACGAAAAAATCGCCCCCACGTGGGGCGAAAATTTTCACTTCAAGTTGACGCCCGTAGGCGAAACCGTGCCCAGCGACGAGTCGACACCCTGGCGTTTGCGAGTCAAGCTGGATCGACCCGGCGGCAAAGACAGAGAACCCCACAACCCAGGTCATTCGGAACTAAAGGCTCCGCTGCCCCCTCAGGATGTGATCGACAACGGGGTGGACGCCGGCTCAGCAAGGGACGGCTTCGACGTTGAGATCCGGCATTATCTTGGGCGTGCGGCCCACGACACCATCCAGCTGGCCTGGGGTAGCGCTTTTGTATATCGCGAGATAACCCCCCAGGAGGCGAGTACGACCGATCCGATCTTCATCAGGATCGACCAGCGAACCATCCTGGCCGGCGGAGACAGTGCACGATTGCTGGTGCACTACCTGGTGTTCGATCTGGTCTGGAACTATGCCGAGAAATATTCCTCGCGCACGTTTGTGCCAGTCGATGCCGGAGCCGCTCGACTGGACGCGCCCGTCATCAAGGAGGCTTCCAACGGTGTGATCGATTTGCCGACACTGGGCAAACAGCCCGCAACGATCCAGATTATCGCGCTCGACTTTGCCCTGAACGACACGTTGAATATGACCTGGATCGGTACTCCAGTGATCGGCCTACCCTTGGAGAACCGTCAATCCAAAGTCATCGACAACCTGCCCGCCATCTATGAATTCGAGATTCCCAACGCTGAAATCCGTGCCCTGGCAGGCGGATCTGGCGATGTCTTCTATATCTTGGAAAAAGCCAACGGCGATCCTCCCCTGTCATCCAAACACGCCTTTGCAAGCGTCGAGGGCCAGCTGTCCGCCCTACCCGCGCCGACACTTACAGAACTGATTGGAGACATACTCGAGCCGGACCAGTCCTTCGCCACGGTGATCATCCATGCTTATCCGGGAATGAGGGGAGGCGACCATCTCAAACTGGTCTGGTTGGGCGAAAAGGCTAACAACGGCGGCCCATACCTGCATGAGGACGAGCACATTGTCAGCGGCAACGAGGTCGACACAGACATTGTGATGTTCGTCCCCGGTGAACACATCGCGGTCCTGAGGGGAGGCAGCCTGAGACTGAGCTACTGGGTCGCCAACGACGACGCAGTCGTATATGACGTCAGGGAGTCCGACTTCCTTGACGCCCAGGTCCAGGTCATCCGTGCCGAAACCCCTGCGCCCATGGTCGTTGAAGCGCCTGATAATAAACTGGACCCGCAAATCCATACCGGCAGCGTGACGCTGCGTATCGGATACCTCGGCACCGCAAAAGGCGACATCCTCACCTATTACTGGCACGGCAACCCTGGAGAGGGCAGCACCAGCGATTGGGTACCGATATCCCAAGTCAGCGCCGGCAAGCCGCTGGACTTTACTATCTTGCGCAAGTACATCGAACCGAATATCAGCGACATCGTCCGGATCCGTTATGTTGTTCTTGAAAAACTCACCGGCCGGTATCGCTATTCGGGACTGCTAGAGTTGGAAATCGGCGACCTGCTGGGCGAGCCGAACCGACGGTGAGCGAAGCTTCGCCCGCTGGTGTACTCGACCCGATGATGGCGCTTGGCGGCGCTACGGTAGAGGTACGATACGCAAGCGTCGATGAACCGCATGGGTTCGCTGAGTGCCATCAGTGGTGCCCTGGCACGGACCTGGGGATCGGCAGGTGACGTGCGGGTCACTGAACAGGGGGTAGATGCCAGGCGAAACGTCTGTCACATCTGCCCACCATCATTCATGTATCTGCCGCTGGATGGCCGTTTCAAATAGAAAGAACCCTGCGCTTAGGGAAACTCTGAAAAAGACTTCCTGATTTGGCAAAATCACCGGGCACCAGTCGCCGAGCTTTTCAATGATGAAACAGATGACCTTCGCCGATGCCGAGTACGCCGGCAAGCGCAAGCAGACCCGCAAG
>NZ_CAXAPG010000064.1:0-8959 GCF_963970585.1 Pseudomonas sp. RL_105y_Pfl2_101
GGCGCAGGGCACCGTTCTGTTGATGTACCTCGATCAGTCGGTGCTCGGCGTCGTACTCGAAACGCTGGATGCGGCTGCTGCCGATGCGCTTTTCGCTCAGCCGCCCAAAGCGGTCATAGCGATAACGTTTGTCTTGATACACCTGCACGCGGTTGTGCTTGATCAGGCCGTTGACCCGGTAGCCATCGAACAGGTTGCCTGCCGGGTCGTAGTTGAGGCTCTCGATGTACTGGCCCTGCGCTGCGGGGCTGTTGCGGTGCATGCTCTGGATTTGCTCGGCAGGGTTATAGCCGTAGCTGGTGCTGCCTTGATACGACTTGCCGGTCGAGGAGTGGCCGTGGAATCGCCCGATCAGGCTGTCGTCATTGGCCGCCGTGGTCGGGCGATTAGCGCCTGGGCGCTGGGTCTGGGTCAGTATTTCGGCCACCAGATTATCGCTGGCATCGTACTGGTAGTCCTTTTGCAACAGCGGCAGCACCTCGCGGGCGACCTGCTGGTAGTGCAGGGCCTTTTGGCTGAGGCGACCATTGCGGTCGTAGCGCGTGCGGGTCAACAGACTGCCTTGGGTGCGCAAGACCTCGTCATGCAGTTGATCGCGCTCGAAGTCGCTGATCACCCGGCCACCCAGGTTGATTTGATGCAGATGGCCGCTGCCGTAGTACAAATGGTTGAGCTGACGTTGATCGGGCAGGGTCAGGGTTTGCAGGTTGCCCAGTTCATCGTAGTCGTACTGCAACAGGCCGGCGCTATTGGTCTCGCTGAGCAGTTGGCCGAGGGCGTCGTAGGATGTGTGCCTCCTTATTGTTGTGATTATTTGTGAAAAGCTAGTGGAGTTTCATTGCAGGAACTGCGGTTGTCAGCGGCTCTCGGCAGCGCGGGAACCGCTGGCGATCAAGGTCGCGCCGCAGGTGGTTTTCATGTCATCCAAATCCACGGGAATGCCGTTGACGGAATGGGTGCCGCTGCATTCGGTAATTGGGAAGTGGCCCTTACAATAAGGGGCGCATCACCAAGTTGCCGTTATCAGTTATTTTTAAACATATTATTTTTTCGCGCAATATCCGATGGCCCTAAATACACAAACCCGCGCTCTGCATCATCAAACTCGCCAATTGGCTTCAATACAAAGCCGTTTGAATGGCTAATGCTGCAAATAAAATTTAGATCTTCAGTGATTTTACCTGCCCATCCTGGATTTAAAAAAGTAGAAATATCGCAATTCTTGGGTAGGCCTACAATATAAGAGGCGCGCTCGCTTAATATGGCGGATAGTGTAGATGTTAGGGAAGGCTCGGACAGATTTATCGCCCCAAAAAACTTAATGCCTTCCCTTCCTTTAATAAGGTGATCTTGATGATCCTTGCCATGAAAAATTTCGACCCCTCTTGCTTTTAAACTGCCCCACAACCTTCTGTGACGGGTAATGCGATTATCTGGCTGCCATGAGTAAGATCCCATAAAGAGCCAAATATTTTGTTCTGGAATCGCACTTTTAAAGCCCGTGTACAGGGTTTTCAGTATGTGTAACTGGATTTGCCGTGAACGCCCTGCCGTCGTCCAGCTAATTGCAGATAAACTGCATTCATCTGAATTTACAGCTCTGCCAAGATGAATTACATCATTATCCTGAAAGGCATTTTCACTGCTGTTGGTTTTAATTTCAGTAATCATAGTGGTTGCCTGGCTCATCATTGAAATAAGCTCTATTTTGGAGTTCCCTATGCCGAATTCCCGGCCTTGTCGTAGTGATACTGGCGCTGCAGGTGTGGTCCGACTTCCTCGAACAGACGGCTGAGCGGGTCGTAGCTGAAGCGCAGGATTTCGGACTGCACACCCAGGCGTTTGCCCTGCGGTAAACTCCGTTGTAGACGAGCCTACGTTTTTATTAGCGCCAAGAGCATATTGTTTAATTTTGGTTCATATGATTCGTTCCATGCATCCATGGAGAAGTCGCTTATTTTATATAAGTCATTAGGGTCGTAGTGGCATATGACACAGCGAATAGTTCCCATGGTGAACCAAATTGTAAACTCTTTTAGCTTGTCGCTAGATTTTACATCTGTGGACTTCAATGCCGTTTGTATGTCTCTTATCAATTTATCGAACAAAGGGGCGTTGAACGTCTTCTCCTCAAATAATTCAAAGCAAAATGTACCTTCGAATAGATCGTCTTTGTTTTTTAGAATTTCATTTTCTAGCTGATTCATGAATTTAAGTCCGTCGGGATGTTAACAGCCCGGGCCGATTCGGTTTGCGGCGCGCGTAGATTTTGCAGCGTTGTATTTGCCGTCAAGATTGAAAACGCCTTTTGATGAGTTTTGTGATGAGAAGGTTTCTATATGATCCTTGTGCATGCCATCCATATAATAGTAGTCGCCGGGCTTAAATTTTACATCGTCAACTTGCGTCTTTTTCGTGATCTTGAATATTTGTTGGCCTTGATATGTTTTTCCTGTTCTTGCCGACACTGACTCGAGTGCTTCTCCTAAGGATGGTCGGTATTTACGTCCGGGAGGCTGACCAGTAATGCATCAATAAAGTCTTCATAAGGCCATAATGCTGGGAATCTCAGTGCGCCCCCTCTTGAGAGTTCTTGGTTCTGATAGTTTATTAGTTTTTTATAGATTTACTGAATTCCGCAGTGACGCTTTAGCTCTTTTTGGGGAAGCTGGGATATCTTTATCTTTATCTTTATCTTTATCTTTATCTTTATCTTTATCTTTATCTTTATCTTTATCTTTATCTTTATGTTGTGCTGTATACGAATGTCTTGAGTTCTTTTTTCCAACAGTTTTTGTCTTGATCGAAATATAGCTTGATATTATCTTTGCTTCTCCTTACGTAAAGTATGTCGGATATTTTTTCTGTTCTTTTTCCAAGATCGTTGAAAAGGTGGAATGTATAGGTTTCTTTGTTGGATGTCCGCTCATTCACTAGTAGCCACTCTATCCTGTCGTCTGCAGCAGAGAACATTTCATTTTCATTTATTAGTGACCAGCCTGATATTTCGAGTGCTTCCTTCAGGTCGAATAGTTTTTCTTTGTTCATCATAAGCTCCCTAAAAAATCTTTTGGTGGGGTAACCCCGCTGCGTCTCAGTCCCGTAATGAGATCATTTTTTGTCATGGGGGCGTCTGGGCCTCCTGGGTGCGCAAGACCTGATCGTGCTCGAAGTCGCTGATCACCCGGCCATTGAGGTTGAGCTGATGCAGATGGCTGCTGCCGTAGTACAAATGGTTGAGCTGACGCTGATCGGGTAGGGTCAGGGTTTCAAGGTTGCCCAGCGCGTCGTAAGCGTATTTCAATTCTCCGGCGCTATTGGTCTCGCTGAACAGTTGACCGAGGACATCGTAGGTATAGTCGAGCCGCCGCTCTTCACCTTGTTTGTTTATAAAGGCAATCGACAACAGGTTGTCGGCGTTATCGTAGGCGTACTCGGTGACCCCGTCGTCGGTGCGTTTTCGGACCAACCGTCCGAGAGCGTCGCGCTCGAAATAATGCTCCAGCGGCGTGTGTGGCTCGGCCACGTCTTTGCCGTCCAGCTCCGGTTCGGCGAGCGGTGCAGGGATATGGTGGATACCCTTGACCTCGCCCAACGGGTCGTACTGGTAAATGCGCCCGCTACCATCCAGATCCTGCTGGGCCAGCAGCCGGTCCAGCGCATCCCGCTCGAAGCGGTAGCATTCGTGGTTTTCATTGCTCAGGTGCAGCGGGCGGCTATTGGGTACTATCGCGATCATCGTCGGGAGTAGCTGCGTTGATAATTAAATTTTGTATATTCCTGACCGACAGATAAATAAATGAATTAGCCGCTCAGGCCGCTAGCTTTGAGTCAATGGGCTTGCTCAGTTCTTTCTTGTAGTTAGATGAGTTGTCTTCGAGCAACCCTTCGAATATGGAACTTATCACTCTCATCAAGGTTGATTTGTTCTTGCCTGGGTCTGAGTGCATTTCTTTGTTTGGTTATTCTGAATGATCATCTGAAAAAGCCAAATGTCCAAAAAGTAACTTCAAGGATACGCTCCTCAGACGGCTACATTGCAAATAGAAGGTTTTTTCAAAAAATGTCTTAGTCTAGGTTGGCTAAAAGTTTAATGATTTCATTTTTGTTTTTTTCGTATGGTGGTTTCCAATATGTTGTATCATTCTCAATCCATTTATCATATGCATCAACGCCCAGTTCTTCGGATAGACTATGGTGGAGAATTTTTCTTGTTTCAGCTAGTTTGTCAAGGACGTCTTTTTCTCTGAAAAATAATAACAGCGCTAGTGCGGTAGTTTCTTTGTCTTCAAATCCAGAACCTATTTTGTCAATAGTAATCACCACTTCTTCTAGATGGGTCAGAATACTTTTGAGCTCTGACATTCCTATTCTGCATTTCTTGCTCATTTTATGGGCACCGTTTGTTGAAAGAGGTTGTTTTTTTATCTAGCACGACGTCGCCTTTTATTTTGAACTCCTCAACGCCTAAATTGTTTTTTCTAAAACTCTACTCTTCCAGTGTCTATATCGAAGTCAATATGGTTTCGGGCGTGGTGTGGTCTTATTTTGAATTTTTTAGCTGCATCGGCCATGCTCAGCGGCTTCCCTTTGGCTTTGGTGGCAAATACGGAATTTTGGTCGCCGGCCTTAATTACCATACTATTTTTTATTCCCTCTAATCCTTGATTGCTCGTGTAATGCCGTAAGCGAATAGTTTCGAGGCCGAGCGGATCAATCCATCCCATCGGGTTTGGCGAATACTGATAGAGGTTCAGCCCACCCGCCAACCCAATCGGATCCGGCTGAGTAAACCGCCCCACATCCGGATCAAAAAACCTGAAGGTGTTGTAGTGCAGCCCGGTTTCGCGGTCAAGGTACTGGCCCTGAAAACGCAGGTTCTGCTCACGTCCCGGTTGTTGATCATGCCACTCATCCCGCGTCCTGCCCCAGGCCTGGTATTCGCTGTGCCACACCGTGTGGCCGTCCGTATCGGTCAGCTGTTCCGGCAGCCCTGCCAGGTTGGTGTGTAAGTAGAAGATCGCCTCGCTACCGGGCTTGCCATCAAGGCGGGCCAGGGGTTCATAGCTGCCCGGATCGGCATACACGTACAGGCTGGGCCTGCCGTCCTGCACCTCTTCCAGCAATCGCAAGCCTTGCCATTGGAACAGGGTGCGATTACTGGGTTCGGCGGCGCCGTCGTGATACACCTGCTTGCTGATCCGCCGGCCCAGCGGGTCGTAGCCGAATACCACCCGTTGGCGCATGGCGCCGTTCTGTTGGTGTACCTCGATCAGTCTGTGTTCGGCGTCGTACTCGAAGCGTTGAATGCGGTTGCTGCCAATACGCTTTTCGCTCAGCCGCCCAAAACGGTCATAGCGATAACGCTTGTCCTGATACACATGCACCCGGTTGTGCTTGATCAGGCCGTTGACCCAATAGCCATCAAACAGGTTGCCGGCCGCATCGTAGTTGAGGCTTTCGATGTGCTGGCCCAGCGCCGTCGGGCTGCTGCGGTGCATGCTCTGGAGCTGCTCGGCGGGGTTGTAGCCGTATTGGGCGCTGCCTTGATAGCTCTTGCCGGTCGATGATTGGTTCTGGAAGCGACCAATCAGGCTGTCGTCATTGGCCGCCGTGGTCGGGCGGTTAGCGCCAGGGCGCTGGGTCTGGGTCAGTATCTCGGCCACCAAGTTGTCGCTGGCATCGTACTGGTAGTCCTTCTGCAACAGCGGCAGTACCTCGCGGGCAACCTGCTGGTAGTGCAGGGCCTTTTAGCTGAGGCGGTCGTAGCGGTCGTAGCGCGTGCGGGTCAGCAGACTACCCTGGGTGCGCAAGACCTCGTCATGCAGCTGATCGTGCTCGAAGTCGCTGATCACCCGGCCATTGAGGTTGAGCTGATGCAGATGGCTGCTGCCGTAGTACAAATGGTTGAGCTGACGCTGATCGGGTAGGGTCAGGGTTTCAAGGTTGCCCAGCGCGTCGTAAGCGTATTTCAATTCTCCGGCGCTATTGGTCTCGCTGAGCAGTTGACCGAGGGCGTCGTAGGATGTGTGCTTCCTTATTGTTGCGATTATTTGTGAAAAGCTAGTGGTGTTTCATTGCAGGAACTGCGGTTGTCAGCGGTTCTCGGCAGCGCGGGAGCCGCTGGCGATCAAAGTCGTGCCGCAGGTAGTCTTCATGTCATCCAAATCCACGGGAATGCCGTTGACGGAATGGGTGCCGCTGCATTCGGTAATTGGGAAGTGGCCCTTACAATAAGGGGCGCATCACCAAGTTGCCGTTATTAGTTATTTTTAAACATATTAATTTTCCGCGCAATATCCGATGGTCCTAAATACACAAACCCGCTCTCTGCATCATCAAACTCGCCAATTGGGTTCAATGCAAAGCCGTTTGAATGGCTAATGCTGCAAATAAAATTTATATCTTCAGTGATTTTGCCTGCCCATCCTGGATTTAAAAAAGTAGAGATATCGCAATTCTTGGGTAGGCCTACAATATAAGAGGCGCGCTCGCTTAATATGGCGGATAGTGTAGATGTTAGGGAAGGCTCGAACAGATTTATCGCCCAAAAAACTTAATGCCTTCCCTTCCTTTAATAAGGTGATTTTGATGATACTTGCCATGAAAAATTTCGACCCCTCTTGCTTTTAAACTGCCCCACAACCTTCTGTGACGGGTAATGTGATTATCTGGCTGCCATGAGTAAGATCCCATAAATAGCCAAATATTTTGTTCTGGAATCGCACTTTTAAAGCCAGGACTTTCAAGGTCTTTGATAAAATCCCCCAAAACTCCAGTCAGGGTGACGAAAACGATGTGGGCAGAAGTTCTAGTGTGCTGTTCTCGAAATAATCTACCCATTAGCCTGTGAGGCCATCGCTTCTCGGGCTCGCTTTATTTTGTTCAAGATATCCTCACCTTTTGCGTTCCAGACATAGCGGGTCGGCTGCGCATTTCGCAGTGCCAGGAAGGTGGTGATCGAGCTTTCCAGTTCGCGAACCGAACTGAAACTGCCGTCGCGCAGGTACACCGTGATATCGTGAAAGAAGCGTTCAACCATGTTCATCCACGAGCTGGAGGGGTGAAATGCATGTGGAAACGGTTATGTTTTTCCAGCCATGCCTTCACTTTTGGATGCTTGTGCGTGGCGTAGTTATCGACGATCAAATGCAGCTGAAGATGTTTGGGCGTTTCTCGATTGATCTTCTTGAGAAATTCCAGCCATTCCTGATGCCGGTGTTGGCGCTCAATGGAGCTGATCAAGCGTCCCTGGAGATAATCCAGCGCAGTGAACAAGGTGACGGTGCCAAGGCGGATATAATCGTGCGATTGTGTGCGGATATGACCGATCCCCAAAGGCAGCCCTGGCTGGCTACGCTCAAGAGCTTGAACTTGGCTTTTTTCATCGCAGCAGAGCACCAAAGCCTTGTCCGGCGGGGCCAGGTAGAGTCCGATGACGTCCCAGAATTTCTCTTCAAAGTTCGGGTCATTGGACAATTTAAAGGTGCGGGTCAGGTGCGGTTTCAAGTCATTGGCCGCCCAGAGTTTGTGCACGCTGGTGGCCGAAATTCCAGCCGCTCGGGCCATGCTTCGGCAGCTCCATCGAGGTTCACCGATACGCGGTTGAGTGACTTGCTCAAGGACACGACGCACCGTTTCAAGGCGCAAAAATGGTTTACGCCCCCGACCTGGCTTATCAAGCAAACCGTCCAGCCGTTGAGCCTGGAAGCGCTGACACCAGCACGTGATAACGGGGAGCGAGAACCCGGTCAGCCGGGCGATCTCTACTCGCGTACACCCTTGGGCCGCCAACAGAATCACTCGGGCGCGGCGGCCGTCGCGCTGGCTGATGGCCGAACGTACACGCCGGCTCAGCTCGGCATGTTCTTCTGGGCTGAGGACAATGTTGAGTGCGTTCACCGGTGCCTCTCCGAACGTTGGATGACACGGGAAGTGTAGCCAATATCTGAGAAGTGTTAATTCGAAAACAGCACACTAGTTGCCGTTAAGTTATGGTCAGGTGATCAGACTCCCTGCCGAATTCGTAGCAAAGCATGAGGTGGTCAATCTTCCTCTCCATCTTCAAAGTGAAGGTGATCCATGGATGCACACGTGAAACTGCCAATAAATGACGATGAGTTATGTTTGTCTTCGGTTGGGCGGAATAAGCTATTTTTAATTGCCCAATCATAAATCCCTATGTTGACAGGGTACTTAGTAAGAATTCCTGTGAGTTTGTTGTGATTTACCCAGTCTTTTGCATCTTCAAGCGAAATGAACAGTGCTGATGGAAAGCGAGCCATCTCGCCATTAAACACCCAAATATATTTCATTTTTGTATGGATTCCTATTAATGATTTTGGAACTTGAACCAGCGTTGTATTTTGTCAACTGATTTTCTGATTGCCGATTTGTTGATGTTAATCGCAGCTTGTTGCTCAGAAGTCGGAGTGGGAGAGCCTTTTATTGGTTTTCCTGCTTGACCAATTTTTGTCTCTTTACCACCTCCCTTGACGTGCAAATGTGCGGGCCCGTGATCCCCACTTCGGGTGTAGTGGACAATTTTAACATTTCCATGTTGTGCGATTAATTTTGGTGGTAGTACTGGCTCGGTAAACTCGCCGTTTCCCTTGGTGGTATCGCATGGATTCAATCCAAATGGATCAATCCACACAATCGGGTTCGGCGCGTACTGATAGAGGTTATCCCCACCCAACAATCCAATCGGATCCGGCTGGGTAAACCGCCCCACCTCCGGATCAAAAAACCTGAAGGTGTTGTAGTGCAGCCCGGTTTCGCGGTCAAGGTACTGCCCCTGAAAGCGCAGGTTCTGCTCACCTCCTGCCTGCCGATCATGCCACTCGTCCCGCGTCCTGCCCCAGGCCTGGTACTCGCTGTGCCACACCGTGTGGCCGTCCGTATCGGTCAGCTGTTCCGGCAGCCCGGCCAGGTTGGTGTGGAAGTAGAAGATCGCCTC
>NZ_CAXAPG010000065.1:0-7247 GCF_963970585.1 Pseudomonas sp. RL_105y_Pfl2_101
GGTCTGCTTGCGCTTGCCGGCGTACTCGGCATCGGCGAAGGTCATCTGTTTCATCATTGAAAAGCTCGGCGACTGGTGTCCGGTGATTTTGCCAAATCAGGAAGTCTTTTTCAGAGTTTCCCTAGGGTATGGTGGATACGAAGAGTTGCGCTCGCAGGCCAAACAAAATGGACCTGCCTATTCCGGCCAATCGCTGGCAATAGAGCAATTCATTGCGCCAATTTCACTACGTATATCGCGCTACTGGAGTGTATCCGCCGAGAGAGCGGAGCACGTTGCGGCCGCACTGGGCCTAATGCATCTTGACGCATTCCGCCCCACAGTTCGCACTATTCAGCAGCCGCTAATGCGAGAGGATCGTGTGAGCCCGCCTGAGCGTTTGCCAAACCTCGGCTTATCACCCAGACCAATTTTTGATGCTGTACGCCATGCTGCATTGATGCCAATGGCGCAGATAGAAGCGCTTCAGGATGCGATGAGGTCAATGGTGCATATGGCAGCGCTTCAGGAAGCACTGAAACCATCGGCCCAGATGGCTGCGATTCAAGACGCAATAAAACCATCAGCGCAGATGGCGGCCCAGATGGCTGCGTTTCAAGACGCAATAAAACCATCAGCGCAGATGGCGGCCCAGATGGCCGCGATTCAAGACGCAATAAAACCATCAGCGCAGATGGCGGCCCAGATGGCCGCGATTCAAGACGCAATAAAACCACCATCAGCGCAGATGGCGGCCCAGATGGCCGCGATTCAAGACGCAATAAAACCATCAGCGCAGATGGCAGCCCAGATGGCTGCGATTCAGGATGCAATGAAACCAATGGCGCATATTGCAGCGATTCTAGACGCACTGAAATCAACACCACATTAATTACTATGCCTGGGGGGAACGTGTCTAACTCGTTGATCGATCCTCCCCGGAAATGACAGACCGCTTTTGGCCGTGCGGGCGCAGTGAAAGGTCTGCTTACGGCTAACGTCAGATCCTGGCAGCGGGAGCAGATTGTTCACAATGACGTTAGGACAAATTTTGGGCAAGTCTGGGGCCGCAATAGACCGTTTGACGACAAAGGATCTAGCGAAAAAGCCATTCTTGTTGGCCTTAAGCGGCCTGTGGCGACGACAGAAGGGGTTCGAGCCCCTTTCCGTTAAATCCGCGATAGGCCGTGCATCAAGAGCTGCTTTCGCCCCCTAACTGCCGCTCGCAACCGGCAGCGATAACCCCGTATGCGAGCGAGAAGCACAGTCATTTCGCGAATTTTGCGTACCGCTGAGGTATCGTCGCCCCCCCAGAATTAGATCGATCTCAAAGGATGAAGATGGCATTGACTGTCGAAGATTTGGTCCGGGTGGCGATGGCCAATCCAATAAACGCTGAAATCGCCTCACGCTTGCCTGCGCTCGGTTTAGGTCAGTGCATGCTTACGGCTGGTTGCTTGTTCCAAGCCATTTGGAACCATCGGTCGCGGTTGCCGCCAGCGTGGGGAGTGAAGGATTACGACGTCTTTTACTTCGATGATGATTTGTCCTGGGAGGCCGAGGATGAGGTTATCCATTCAGTTCGGCATCTGTTTCAGGACCTCGATGTAAATGTCGAGATCAAGAACCAGGCTCGCGTCCACCTTTGGTACAGCCAGCGATTTGGCGGGTCCTATCCTCAGCTTGATTCAACTAAAGACGGTATCGATCGATATCTGATTGCAGGTACGTGCATTGGTCTGGATGTGGACACTGGCGAAGTCTACTCTCCCAATGGGCTAGGCGACACGGATCAAGGGATTCTCCGTATAAACCCGAGAAATCCAAAGCCAGACTTGTTTGCTCAGAAGGCGAAAAGTTATCAAGCTCGCTGGCCTTGGCTCAGGATTATTGATTCCAGCATTTGATAAAGATCGCAGACCTTCCCAGTACGATTGTGTCGCCAAGCGCCGATTTATTGCCCACTTTGAAGGACCGCTTTTGGCCGATTACTGCCGGTGGAGACGGGTAGCAATCGACCCATTGCAGCCGGCCAGCACCGGCAGAAATCGGCCAGAAGCGGACGTTTAGAGTAGTGAAAATAAATCCGAGAATCATCTAGCCGGAAATACCCGGGCACAGAGGAAGTCGACGAATACCCGCACCTTGGGAGAGGGGTGTTTACTGGCCGGCCATAGTAAATGGAACTCGCCATTGCGCTCTGTGTGCTCTGGCAAAACGGTCCACAGCTGCCCCTCGGCGAGCGCCTGCCTGACTGAGAACTCCGGCAGGTAGGCGATGCCCAGCCCCCGTAAGGCAAAGCACAAACGGGCTTCGATGGTGTTGCAGATCATCGAAATGGGCAAGGCTAACTCGGGCTCCTCAGCAGTACGACGCAAGGCCCAGGTTTCCAGCTTGCCGCTATTGGGGAAACGGTAGTGCAGGCAGCTGTGTTGCAGCAGATCGGTTGGTACTTTTGGCGTACCACGCGCTGTCAGGTAGTCCGGCGAGGCGACCAGCAACGAACAGAATGAACCGAGCTTACGCGCCGATAAACGCGAATCCGTAGGCACGCCGGTTCTGACCACGACGTCGAAACCTTCCTCGATCACATCGACCAGGCGGTCGCTGAAGTCTAGGTCCAATTCAATGGCCGGGTACTCACGCATAAAGTCGCCGAGCACCGGATGTACCAGTGAACTGACCAAGGGCAGGCTGACCCTCAAGCGTCCACGTGGAGCGACGCTAGCTTGCGACAGTTCCAGTTGAGCTGCCTCGATTTCTGCCAGAATCCGACGGCTGCGCTCCAGAAACAGCATGCCTTCGGCAGTCGGCGTGACGCTGCGCGTGCTGCGGTGAAACAGGCGAACACCGAGCTTCTCTTCCAGCCGCGCCACACTCTTGCCGATGGCCGACGCCGACACCCCCAGCATTCGGCCGGCCGCCACGAAACTGCGATTTTCGGCGACCTGCACAAACACCACAAAGCCATTCAAGCTGTCCATGCTGCCCTCCATTGCGGACGTTCTGCTCCGCATAAAATGGAACTCTACCCCAGTTTTTCTTTAATCCTAGACTTTCTATCGTGGTGGGGCTCTCCACTCTCAGAAGGAACTGCGCATGACCCTCCCCGAAATCGCTTTATCCACGGGCACGCTTTCACGTCAATTGTCCGCGCGCATTGACGCAACGGTCCAGCAAGCGCTGGAGCAGCAGCGACTGGTTGGCGCGGTAGTATTGGTGGCCCGCGATGGCGAGTTGGTCCATCGCCAGGCGGCCGGCTGGGCCGACCGCGAGAAGCGATTGCCGATGAGCGTAGAGGCGGTGTTTCGCTTGGCATCGGTCAGCAAACCTATTGTCTCGACGGCGGCCCTGGTATTGGTAGCGCAAGGCCGTCTCGGTCTGGATGACAGCGTTGAACGGTGGTTGCCCGAGTTTCGGCCACAGTTGGCTGATGGGCGTTTTGCCCACATCACGGTGCGGCATTTGCTTAGTCACACGGCGGGGCTTGGCTATCGCTTTTTCGAAGCCGATGCGCATGGCCCCTATGCACAGGCCGGTGTCTCGGACGGTATGGATGCGTCCACCGTCAGCCTCACCGAGAACCTGAGCCGCATCGCCAGCGTGCCGCTGCTGTACGAGCCCGGCACGGCCTGGGGCTATTCGGTGGCAACCGATGTACTAGGGGCGGTGATTCAGCGGGTGCAGGGCGAGCAACTGGCTGATGCGGTGCGCCAGCTCGTGACTGATCCGCTGCGCATGACCGCTACCGGCTTTGCCGCGTTGGACCCATCGCGCGTGCCTACCGCCTATGTCAGTGCGACTCCCGAGCCCCGCGCACTGGCCGAAGGCGAAATCGTTTCGCCGTTCGAGGGGGCGATCGGCATCCCGTTCAGCCCCGCCCGCATCTTCAACCCGCAGGCGTTTGCGTCGGGTGGTGCCGGCATGGCCGGAACAGCCGAGGACTTCCTGCGCCTCCTTGAAACATTGCGTCGCGGCGGCGGTGAGCTGCTGTCCACGGCACTCGTCGAGGAGATGGCACTCGATCAAACCGGCGGCCGGGAATTGCCCGCTGCACCGGGGTTCGGCTTTGGTCTGGGGTTCTCGATACTGCGCGATCCGGCCTTGGCGGTCACCCCCGAGTCGCCAGGCACCTGGCGTTGGGGTGGCGCCTATGGCCATTCGTGGTGTGTGGATCGACAGCAGAAGCTGAGTGTCGTCGCCTTCACCAACACGTTGTACGAGGGCATGTCGGGACGGTTCGTAACCGACCTGCGGGACGCGGTATACGGCGTCGCGGAGCTAGGCCAATGAACTCGCAAGTGCAGGATCGTATGCCTTATGCACCCTTGTTGGCGCTGGCAATGGCCGCCTTCATCACCATCCTTACCGAAGCACTGCCGGCTGGTCTGTTGCCGCAGATGGCACAGGAGCTGGCCGTCTCCGAGGCATGGGTCGGGCAAACCGTCACCGCCTATGCCATTGGATCGCTAATGGCCGCCATGCCGTTAACAGCGGCCACACAAGGATTTCGTCGCCGTCCCTTGCTACTCGCTGCCATCGCCGGCTTTGCCATTGCCAACACGGTCACGACGTTTTCGACCAGCTTCACGTTGACGATCGCGGCGCGCTTTGTGGCCGGCGTTGCGGCGGGGCTGTTGTGGGCGTTATTGGCCGGCTATGCCGCGCGCCTGGTGCCCGAACACCGCAAAGGCCGCGCCATCGCGATTGCGATGGTGGGCACACCCCTGGCGCTCTCGTTGGGCATCCCGGCCGGAACCTTTCTGGGCAACGTCCTGGGATGGCGCATGTGCTTCGGCATTATGAGCCTGCTGGCCGTGCTGCTGATGGCATGGATGCGCTTCAACGTGCCAGACTTCGCCGGAAAGGTTGAAGAAAAACGTCTGTCGCTGCGCCATGTATTCACACTGCCGGGCATTCGCCCCGTGCTCTTCGTGGTACTGGCGTTCGTCCTTGCGCACAACATTCTTTACACCTACATCGCCCCGTTTCTGCAGGTGGCCGGCCTGGGGGCGCAGACGGATGTAGTACTGCTGGTCTTCGGAATCACATCGCTGCTGGGCATCTGGATTGTTGGGGTGTTAATCGACCAGTACCTGCGCGCGCTGACCCTGGCGAGTACCGCATTGTTTGGGATTTCAGCAATGGTGCTGGGTATAGCAGCCACTGAACCCGTTGCCGTTTTCGTAGCGATTGGCGCGTGGGGATTAGCCTTTGGCGGCGCCGCAACGTTGTTTCAAACGGCATTGGCCCAAACTGCTGGCAATGCGTCAGATGTCGCACAATCCATGCTCGTGACTGCTTGGAACACCGCAATTGCTGGCGGGGGCATTGTGGGAGGTCTGCTACTCGACCGACTCGGCGTAGAAGCATTCCCTCCTGCGCTACTGGTGCTGTTGGTGACCACGCTGGTGGTGACGTGGTCGGCCAAGCTGCGCGGGTTTCCCGTGGTGCAGGGACTGAAATCCGATGCAATTTGAATGTGCTGATGTGCTGATGTGGTAGCAGGCAGCAGCGAACCTCGTTAACAGCGCTCATCCCAAAGCTTTTGGACTGGACCGGCATGACAGGCAGCTATCGGCCGATTCTGTTGAAAAAGTAGCTCCCCTGGCTGGCCTCCTGCAAAATTTCCGCATCGGCCAGCAGGGAAGCACGCAGCATGATGGGACAGCTATCAAGTGGGCAGGATCGGCTGTTTTACTCGTTCAACCTTGAAGACCACATCCCAAAATATCATCTTCTGCGCAGCACTGATCGGTGTCTCGATCTGAGCGACCTGCGTCACTACCTCGCCGATTTCTATAGCCCGATTGGGCGTCCGTCGATTGATCCTGAACTGATGATCCGTATGCTGATCGTCGACTACTGCTATGGCGTCCGCTCCGAACGGCGGTTGTGTGAAGAGGCCCATTTGAACCTGGCGTATCGCTGCTCCAGGAGGCCCAGCTTTCTACGCTTACTCCACGAATTATCTGATCGATACCGAGCACGGCGTGATCATGGATGTGGAGCCCACACCGGCTCATCGAACCGCAGAAGTCGAGAGTACCAAGACGATGATCGATCGGGTCGAAGCGCAGTTCGACATCAAGCCAGAGCGCCTCATTGGCGACACCGCTTACGGCACAGCGCCGATGCTGGCCGGGAAGGTGGAGGAAAAAGATATCGAACCGCATGTGCCGGTGTGGGACAAAACCGAGCGCAAGAACGACAGCTTTTCGAGTAACGATTTCCCCTGGAATGAGGATGCTGAGGAATATCGCTGCCCAGCCGGCAACGTATACGCAGCGAATGGCGAGCCTTCAAGAACGAGCGTTCCCACGTCACAAAAGCCGACACCATCATCTTCCGATCAGCCGCTCGTGATGAGGCTCGACGCATCGCGGCGACGCCGGAGTACGCGCGCTCTCGCCACGAACGTAAAAAGGTCGAAATGTTGTTTGCCCACCTCAAACGCATCCTGAAATTGGATCGCCTGCCGCTACGTGGCATGAGTGGCGCGCCGGACGAATTCACGCTGGCCGCTGCGGTGCAGAACCTGAGACGGCTGGCCAAGTTTTCATCTCAAGGGCCACCCTAAAACCTCAAACTAACCCATTAACAGAGCAGCAAAGGTCAACGAAGGGCCGAGAGCCACTCAATGTGGTGAGTAGGTTCTCCGGTGGTGGTCGTGCCTGAGTTCAGGCGAGGCGAAATCCGACTTTTTCAACAGAATCGGCCGAAAGCCGCCCGTCGCAAACGGCAGCAATCGACCCAAATTTACCGGTGGGCCACTGCTACCTGTTGAGCCGTGTGCGCCCTCAGATCGACCTAAACCATGGACAGCGCATCTGCCTAAAAGCATAGCCTCAAGAGATTTGCATCATCATCCGCAGTTCGATCAATAACCCCGTGGCCAGATTCGCCGTAGGCGGCTAGGGAAACTCTGAAAAAGACTTCCTGATTTGGCAAAATCACCGGACACCAGTCGCCGAGCTTTTCAATGATGAAACAGATGACCTTCGCCGATGCCGAGTACGCCGGCAAGCGCAAACAGACCCGCAAGGAGTTGTTCCTGATCGAGCCGCACTATCCAAAGGGCGAAGGCGGTCGTCCGGCCTATCCACTGATGTCGATGCTGCGCGTGCATCTGATGCAGAATTGGTTCGGCTACAGCGATCCGGCGATGGAGGAAGCGTTGTATGAGACGACCATCCTGCGCCAGTTTTCGGGTCTGAGTCTGGAGCGAGTCCCGGACGAAACCACGATTCTCAACTTCCGTCGTCTGC
>NZ_CAXAPG010000066.1:0-6750 GCF_963970585.1 Pseudomonas sp. RL_105y_Pfl2_101
CGACTTCGAAGGCCGCTACAAGGTGCGTTTTTTGTTCGACCGCGACACCTGGGAAGCCGCCCGCTCAAGCGCCTGGCTGCGCCTGGCCCGGCCCTACGGCGGCGACACCCACGGCCTGCACTTCCCGCTGCAGGCCGGCACCGAAGTGGCGGTCGCGTTCGAACAAGGCGACCCCGACCGGCCCTACATCGCCCACGCCCTGCACGACAACGAACACCCGGACCTGGTCACCGCTCGCAATGAAAGACGCAACGTGCTGCGCACCCCGACCAATAACAAGTTGCGCATGGACGACACGCGGGGGCAGGAGCACGTCAAGCTCAGCACCGAGCACAGTGGCAAGAGCCAGTTGAACCTGGGGCATCTGGTGGATGCCGAGCGCAAGAAACGGGGGGAAGGGTTTGAGTTGCGCACGGATGGCTGGGGGGCGATTCGTGCTGGAAGAGGGCTGTTTATCAGTGCGGATGAACAGGTCAAGGCCAAGGGCGACGTCCTGAGCATGGACCCGGCCAGCGCCCAAGTCGAAGGCGCCAAACAACAGATGGCCGACTGGCAAGACATCGCCCAGGCCCATCACAGCCGCAAGCCCGACCTGGGCGGCTTGCAGCAATTTCAGGCCGACGCCAAAGACCTCAAGGCCGCGGCCATTTTGCTCAGCGCACCCAAGGGCATCGGCGCGGTCACCCCGGCCAGCTTGCTGCTCAAGAGCGGCGACGCGCTCTATCTGCAAAGCCAGGACCAAATCAACCTCGCCGCCGCCAAGCACCTGTCGGCCCATGCCAATCAAGGTATCTCGCTGCTGGCCCAGCAGGAAGGCATGCGCCTGGTTTCGGGCAAGGGTCCGTTGGAGATTGAATCCCACGGCGATGTGTTGGATTTGAAAGCCCAACAGGACATCAGCGTGCAGTCGGTGCAGGGGCATGTGCAGGTGACGGCGAAGAATGGGATCACGTTGGCGTGTGGCGGCGGGTTTATACGGATTAACCCAAGCGGCGCCATCGACATCCATAGCCCCGGCAAGCTGAACCTCAAGGGGCAACACGTTTGGGAGTTGCCTGCCGGGCAAAGCTTTGCGTTGGCGGATTTGCCGCAGTCGGTGTGTAAGGAATGTCTGGAGAAGGCTCGCAAAAACGCCGTCGGACTCTTGCCACGTGAAGGTTAAAAACAAGGAAAGCATGTACATGGCAACGCCAAGCGAATGGCAAGAACAGATTGAACACGTTTGCACTACGGCGGACATACATCGCGTCGACCTGCTGCTGGACCAGGCCGCCTGGGACAGCTGCGCCGTACCGGCATTAAAGCAACTGAGGCCGGAGGTTCCATGGCATTCATTGTTCGCCGGTACACCGGAGGAAAACCTGCTGGAACAGGCACCGCTGTTGATGCGGCTGGATCTGGGCCATTGGCAGCATCGCGCCTGGCTGGAACAACTCATGACTCACTGTGCAGCCGATGCCCGGCTGTTGGTCGCGATCTCACCGTTGTCCTTCGACGTCCTCAGCCAGGCCCTGCAAGCCCTGTCCCAGATGAAGTGGGGCGGGCGCCCCGGCTTGTTGCGGTATTACGACCCGCGCATCTTTCCGTTGTTGGTGTCGTCCATCTTGAACGACGAACAGCGAATCCAGTACCTGCTACCGGTCAGTTACTGGAGCTGGCTGGATCGGGACGGCCAGCCGCAATGGCGACGGGGCGCAAGCCAAACGCGGACCAGCATCGATATTCAATCCCTTGTTGAACTGAGCGATGAGCAATGCGACCTGATCGGCTGCATCTCCGATGCGCAGCAGCTGTTGAATGACGGGCGATTTGACCGGCTTGAGGAAAGTAAGGAACAGCGGTTTGCTTTGTTGTATCGGTTGGTCGTGCGGGCAAGTAAAGAGAATTACTTTGGAAAACTCAGTGAGTACGTGGAGCGATGTGTGCTTCCTGACTCTTGATGAATCGATTTGGCATTGTTCGCGATAGAGCTCGGCCAAAAAATCGCATGGAAAAATGTTCGAGTGAGGCAGGTTTTTCGTGCGATTTGAAATGTAAATAAAAGGACTTTGCCATGAGGCGTTTGATGTTAAGGAAGAGGATGAAGCGAGGGTTATATGCCTTGCTGGGTTTGATGTTGTATGGGTGTTCTTCTGCGGATAGCGGGATGGCAGGAGGAAATATTGAGGCCGTCAACCATACGCGAAATGCCATTAATTGGTTGTCCGTTAATGGTTATAGGGCTGACGGAGGGGGCGGCAGTTCCTGTTGCGTGATCATGCCGACGAAGTGGCGTCCTGGCTTGAAGGCTTATATTGAGTGGGAGGTTGATACAGATCCTTACGCATATTCGAAGTGGCCTCCATTGGGTACTGATGGCTATCGTGCGGCTCAAATAAAACATAAAGCCGACTATCAGCATCATAGTGCCACGGTGGAGATTCCGGAGTGGCCGGGGAAAGAGTCTTGTGCTTTAAAAGTGCATTTCCTGACGTGCAATCAAGTGAAGGTTACTACCGCATGCGCGGTATACGGTCAGCCCAATTACCCGATAAATGATCCTTTGGAAACGAAGGAGCCTGCTGTATGCCCGAAATAGAAAGCAACTTGAAGGCGAACAAAGGGCCGAGGCGATCGACGCTCAGGAAGGTGGCGCTGCGTGGGCTCTATGCCTTGTTGGGATTGATGTTGTATGGGTGTTCTTCTGCCGATAACGAGATGGCAGGAGGCAATATAGCGGCCGTCAACCATACGCTGAATGCCATTAACTGGCTGTCCGTCAATGGTTATAGGGCTTACGGCGGTGGTGGCAGTTCCTGTTGCATCATTATGCCGACGAAGTGGCGTCCCGGTTTGAAGGCTCATATTGAGTGGGAAGTTGATCCCGATCCTTTTGCGGATGCACCACCTTTAGGGACCGATGAGTTCAGAGCCTTTATGGTGAAGCATAAAGCCAACTACCAGCGTCATAGCACTATGGTAGAAATTCCGGAGTGGCCGGGAACGGAGTCCTGTGATCTTAAAGTGCATTTTCTGACGTGTAATCAGGTGAAGGTTACTACCGCGTGCGCGGTATACGGTCAACCCAATTACCCCATTAAAGAACCCAAGCAGATGAAGGAGCCTGCTGTATGTCCGAGATAGAAAGCAACTTAAAGGCGGACAGAGGGCTGAGGCGATCAACGCTAAGGAAAGTGGCGCTGCGTGGGCTCTATGCCTTGTTGGGATTGATGTTGCACGGGTGTTCTTCTGCCGATAACGAGATGGCGGGAGGGAACATACAAGCTGTCAACCATACGTTAAACGCCATTAACTGGTTGTCCGTCAACGGTTACAGGGCTCACGGAGGGGGGGCAGTTCCTGTTGCGTCATCATGCCGACGAAGTGGCGTCCTGGCTTGAAGGCTCATATTGAATGGGAGGTGGATCCCAATCGACATGCAAAATTGCCTTCGGTTACTTCAATTGAGTTTCGAGAGGCATATGCTAAACATTCAGCGAATTATCAGCGCCACAGCACCACTGTAGAGATTCCGGAGTGGCCGGAAACCAAGCGCTGTGGTTTAAGTGTGCATTTTTTGGTTTGCAATCAAGTTAAAGTCACAAGCTCTTGTTGGTCATACTACTCACCCAATTATCCTATTAAAGAACCCTTGGAAATGAAGGAACCTGCTGTATGTCCGAGATAGAAAGCAACTTAAAGGCGGACAGAGGGCTGAGGCGATCGACGCTAAGGAAGGTGGCGCTGCGTGGGCTCTATGCCTTGTTGGGATTGATGTTGCACGGGTGTTCTTCTGCCGATAACGAGATGGCGGGAGGGAACATACAAGCTGTCAACCATACGTTGAATGCAATTAATTGGTTGTCGGTCAACGGATACAGGGCCGACGGTGGTGGGGGACACTCCTGTTGTATTGTCATGCCGACGAAGTGGCGTCCCGGTCTGATGGCGCATATTGAGTGGGAGGTTGATCCCGATCCTTTTGCGGATGCACCACCTTTAGGGACCGATGAGTTCAGAACCTTTATGGTGAAGCATAAAGCCAACTACCAGCGTCATAGCACTATGGTAGAAATTCCGGAGTGGCCGGGAACCGAGCGCTGTGGTTTAAGTGTGCATTTTTTGGTTTGCAATCAAGTTAAAGTAACAAGTTCTTGTTGGTCATACTATTCACCCAATTACCCTATTAAAGAACCCTTGGAAAAGAAGGAGCCAGCTGTATGCCCGAAGTGAAAGATAATAATTCGAAAGCCAAGGCTTGGGCGCCGCCCATCTTTCCGGTCGGTGGACGCTTGCCCACAGATATTCGAAAGGTGACCGATAACTACAACAAACAGACCACAGAGGAAAATCGTTTTCGTCAAACGACCAATGATCGGGGTCAGAAGCGGCACTCCGCGTGCTGCCACAGCTTGCACGTCAGCCTGTTTTTTGACGGGACCAACAATAACGAGGACAACGACACCAAGAAGGGGCATCCGAGCAATATTGCCAAACTGTTCCATGCGTCACTCAGAGGTACACCGGCAAAAGAATGCGGCTATTTCTCTTACTACATGCCCGGTGTCGGTACCCCTTTCCCGGAAATTGGCGAGCTGGATTACAGCGAGGATGGACTGAAATACGCCACCGGTGGAGAAGATCGTATCAATTGGGCCTTGGTGCAGGTCGCGAGTGCGTTGTCGTTTGCATTGACCAGAAACGGAGTCGATGACGTCGTTGCCAAAACCAAGGTTGAGTCGATGAGCACCTCCAAAGGTCCCATGATGAGCATCTTCGGCGCCGGTCGGCGGCGACAAGTCATGAAAGGTCTGCTGGAACCGCTGAGACCCTATGTTCCCAAAACCAGACCTGAAGTGTTGGGCATCAAGCTCTTCGTCTACGGCTTCTCCCGCGGCGCGGCGGAAGCACGCACCTTCGTAACCTGGCTGAGCCAACTGTTCGACACGCCGGACGGGGCCGAGAATCCGGAACAGACATTACTGGGCCTTCCGGTGAGCATCGAGTTCCTTGGTGTGCTGGACACTGTGGCCTCGGTGGGCATCGCCCACGTCACGCCGTTTTTCGCCGGGCATATGGACTGGGCCGATGACAGCCAGTTGTTGCCGGACGCCAAAACATACCCGGATTTCGTCAAATGCTGCCGGCACTTTGTCGCGGCTTTTGAACAGCGCGCCTGCTTCCCGCTGGACTCGGTCCGCAACGAGGACGGCAACTACCCACGCAACACCTATGAAGTGGTGTATCCCGGCGTACACTCCGATGTCGGCGGTGGTTATCCGAAAAATGACCAGGGCAAAGCGCGCGGTGGCACTGATGAACTGGTGTCGCAGATAGTCCTGCACGATATGTACGCTGCGGCTTTCGCCGCCGGGGCGCCATTGCGGGTACCGGAGGCAGCATTGTCAAATCACTTGATAGTTGAGAAAAGCTGGCGGGCCTTGGGGTTAGATGTAACTGAGGAGTTCGATGTAAGCCCTAAAGTCATCGAACGCTTCAACGCCTGGCACCACCAAACCCTGCAAACAGTCCCGCCGGAGGATCAAGACAGCATCGCCACTGACGGCTATCACCCCTTGCTACTCACCACCACCGTTGAAGACACCCTGGCCGATCAACTGGGCTGGATCACCGGCTGGCGCATCGGCCGTTATGCCAATGACCTTGAGAAAGTTGACGACCGTCATCGATACAACGACAGCTACAAGCACCAACCTTTCTTCAAGGAGGCCATTGAAGTCACCGCCTATAACACGGACGAACAGCGCAGCGCTTATGAAGAAGCGAAGCGGATTGCGCTGAAAAACCGCCAGAAAGAACCCGCAGCGGCGATGAATCATCCCGGCCCGCCGATCTATGAGCCGCAGATTGACCAGACCCAGCTCAGCCAGGCCGCCACCGAGTTCAAGCACGACTACCTGGATATCGATCGCAAGCAGACCAGTTGGTCGGGCAAATTCCTGGATGTGGTGGTGCGCGATTCGGTTTACCTGCTCAACGAGAACGACGAGGTGCGGGATCACGCCAGCATCAAGGCAGCGGGCGAGCAGCGCAACAAACAGCTATTTCGTGACAAATTCGGTAGACCCAGCGGGGACCCCGGCCTGGCGCTGCTGGTGGCGTTGTTCGACGAACATATCCACGACTCGCGGGCTTGGTTCATGCACGACAAGCTGGCGTCCCGCGAATTGTGGGCCGGCTATTTCTTCTATCGCATGACCTATTTCGGCAACGAGAACAGCCGCGACCTGTCCCCGGTGGTGGTGGCCGGGCGGATGCTGGGCGTGGCGGTGCTGGCGGGCGCCACGGTGTATGGCATCAAGCGCGGCGGTGCATTGGGCGCCTTGGGTGGGCTGACGGCCGGCATGGGAGCGGCGACCATCGGTTACCGGGTGGTCGATAAGGCCACTGGCGCCGTGGTGCCGTTCCTGCCGGGTGCGGAAGAGATCTTGCAGCCGACGCGCCATATCGGCCAGGTGGTGACCGAGCAGAAGAAACAGATCGCCCTGGACGATTATCTGCAGCGTATGGAACGGACCGACGAAATGCTGCGTCAGGCCGGAAGCCTGGTGGAACCGGATGGCGAGGTGATCTCATGATGCCTTTGATCCGCGTAGGCGACCCGCTGCGTCCCTTCGGTGGCGAAGTGCTGGAAGGTTCCTTTCTGGCATTCGGGCAACCGATGGCATCTGTTGGGGGCAAGGTTCGCTGCGATATGCACGGCGAGAATCGCATCGCCCAGGGCGCGGCGGGTTTCAGCTTCAACGGCCA
>NZ_CAXAPG010000067.1:0-6634 GCF_963970585.1 Pseudomonas sp. RL_105y_Pfl2_101
TGTCCTTGGGTTTACGCGAGCGCGCGGGCAGCACGGCTACGCCGTAATGCTCGGCGAGATCGCGGTAACTGGGGTTGATATCCGGCTCGTAGCGATGCGCCTTGGTGACGCCGCTGCGCAGATTGTCCGGTACCAGGATCTGCGATGTACCGCCGAGAAAGGCGAAGCAGCGTACGTGCGAGCCCAGCCAGTCGGGCAGTTTCTGCGACCAGGTGGCCTCGGCGAAGGTGTAGCTGGACGCGCCGAGGACGGCGACGAAGATCTGCGTCTGGCGGATCTCGCCGGTTCGCCGATCAATGACCGGCACGGTCTGGCCAGCGTAATCGACAAACAGCTTTTCGCCCGCACGGTGCTCCTGGCGCATGACCACGTCGACCTTGGCAGCCCAGAGGCGGTAGTGCTCGCAGAACCAGCTGTACTGGAAGCCTTGCGGATGGGCGAGTCGATACTCTTGCCAAAGCAGGGCCAGGGTTACGCCGGGGCGGCGCAACTCGGCGTGAACCCATGCCCAGTCGGGCATCGGACGCTGATCGCTGGGAACGGCGGGCGGCGGGCGGCGGTGGAAAAAGCCGCCGTTGCAACTCGGCGTCCGTTAGCGCAGACGGCCAAGTCAGGCCGCTGGCAGCAAAGCGATTGAGGTACTCACCGACGCTGGCTCGACCCACTTGCAAGCTGACAGCGACCTGGCGGGCAGATAGGCCGACCTCAAATTTGAGACGTAGCACTTCTCGAATCTTACGCATGGATAACCGCTCCACGACGACCTCTCTGCTTCGATAAAAGAGGTCGATGGTAGTGAATTAATCCTGCGTTGCTGCCTGCTTTAAGGGTGGCCGGATGAGCGTGGAACGGGTGGCCGGATCACCGTGGAATCAGTGGCCGGATGTTCATGGAATAGGTGGCCGGATGGCCGTGGAATCCGCACCTTAGTCATAAAGCTTTGTGCATTTTCAACCGAATAAAAAAATCCGAATATCATGACAAAGTAAATACCTATTACCAGCACGCACGCCTCTACGAAAGCTGACTTTCCGTGTTTCAGTAGATAAGCGAAAGTCAGACGATTCTTACGCTTGAGGTCTTGCCCAGCCAAACTCTTAACATACGGATCAAGACCGGGGGTTGCCCCAGCCCTAAACTCTATAAAGAAGTTTTTAATGTTGGCGTGGGCAGCCAGATAAAGTAACAAGAATATGAGGAAGCAAATCAACCCCATGGTGGCCGCGTCGCCATAGCGCTGTTTTGCTATGAGCGTATTAGCTTTTCCTGCGGATATGGCAACCAGCACCATAAGGAAAAACTGAATTGACGTATTGCGAAGAAACTCTAAAAAATGTTTCCTCCCCGAGTTCAAAATCCACATAAATAGCTCCGTGCTAGTGATTGCGCCAATAACATTGTGAAGGGTGAGGCATGCTCACGTTTAATTTTCATAAAATCTTAGAGGGGATTACGACGACCCCTATCTATCGTAACGACAGGCTGAAATGAAATTGCCCTACAAGGTTTTCAACAGTTGTTCGAGTGTCTGATGTTCCCAAGTGCTTAGCAGCGCAATGGGATCTGTGCCAAAGCGATCTCCCGAGTCAAACGACCACCGCCGTCCATCCGGACTGACGCATTGTTCGCAGTAGTCGAGCTGATCGCAGTTGTTGTAAATCGACATTCGCCATCCATCGACATCGACTTGGAAGTGGCCGGAATAGACGTGAGCCCAGGACTGCTGACCAGCCTTACTCATTACGCTTCGACCGAAGATCACTTCCCTCAGCACCTGGGATACCTCTCTCGCGGAAAGCTCAGCCGCAGTGTTTTCGCTGCCGCGACCTACCTGAGATGAAAGAGCTGCCGCTCTGGCCTCTTTCAGCCTTTGCTCAGCGTACATAGCCGGATCATCATTCGGCAGTGGATAGCCCGCATCTGAGAGAGCTTCGGCGCGCTCTTCAATGAGCAGACGCTCGGGATCGCGAACCGCTTGGTAGGCTCTGCCCGGTACGAATTGAGTTTTATCCATTCGCGGCTCCCCGGAAGGCTGATGACTAAGAGCGACTAGATTACTTTTAGAACGATAACAGAACGCTTCGAGAAACGATGCTGAGCTGCGAATCATGAGGGCGAGATGCGTTACGACCTATGCTTCACAGAGGCGCAAATACAGAGCAAGCGGAGCGCACAGGCGTGAAGGATGCGAGCCCGCAGGGGCGAGACACGCCTTGGCGGGGCTCGAATCACCGCAGCCTGACGCCGCAGGCGGCACGCCATCAGCGACGCCTGGCTCAAGCAAGAGGTAACCCAAATGCCCAACAATGACCTCCGCGAACTGGAAGCCAAGAGACGAAAGGCTTTGTGGATGCTTGCGAACATATCTCCAGGCGATTCGAAGGCGTTCGATCCCTTATCCATCCTTGATGACCTTGACCTTCAAGAACGGAAATACTTCCCCAATGCTGACAAGACACTTGAGCTCAACCAGCTTCGGGATTGTGTCACGGTGCAGCATCACCACTCCGGAATCGACATCATTTTGGAGCAGACTATCCCCCAGCCCTGGAGGGAGCGCTTCAATCAGGCGAGTATCGGGTCGACCAGATTGTTAGATGGGCCTTACGCTGCGAACTGGGATAAATTTTTGGTTGAGTGGGAGCGTGAGATGCAGCATCTGCAAGACCATCGACTTGCAAAGGCTGCTAACAGCTAGAACGGCTGGCTCGAGCGATGGCGGCGCAAACACAAGCAGTCGGTGTTGCCGCTGAAAATCGCAACCTCAAACAGGAGCAGCAAGGTGGGACGGCCTTCGTTTTTTGTTGATTTTGAAGCTTCTGGAATAGCTCCTGATAGCTATCCCATTGAGGTCGCCGTCGTGTCGAGTGAGACCTCGTTCAGTTCCTTGATAAGGCCAGCCCGTTACTGGACACACTGGTCGTTCGATGCGCAAGACATGCATGGTCTCACTCAGGATCATTTGCTTCAGGAAGGTGATACCCCACACACCGTGGCGGAACGAATGAATCAGCTGTTTTCAGGACATGTGCTATGCAGCGACTCACCTCAAGACGTATTTTGGTTCGACGTCCTTTATGAGGCAGCGGATCTGAAACCTACCTTCGAGTTGAAGCCTTTGGAAGTGTTTGTGGGTCGGGAGGCTGCCAGTAACATTTATCGCCTACTGCCAACAACTAGGCACCACCGAGCTTTGAATGACGCGACTGCTTTGATGAACGCCTGCCGTGCTTTTTTCGAAGGTTGAACTATCACAAGGGGTGGATACCCTCAGCTATACGAAAGCATTGAGTCCATTGAGCTTTGGATGAAGCTCAGCCCATGTTTTTCCAGCAGGCGGCGGAAATTGAGAATGGTGGTTTCGTCCGGAGTCCGCTCAAGGCTCAGACCAGAAAACTGACGTAGGATGGTGGTTTAATACAGCGCTTCTTCCATCGCCGGATCGCTGTAGCCGAACCAGTTCTGCATCAAGTGCACGCGCAGCATCGCCATCAGCTGATAGGTCGGGCGACCGCCTTCGCCCTTTGGATAGTACGGCTCGATCAAGGCAATCAAACCTTTCCAGGGCACCACCTGATCCATCTCGATCAGGAACAATTCCTTGCGGGTCTATTTGCGCTTGCCGGCGTACTCGGCGTCGGCGAAGGTCATCTGTTTCATTATCCAAAGGTGCGGCGACTGGTGTCCGGAAATTTTGCCAAATCAGGAAGTCTTTTTCAGAGTTTCCTTCTCGAGCACATCTCGCAATATTCGGAGGTGCGAATACTTGGTGTGAGCGCACTGTGAACCTCTTGCACACCGATCCAATTAACCGCCTTGTCTGAAATCCCCAGTCGCTGCGACTATCCAATCTAAAAAATCTTTGACCGGCGACAGGCGTTCTCGTCCAGGAACGCATACAGCTGAATATCGTGCGCCCGGTATTTTGATTTCAGGACGATAGGGAATCAGTAAACCGTTTTCTACGTAGTCTGCCACTAAAACGGTGCTGGCGAGCGCCAAGCCATGCCCGGATATAGCAGCCTGAAGGGCAAAGTGTTCATCGTTGTATTTTCTATAAATCGCTTTTGCGAGCCAGTCTTCATGCTTGGCAGCAGAGCACCACAATGCCCAATCTATTGAGGCCGGGGAGGGAGTTCCCCATCTGATATCTATAAGTTTGAGAGAAGAACCTACGTCTTCCAGTTTCCAATGGGTCTGGGTAAATACGCCAAATTCTTCAACCATAAGCGATTTGCTAAACAGTTCTGGATAGTCTTTAAAACCGCAGCGGATTGCCATATCCATAGTTGAATCCCGAAGTAAGTCGACAACTTCATTGCTGGCCTCAACACTTACGTGAATTTCGGGGTGCTTATTATAGAAGTCTCCAACTCGAGGAATCAACCATAGTGCCGCGAAGGCAGGTGTAGTTGAAACTCGGAGGGCTTGTGAGTCGGAAGGAGGCTTCAATGAAGCAATACTACGACTCATGTCTAAAAACGACAGATGTACATTGGAGTAAAGTCTTTCACCACTGGCGGTTAGCTTCACACCCTGGGTTGTTCTATCAAACAGCAGATCGCCAAGAAAGCCCTCAAGGGTTTTGATTTGGTGAGAGACCGCCGCAGGTGTAACAAATAATTCTTCAGAGGCAGCTTTGAAACCACCGAGTCTAGCCGCTGATTCAAACGCTCGGAGAGCTGTCAGTGGTAGTTTTGCGAACATTGTAGATTCCTCCCCTCGTCAAAAAATTTAAGTCTGACTTACTTTATATTATTTGCTTTCGTTTTGATAGATCCGAAAAATCAACTCACCAACCGGTTGGCTTTCGAGCAGCTTATTGTTCGGTCAATCGGATCTGTGTCGCTGCCCCTTTCGCTTGGGCGAAACGCTGGCACGGCCATGATAAGAAACATGGCAAAAACATATTAAACGTGGTCGGGCTAATGCGGCTTGCTGGCGGATCAGGCTCATCAATGTATGGATCTCTAAAGAAATCAGTGAGGCTTCTATGTCAGATAATATTCCGATCATCGACCTGAATGGATTGCGGCCTGGTAATCCGATACCCGTACGCTTGGTCAAAGATGTTGACGAGGCCCTCAGAGAAATTGGATTTTTTACTGTGATAAATCACGGTGTCGACTATGAACTGGTTTCAAATATGTTTTTGCAGATGAAATCTTTTTTTGATTTATCTCCGGGCTCGAAGGAAAGGATAGAAATTCATAAGTCGCCATATATGCGCGGCTACTTCAGCGAGGGTGCTGATAAGTCAGACGGCGTCTTAGGCGATATCAAAGAAGGATTTGATATGGCGTCGGACTTAGCTCTTGATGATCCGTATGTAGTGGCAAAGCTACCCTTTTACGGGCCAAATGTTTGGCCAGTAGAACTGCCCGAATTTAAAAGCGTGATGACGGAATATCATGCCAAGATGCTGATGTTAGGAAAAAGCTTGTTGAGGGTATTCGCCTTGGCGCTAAATATGCCGATCGATTACTTTGATGACAAGTTTATAAAACCCATGGCTCAGCTGAGGATATTACGCTATCCATCCATCTCTTATATGCAAGGTGGGGCTATTGGGGCCGGTGAGCATACCGACTTTGGTTGGATTACGATGATAGCTCAAAGCGATACGGGAGGGCTGGAAGTAAAAAAGTCCAATGGTTCCTGGATGTCGGTCAAGCCTGTTCCAAATTCCTTTGTCGTTAATGTTGGCGATTTGATGTCACTTTGGACAAATGAACGCTATAAGGCGACGATGCACAGAGTGATAAATACCACCGGAAAAATAAGGCACTCGGCGGCATTTTTCATGGATCCTGATTTTACCGCCTCTGTTGAGTGTTTACCAAGCTGTTGCTCAAAAGAGAATCCTGCAAAATACGAAGCTATTGTGGCAGGCGAATACATGGATCGACGGTTTCTCGAAACAACTACCTTTCGCACGCTCGAAACAGCAGAGGAGTATTGAAAATGATCGATAAAAACTATATTGCATTCTATCTGTCTGCAGCGGTAGCGATCCTAGGCACTGTGGGATACCACATGCTCATGAAAAAACTTCCCTCCACCATCAATCCTTTGGTTTCCATCGTTGGTATCTATGTGGCCATCGTGATCCTCTCCACTTTAATGCTGCCCTTTTTTATGGGGGGAGGCACGTTGCTCGCTAGCTTAAAGCAAATGAGCTGGATTCAAGTTGGAATAGCGTTCTGCATCTTGCTGATGGAGATCGGATTCTTAATGATGTATCGAAGCGGGTGGGATCTGAGCACAGGTAACGTGGTAACCGGAGCCATAATTAACATCGCTCTTGGGTTCATCGGTGTGATTTTCCTAAAAGAAGGACTGTCATATTTAAATATAGCTGGCGTATCTCTGTGCATTATTGGAGTTATGCTCATTGGATACAAAGCAGACTCAGGTGAAAAGTCGAGCGTAGGAGTTGATTCCTCCGCCCATATAAATCCTGCTAAAGTCGTGACGACCCAACCGAGAATCACCCACCAGCAGCCTTAGGGAAACTCTGAAAAAGACTTCCTGATTTGGCAAAATCACCGGACACCAGTCGCCGAGCTTTTCAATGATGAAACAGATGACCTTCGCCGATGCCGAGTACGCCGGCAAGCGCAAGCAGACCCGC
>NZ_CAXAPG010000068.1:0-6613 GCF_963970585.1 Pseudomonas sp. RL_105y_Pfl2_101
TTCTTTTCGGTCACTTGATTGACCGCTTGGATTTTGAATTCTTCGGGATAACGTGGGTTGCTCATGGCACCTCCTGATTGGCCTCAGTTTAAGGCATGGAGGTGTCTACGAAACCCGGGGCGATTCATGGTGGCTGTGCGCATGGCGCCCTCGGGCGCGCCGGTTTTAGGTATGTCACCGGTCTACTAACCTGCGCACAGCCGCCACCCTATCGTTTAGTAGCGAAATGGTTGCGACCTAACTGAGAAGACATACCTATGTTCAAAATAACTCCGAATCCGCCAGAAGCAGATTCCACCTCTACATCCGCAAAATCCAAAGCCCAGCAGCAAGACGAGACCACCAAACGGGTGCTCGATCATTACTTGCTACCGAAACCGGATAAATCCCAAGAAGCCCCCAAACCGGGGCAGCTGTACGCCGTCGTGAAAGGCCTCGATAACGAATGTCTGCTTGCCAATCTCACTGAGACGTTGGCTTCGGCCGATGCCATGGTGAGTGATCTGGCGTTTGATCTGGATGGATCGAGGCGCCATGTGGCGCAGGGGATTCAGCAGTTGATTGAGCTGAGTTCGTTATTGGCGAATCGGGTGTTGGATAACGTGGAGCCGCGGCAGTAGGTAAACGTTTTCCCATAAAAAAACCCGGCGCTCTATGCCGGGTTTTTTACCTCCGCCTCCGAGAATGACCGAAAACGGCCCAAAGCAGCCCTTCATTCAGGACTACTTCTGGCCTTTTGCAGAGCCTACGAAATGAAGGTCGATTCAAGGTTGGTATTTTATACAGTCCAGATAGCCTACTTCTCCACAATCTCCCGGTACCACTTCTGTTAATCGTCGCATAAAGGTTGTGTTGCAGAAGCCTCTGAAATTGACTGAGCCTTTCGTTCCCGACGCCGGCAAAGCCAGTTGCGGATGTCTCGAACAATTATGCATACCGCACCAATGACTGTCAGCAGAACGAACGCACCAAGAAACTGAGCGAGAAGTATGCCGCCGTTGTAGGCCAATGCTCGGTTGCCTTGTTCAAAGCTTGCGAACGCCGGGCCTTGCGCCGCCATAAGGCAGCCCAAAGAAAGTGCGCGGCTGAACGTTAGGTATTCCATGTTGTGCCTCCTTGCGATGGTCAAATCAGCCAGCGGTACTGCTTGCGCTTAGGGAATGCCATTCTGACCGCGACCGTGATCAGCACCAGACCAATGATGGCCGAAACACTGGCGAACCCAATGCTGAGCTGGATAGCTGATGCAAACTCTTCGGGATGGTGCTTCGCGGTGTACCAAGCCGAAGGTGAGCCGCGGTACCCAGCGATATAGACGGAGCCGCTTGATATATCCAGAAAGGCGGAAACGCCAACACCGATGCCTAGCAGCAGGAAGAAACAGCCGAGAAGCAGAACACTCAACATAAATAATCGCCTCCTGACATCGCGTCCTGCTCACTCACTGATGATCGCTCAATACCGCTTCTGGTATTCATCATAGGGGAGATTTTGCTGGAGAAGTTGCTGGGTTTGCTCTTCTTTGTAGGCGTGCTCAGATTGCATGCCTGGCCACACCCAGCGATCAAAGCAAAAAGCAATGTAATGATTAAGCGCACCGATAATCTCCTTGTGCGTGACTACTCAAACGAGTCAGGAATTGGCGGAACCTCAACGACGCGGCCGTCCTTGAGTTTGAACGAGACGGCACGGCTTGATCCGGTAAAGCCATTTGCGCGACTCCAAATTCACATCTGCTCATCGCCGCGAGCGGTAACTTAGTACGGACTCCCCATAAGCGTGGTCAGCTCCGCCTCGATCATGCCGACGCGGCCTGGCGTGCGTTGTCATACGAAGAGTTGGTGCCAGCGCACCCGGCCAGAACCGCTAGGGTTGCTGCGGCAACTCAGGCGCGCAACCTCCTTGTTTTGAATAACTGCATATTGCCACCCCAGGCTAGCTCATCAATAGTTCATCGTGTTCGCCAAGAGAAAGGGGATTTATAGGGCTAACCGTCCGCTCTTGGCCGATTTCTGCCTGTCACGAGGGGCAGAAATCGGCCGATTCTGTTGAAAAAGTCGATCCGCCCAAACTGTCTGATCATTGACCGGTGAAAACGCCTTTTTGAACGCTGCTACGTGAAATCTGAGTCCGGAAGGCCTCTGCCCAAAGTAAAGATTTCAATCTCAGACGCGCACTTTTCCGCTGAGCAAACCATGGCCGACTTTTTCAACAGAATCGGCCAAAAGCAGCCCTTCGATGTGGCTACAAAACCAGAGGCGGTTTACTCACAACGGAGATGCGGGCCAACCCCAACTTCAACAGTTCCTTACGTAGCAGCGAGCGCTCAAGCACAGCCATTCCGGCCTGCCATTCGATCGACAGCAAATGGCTCAACTTTTGTTGGCTGACCAAGGGCTCAGCCAGAAAGTAGCTTTTGCACTCGCGGATGCTGATGACGTTCAACAGCCAGTCTCCACCCTGCGCCGCCAGCCAGTGACCGATCGTTGAACGATGCGTTCGGATGAGCGCACTGGCATCCCACACCGCCATCTGCGCGAAAACCTGCGGCAGGTTGCTATCGGCATTCAGCCGCTTCAAATCAACCGCCAACGCGCCAATCAGGTCTGACTCGATAGTGGCCTGACACTCGGAGAAATACCGCTCGGGCCAGTCGGCTTCCAGTTTCGCCCGCCATGCGAGGACTTCATAAGCCCGGATATCCGATTGGGTGGTCAACTGCCCTGTGAAATTCAGGGTATTGTCCAGAATTGCCGTGGCCAGCAACGCAGCACTTTTTTCGCTGATCAGCGGCAACAGCTCTGCCGCTTCCCAACGCTGAAAAATCAGAGTCGCCGCTGCGCCGATCGGCAGGATGTCTGCCGCAGATCCGAGCTTCTGCGCCCAATAGTTTTCAAAGCCTGGGTGATGGTCAATGACTTCCACCACCTGTTCAAGAACCACCAGCGGGTCGAAATGGTGGTAGTCGGAGACATCCACCAACACGAACTCATCACCCGCTCTCGGCAGATAATCGTCCAGAGATGATTGCCATCCGAGCACGGTCCTGGAGATGCTGACATTGAGCGGGGCGCTACTGACGGTCCGAGCATCAACGCCTTGGTGATTCAACAGCTCGGCGTACGCAATGCAACAGGCATACGCGTCGATGTCCAGGTACGCCGAGCCTGAGGTCACCACCCTCATAACACGTGGGTCACAGCGTGAGCTGCCGAGACAGCCGAAGACAGCTTCAGCGCTTGGGCGATACCCTCCAGAATCCGCTCATACGCGAATTGACACTGTTCTTCGTCGATGGAAATGCGCACCGTGGCCCCGGCGATCCGGTCGGAATATCCCAGTTGTGTAACCGTGTTGGACAGGCTGAGTGTCTTGTCCGAGCATGCCGACCCACCGGTTATGTAGATCGACTGCGTGTTCAAGGCCCACTGCAGTTTTTTTGTATTGACCCCTGGCAATGCAACAAAACTCACACAAGGTACACGCGGTGCTTGCTGACCGATCACGACCACTTCGCCCAGCATCGCTTGCAGCGTACGTTCAAACGTTTCCCGGCTCTGTTGTACCGCGACTTTACCGGTGCCGTATTTGTGCTGTTTCTCCTGCAACGCGGTTTCAATCGAAAGAATGCCCGGATAGTTCTGAGTACCACCGCGCAACCCACCTTCCTGGCCGCCGCCAACAATCAATGGCGACAACCCGTAGCGGCTTCTGGCGTACAGAAAACCGGCACCGGGCAACGCCCCGAACTTGTGTCCTGACGCAATGGCGAAATCAACGCCGGATGCGTGCAGATCCACAGGGATTTTTCCGATGGCCTGGGTCATGTCCGAAAACAGCAAACCACCCCCAGCCTTCACTTGTCGGGCGATTTCTTCGATCGGTTGAATCACGCCGGTTTCGTTATGCACTGCCATAACGCAAACCAATGTCGGGCGACCCGCATGGGCACGGAGCAACTGCTCCAATTGTTCGGTGTCGAGCAGTCCGTTCATTTGATGCCCGATCGCTATGGCTTGCAGGCCTTCCAGACCGTAGCGGTTTATGTTCTGCAGGGTGCAGGAGTGTTCGATCGCTGAGTACAACACCAAGGGTTGCTCATGTTTGTAGCGTTCGAAAAAACCATGAAACACCTGGGCACAGCCCTCACTGGAGCCGCTGTTGAAAATCAGGCAGTCGGCGTCCACTTTCAAAAGGCTGGCGATGCTGCCACGCGCCCGTTCGACTCGTTCGAGCAACTGAACGCCGAGGGCGTGATTGGCATTGGGGTTGGCGCATTGGCGGGTCGAAAACAACGCCTGAAGCATGTTGCTGACACCCATTGAAACCGGTGCCGAACCACAGACGTCGGCATAAACTGCATCCACAGCAATATCCATATCAAACACTTCCAAGTTTTCTGTTTTATGTCATTCAGGATGCTGCTCGCAAAATGCGAACAGAGACTCACAGGTCAAATAAGCAAGCGCAGCATGAGCTGGATCGAGCACAGCAAAACGAAAGCATTCAGCGCCTGTTTCAGATGCCTCGAGTCCAGCCGATGAGAAAGCATGGCTCCGAGGAAACCACCCACCAATATCCCCAGTACCAATTCACCGGTGTAGCCGAGAAAATCCATGGTTGAACCCACTCTGCCGAATAACGCCCCACTTGCTCCGATGATACCGATCAGCGCCGAGGTCGAAATGGCCTGCTTTATCTGCAGACCAAACAAGCTGATCAGTACAGGCAGGTAGATGAACCCGCCGCCCTGCCCGACCAGCCCGCACAATACGCCAAGCACCAGTCCTATCAGTGGCAACGACAGCGATTGATGGTTGCACAACAGGGCCACCGGTTTATGGAACAGGTACGTCACCAACAACGACATCAACCCCAGCAGTCCGAAGACGAACAGGATGAAGTTTTCGCTGAATGCATCAGCATGGAGCGAGGCAAAAAAGTTGGCGACAGCCATCGGTACGGCAAAGCTTCTGATCACTCGCCAATCCGGCTGAAACTTGATGCGGTGCAGCGCGAACGACACGAGGGACGAAAAGAAGCCCTGTGCGGAAGACAGCCCCGTCACGACTTCAATCGGCAGTTTCTGACCGGACAATATCGGGTAAATCAGCACCAACAGGGGCGTCACGATGATGCCCCCACCGATACCGAACAGACCTGACATGAAACCAGCCATCACGCCCACACCGGCCATAACCGGGTAGATTGTCACGGCTACCATCTCAGCAGACCTTGATCTTGCCGGTCCCTTCCGTCATCCGACCGATAACAATCAGATCAGGGCAAAGCGCCTGCCACTTCTGACGGTTCTTTTCAAACCCTTCGGCACTCACAGTGAACAGCAAACCGCCATTCGTTTGCGGGTCATGCAACAGAAACTTTCTAGCTAATGGAAGATCAGCCAGGTACTCCACGTTCTGCGCGTACTTTTTAATGTTAGAGAAAATACCGCTGTCAGCCGAAGTCACTGCCACCGCCAATGACTCTGTACCGTCATAAAAAACCAGACCGCTTGTATCCAGGTCAACATCCAGTTGCCCCAGCCCGACCATCTCACTGATATGGCCGATCAAACCGAACCCCGTGATATCAGTCAAACTGCTAACCTCAGGACTTTCGCTCAGCGTGCGGCCAAACGCGTTGTCGCCGGTAATCTGGGCAAGCGTCGACGCAGCAATATCCTCTTGTTCAATCACTCCGGTCTTCAGGGCATTGGCGAGGATGCCGACACCGATCGGACGCGTCATGACCAGCAAATCACCGGCCCTGGCCGTGTTATTTTTCTTCAAACGGTGTTTTTCCACCTCACCAATGATCGAGAAGCCGTACAAGGGCTGGCTGTTCTTGATCGTATGGCCACCGACGATGCTGACATTGAACTTGTTCATCACCGACTGGGCGCCAAGGATCATCTGCGTTACTTGCTCGACCGAAACCAGTTCCGGGTCGAACGCCATGATCGAGTTGGCAATAAGCGGACTCCCGCCTGAAGCAAAGATATCGCTTACAGCATTGCTGGCTGCCAATTGGCCGAAGACATAAGGATCGTTGACTATCGGGGAGAAAAAATCGGTGGTGAATAAAAGATATTTTTCACCTGCGTCATAGACGGCGCAATCGTCAGAAGACTCAAAGCCCAATACCACCTTGTCATCCGAGACCGTATTGGCTGCTGCAGTTTGCGACAGAATCTTCGTTAACACACTGGATGGGATCTTGCACCCGCACCCACCACTCTCAGATTTATCCATGATCTGACAAAACATCGACATCGGTTTTCCTTAAAATCCATTTTCCATAATTAAAACAGCGCCTTAGCGTGCTGAAACATACTGTTACGTCCTATTTCTGCCGACAAAATTCGCATGTTTTCATTGCAAAAATATGACGGAATGGCGGCGTTTTGAAGTCATGCGGATGTCAGCGCGCAATGGTGTATGAACCATTGCCTCACTGCTCTACATTGCTGAATCGAGCGAAGGTTGCGCATTCCACGCCATCCGGCCACTCAGTCCACCAACATCCGGCCACCTATTCCACGGTCATCCGGCCGGGCAGTCGGAGCGCAGCGACGCAGGTTTGCATTGTTAGTCTGAAGTCTCTGTCGCCG
>NZ_CAXAPG010000069.1:0-6527 GCF_963970585.1 Pseudomonas sp. RL_105y_Pfl2_101
TATACCTTCGAACACCGCGCCGACGGCCACACCCTCGTCCTCACCGACCGCGTCGGCGGCCTCGGCACCATCGGCACCCACACCGATTGCCCAGTGATCTACCAACCCATGAGTGGCGGCGATGCCCCGGAACCGGCACTGACCCGCTTCCACTACACCGAACAGGTGCGCACCGCCGTGCAGGTGCAGCGCGACTATACCTTCACCCATCCGCGCTACAACCAGCAGCACACCGCCACCGGCGACCAGGACCTGAACAACCAACACAAGGACTACGAACGCTACAACTATCCCGGGCGCTACAAGCGCGACATCGCCGGCAAGCCCTTTACCAAGACGCGGCTGGCCGCGCTGCGCAACGACGCCAAGCTGGCCCATCTGGAAGGAGACGACGCGCGCCTGCAACCGGGGTTGGCGTTCGATCTCAACGATCATCCGCGCGAGGATTTCAATGATCGCTGGCGCACCATCGCCATCCAGCACGAAGGCAAACAGCACACCAGTTTGCAGGAAGAATCGTTTGGCAGCGGCCTCGGTACTTCTTACACCTTGAAGGCCACAGCTATCCGCTGGACCTCGGATTGGAAGGCGCCGTTGCGTGACAAACCCTGCATCGACGGCCCGCAGATCGCCACGGTGGTTGGGCCACCGGGGGAAGAGATTTATTGCGATGAATGGGGACGGGTGAAAGTGCAGTTCCCGTGGGATCGTTCGGACAAGAACAACGACCACAGCTCCTGCTGGATCCGCGTCACCCAGGGCTGGGCCGGAGCGACCTGGGGCTCCATGGCGATCCCGCGTGTGGGCCAAGAGCTGGTGATCAGCTATCTGGACGGGGATCCCGACCAGCCGATCGCCACTGGGACCGCGTACCGCGAGACCAACCTGCCGCCCTACCCGCTGCCCAAACACAAGACGCGGATGACCATCAAGAGCCGGACCCATAAGGGCGAGGGTTTTAATGAGCTGCGTTTTGAGGATGAGTTGGGGCAGGAGGAGGTGTTTATCCATGCCCAGAAAGACAAGAACGTTCATGTCAAGCACGACAACACGACGTTTGTGGGTAATAACCGCAAAGAAGAAGTAGGCAATGACGAGCAGATCACTGTCGGGAACGACCAGTCCCACGTGATCGGCCGGGACCACACGCTCTCGTCGGGACGTGACTATGAAACAACTGTCGGTCGGGATCGCAGTGAGCGGGTCGGCAACAACCGCTACGACACCACAACGGCCAATCACCAAAGCGAAGTGGGCGGTCACTGCCAGCAGACCATCTCAGGGCAACATCGTCTAACTGCCGGCCAAGGCATGCACCACACCACCACCGTCTATCAACTGCAAGCCAGTGAGCGTGTGGTCTTTCAGAGCCCCGGTGGCAGCCTCACGCTGGACGCGCAAGGCATCCACCTCAATGGCGTAGCGATAACCCTACGTGGCCCGATAACCTCCACGGCCCCAGGCGCCGGCCAAGCCCTGACCCTGCAATTGCAACCCGAGTCAGGGCAGACCTGCGTGGAGAAAAACCAATGACCCCGGGTAGCGTCCAGGCGTTCGTCGCCGAACAGCATGCGTCCGATGCAACGCTGTACCTGCTACTCGACCTCTTGGGCGACTGCGCCGCGGATGATCCATTACACATTGAGGCGCTGCGTCGAACGCTTGGCAATGACGCCGTCACGCCTGTGCATCGGCCCGATCTAATTCATACGCCATCGGCCTGCCCAGCGTTGGTGACCCTCGCTACGCCCGGCGTCTCGCCATCGCAAGAACTATTGGCGCGATCTGCCTTACGCGCGCATGAGGATTTGGATCGTAACAAACGTTACGTTTGCGGCTGGCTCAGTAGCAACGCCCCATCCTCGGACCTAAGCGCCCACATCGTGTCGCTAGGACAACTTCCCTTGGAGCACGGGCGAACGTATTTCCCGATACATGAGCCGTTGCGTCTGGAGTTGCTGGCTGGCACCTTCCGCAACAATAAGGGACCTTGGTGGCCGATCCGACACTGGTTGCTGCCCACCAGCAGCGGTACCGGCAGCGTATTGGTAGGCGTCCCCGAACGTCGCACCGCCCCGCATACCCGCACGACTGCCGTACAGCAGGATGCCCCCATGGTGTCTGCCCTGCTAAGCAGTTGGCGACGCGCCCTTCGCTTGCCGCTGACGTATGCCCCCGCCCGCTGGAACGGTTCTACTGCACTCCCGCCCCAAGCGGCGGCACAGGCCTTTATCCAGATCCAGCAAGCCCGCCAGTTGGGGCTTAGCCACCAAGACGACATCCTGACATTGGCCTTGCACCGCCTGATGCTGCATCCGCGCCTGCATCAGCACATCGGCGTTCGCGCCCTGATCGAGCAAGCGGTCCAAGGGCAAGCGCCGCTCAGCCACTTGTTAGCCCCTTACAACGACAACGCCTGGCAGCGGGCCGTGTCGGATCTGACCTATGCCGGAGCACTTCAATGACCTTGGGCACACAACTGAGCATCGCCATAGCCGAGACCGCCGCTTCAAAAGATCAATGCAAGGCCTGTCAACGTAAAGGGCTGCCCATCCTGCCATTGCGTCACGCGCTGGTGCCACGCTCACCCAATGAATCGGTGCGGCCGGATACCGTGCGTATTGATACCCGCATGGGCTTACGCACGTTACGCGCGGGTTACCTGTATGTATTGCTGGATCGCAAAATCTGGCAGGCCTATCAGGTCAGCCCGGACGGTTATCTACGTCAATTCAACCCCTACGCACCTGCGCCTGCCAACGAGACCCCACTGTCCGATGCTTGCGTCTCGGCCAATCACGATTGCCCGGCATCATTTCTCAACATCGACACCGACAAACACACCCAGGCGTGGCTGGCCTTTGCCAGCGACCCGTGGCCGGCCAGCGTGCTGGACGCGTATAAGGCCGGCCATGCTTCAGAGCGTTTCCACAAGCTCGACCTCGCCAGCGCACGCGACAACCCCGCCAGCGTGGGCCTAGCCATGACGGATGAAAACCTGCAAGTGGACAAGCAGGTTTACGAATACCAGCAACACCAGACGGCCCCATTGCCCATCACTACCGAACCCGATTGGCGCTTCTATGAGCATCCGCCGCAGAAGCCAACGTCAAGATTCGACAGCGTGCATGGTTTTCATAGCCGTGCCCATCGCCTGAGCGCGCTGAAGGGCTTCCTGCGCAACGCCATCCCACAGCAGAAGCTCCAACAAGGCGTCCTGGCGTTTGTACTGGATGACATCATCGGCCTGGTGCAGGAGTTCAACGACACCCGCAACCGCTGGATCCAGCAGCGACAGACCTGGATGAACGACCCGGACCGGGCTTATCAATACCAGACTTCTCAGTTACTGCTGGCTATTCGCGAAGTACATCGCGAACGGGCAGAAGGCCAAACGCCCCTACCGGCGTCTGTCGAGGCCATGACCGGCGATGGCCCACCGGTATTTTCCAGCCCTGAGCAGCAACGCGAGCGGATCGTGCAGAAACGCACCCTGGCCGCCAACCAGAACCTGGAGGAACGCTACGACGAACAAAGCCGTGCCCGGTTTCACCAACGCTATGAGCAAGAATGCGCGAACTATCAGCGTTACATCGACCAAAGCGCACACGCCTATGCGGCAGCGTGTCGCTCCAGCCTGTTTGCGTGTGTCGAGCAAAACGACTACGACGGCGATGATCGCCCGTCAGGAATGGCTTACAGCCAGACCATGGCGCTGTGCCTGGAGGGTGGCATCAGTGAAGCGCCCGCGACACAAGATGACGGCCATACCGCCTCCCTCTGGAGTGACTGGCTGAACGACCCACAGAGTCCGATCTACCGTGCCCTTCTCTTGCGTGACAAACGCTTGCTGGCCGACTTGTTGCCCAGTTTCAAGGCGACAGGCGATACCGACTGGAACGACAGTGGAAAGCTCTATTCCGCCATTACCAAGCTCATCGGCAACGACGACTTCAAGCACCATGTCCGCCCCCGTTTACAGCAAGCCATGGCACAGCTTCTCGGCGCCCTCAACGCCGCTGCCGCCCGCTTGCAACCGTCGCTCGGCCCTGGTGTGGAACGGGTCGTTTCGCGCATCAACAGCGCCAGTCAACTGCTGTACAGCGGTATTCATCTGACCGAGCTCAAGGTGAAGATGAAGCTAGGTGAATACTACGCCCTGCAATGCGAGCACCTGCGCAACCTGCAACGCAAGGCCGCGGATGCCATCGACCGCACCTGGGAAGGCCTAAAGGACGAGCTGGGCAAAATCGACGATGAGGCCCGCAAGACGCGCAAACAGGTGCGCCCGCTGATTCAGGGCGGCCTGCTGAGCCTGGCGGTGCTGGACCCCAAGATCGCCAACCTCAGCGTGACCATCAGCGTCTGGGTGGAAGGCCAGGTCAGCGAGCTACAGGACACTCTGATGCGCCAGGCCAACCTCGGCGTGGATCAGCTGGGTAAAGGTGCCCACGCTGCGCTGGTCGAAATCGCTGTTGGGGTTGGCACACTGGACCCGCAAGCGCGCAAGGTGCTACAGGGCGTCAAGGTGTCCTCGTACCTGGCGGCTCAATGGGTGCGTACCGGCTTTACCGGGCTGCGTGGCGCGGTCGGCAGTAGCGAGCTGTTGCTGGCGATGGGCGGGATGTACCTGCTTAGCGACTCGCTGAACAAGAGTCTCAAGGATGTAGAACAGGCGATGGGGGAGAAGGCTATTGAGGCCAGGTTGGCGTTGTATGGCAGTAGCTTGGGGGTGTTGGGGGGAGGCGTGGAAATCGTAGGTATCGCACTGGAAAAAGGGGCTGAGCAGGTGCAGAAGGTGAGCAGTTTGTCTACCCAGGGGATGAACGCCGCAACAGCGACTGCACGTTTGGGCAACGTGTTCGTACGGGCCGGGGGGAGTATTGCTGCTGTGGCGGGATTGTATGATGCGACGCGAGCGGGGTTTGCGGCTAGTCGTACTTCCAAAGCGGGTGATGCCTCTGCTGCGGGTTTCTATGCGCTTTCTACAGGATTTTCGGGCGCTGGAGCGATCTTTGGCATAACTGCCGCAGCCTATGGAAGCACAGCTTTGCTTGGCCCACTCGGGATAGCCATACTTCTCGGGTTAGCAGGATATGGTTTGTACAAATGGGCCGAAAGCGAAGAGTCGACACCTCTCGACCGCTGGGCTCGCCGTTGCTTTTTCGGCAAACATAACGAAGTCCCACCCATTCACTGGAACAAACCTGAACACGCCCACGTCGCCATTGCCGAACTCAATGCGGCTACCATAGGCGTACAGGCCGGTGTCAATTTTCGCTTGCGAATCGTCGATAGCGGCTCGCATGGCTGGGGCGGCCCCATGGGTAGCGTAGGCGCGCCGGTCCATGAACAGCACCTTGAGTATCGCCTGGTTCTGCCGCTCTTCGACGCCAACCGGTCGGCCTATCGCTGGTCACTAACGGTTCATCGTCACGGCGATGGCGCGGCCAACCAGTACACCGGCGGCGAAGTGCTGGCCGAAGGCGAGTTGAATCCCCCTATCCTGGCAACGGCAGGAAGCGAACGCCGAGCGGCGCTGGCCGTACCCAAACGCCCGAACAAGCCTGACTACCGGGCCGACAGCACCACACCCATCCAAGAAATACGCACCGTCGAATTGACCGACGCCAGTTCCCAGCAGGTCAAGGACATCAAAGGCGACATTGTACTGTTGCCCGACACCCGCCGGCACAACATTGAAGCGACGACCTTGTCGGTGACCTATTGGCCCGATCGCGACATCCCCGATGCCTATGCGGAGCTCGTCTTGATGGACAGCTTGTAAACCATGGGCGCCCGCACAAATGGTCTGCGCATTTTTACTCAGGGCCGACCATCGCTGACGCTCAGAAACAGCGTCCCTGCCCGTTGGTTACCCTGCTCGCTCGGTCACAGGCCTGGGTAGCAAGTGGCTCTCCCACAGAATCGGAACTGCTAATCATGCTATTTAAAACACCGTTACTCGATAAACCCGCTCCTGGCTGGAAGCGCGACCTGCCGGGGCCGAATGAGCCACCGTCCACTGACCCCTACCCCCCTGTACTTTCAAATCCCCCCAACCATATTGACGATGTATGCCTTGAACTGGCGCGCGCCACAGTTAGGACTCGTGGGATTGGTGTCTGGATGGCTCCTTGTATGTTCCTGTTTGCTCTCATCCCTCCCGTCGCTTGGACCGTTATCCTTATATCGACTGGAGATATACCCTCGTTTATATTTCATTTCTTCGGTCTCATCGGATTTATCACCCCCCTATGGGGAAGCGTGTTCATCTGGCGGATGGACACCGCCGCCCCCCGCGACGAACCCATCCGTTTCAACCGCTTGCGACGCAAAGTCTATGTCTATCGCTTCTGCCATAACGGCCTCAAGCCCTTCAGCCGCAGCGCCTGGGGCATACGGACCGAAGTCTATGACTGGGATGATCTGCGCGCCGAAGCTTGCAGCGTATACGGCCCCCTGGGCAGTGGCGGCCTCATCGAAACCGTCACCCTCGCCGTGGTGAAACCTGGCACCCACCACGT
>NZ_CAXAPG010000070.1:0-6251 GCF_963970585.1 Pseudomonas sp. RL_105y_Pfl2_101
ACTGCGCAGGTTCCAGCAAGGTTTCATGGTCGATCACCACCACTTGCCCGCCATTGAGCAACGCGCCCCAGACGTCCATGGTACTGGCGTCGAACGCCGGGTTGGAGGCGAAGGCAATGCGGTCGTGCGCGTTGAAATCGGCATAACCGTTGTTGATCACCAGCCGGGTGATCGCCCGATGCGGCACCAGCACGCCTTTCGGGGTACCGGTAGAGCCCGAGGTGTACATGATGTAGGCGATCGATTCACTGGACTGCGCCAATGCCGGGTTGTGCAGCAGCCCTTGGTCGTCCAGCGTGTCCAGGTCGATGCGCCGCGCGCCTTCAGGAACCACCTCGGTACTGAACGTCAGCAGGCACTTGGCCTGGCAGTCGCCAAGCATGAACCCTTGGCGCTCCAGCGAGGCGTTGCGATCCAGCGGCACGTAGGCTGCCGCGCACTTGAGAATCGCCAACTGGCTGGCCAGCAGCTCGATGGAGCGTGGCAGCAGGATCGCCACGCAGTCGTCCGGTTGCACGCCGAGGCCGATCAGGTGATGGGCCAGGCGGTTGGCCTGCTCGTTCAGCTCTGCGTACGTCACTTGGCGCTGTCCGTGCACCACTGCAATCGCGTGCGGCAGGTGCGCGGCCTGGGCCTCGAACAGCGCCAGGACGGTCTGCTCGTGGGGATAGGCACGTTTGGTGGCGTTGAAATCCACCCGCAACTGGTTGCGTTCGCTCTCCGGCAGGATCTCCAGGCGATTGAGTGGTGTCTGGGGCGCATGCTCGAGGGCCTGTACCAGATTTTCCAGGGCCGTGTGCATGTAGGCGCAGATACGCGCCGCGCCAATCCCTTGCGCCACCAGGGCGCTCAACATGAAGCCGTCGCCCAGGTCATCCACCGATAGGGTCAGCGGGTAGTTGGTCCGTTCTTCGTTGCCCAGGACTTCCATACCCTGCCAGGCGCTCATGGCCTCGGCTGAAGCGGAGCCGGTCGCGCTGTGCCGGTAGTTCAGCAGCGCACTGAACAACGGGGCCGGTGCGGCCACGCGGCTGCAACGTTGCGCCAGGGCCAGCGAAGCATGTTCGTGACCGAGCAATGCGGTCAGCCGCCCATGGGTGGTCTTGACCCCGGCGCGCGCGCCCTGCTCATCCAGCTTGACTCGCAGCGGCAAGGTATTGATGAACATACCAAGGACCCGGTCGGCGCCCTCGCCGGCCTGCATCCGCCCCATCAGGACCGTGCCGAACACCACGTCCTCTCGCGCGGACAAACGTCCCAGTACCTGTGCCCACGCCAAATGGTGCAGGCTGGCCGCACTCACGCCGAGCCGCCGCGCCTGCGCCCGCAAGCGGCGGTTTAAACCGGCGTTCAATGCCAGCTTGGCCTCCTCGATGCCACAACCGTCACCCTGCACCTGTTGCAACCCCAACGGCAGGGTCGGCTCGTCGACATCACCGAGCATCTCGCGGAAGAACTCTTCGTGTTCTTGCTCACTGACACCCAGGCGCGCCTGGGCCACATAGTTGCGGTACGGCAGCGCGGCGGCCAATTGGCCGGCCTGGCCCAGCAGGTGCGCCTGCATCTCTTGCTGCACGACTTCCAGCGCCGTGTGGTCCAGGGCAATGTGGTGGAACAGCAGCATCGCCACCCAGCGCTGGTTGGCCGTGTCATGGGCATAACGCAAGCACATCAGCGGGGCCTGGCGAATGTCCAGGCGATGATGACGAGAGTCGTAACGTGCATGCAGTTGGGTCACGGCATCGACGTCCGACGCGTCCAGCCGCAGTTGCTCGACACTCAACAGCGCCTTGCGCCAGACCACCTGTATCGGCTGCTCCAGCCCCTCCCACATGATCGAGGTGCGCAGGATGTCGTGCCGGTCGATGACGCCTTGCAATGCCTGGGCGAAGGCCTCGAGGCGCGCCTCGTCCTGGAAAGCGAACAGCGCCTGCAACACGTAGGGATCGCCCTGCTGCGCCGAGACATGGTGATAGAGAATACCTTCCTGCAACGGTGCCAGCGGGTAGATGTCCTGGACGTTGTGCACACCACCCGGCACCGTGGCGACGATTCGGTCGATCGCCGCCTGGGTCAATGTCGCCAGCGGCAGCATGGCCGGGGTGATCCGCTCACAATCGGGGGTGATGCCATTGGCCGGGACCGCAACTTCATTGCCGCCGCCCACCGCTGCGGCCAGCGCCGCGAGGGTCGGCTGACCGAACAGCACGCGAACGTCTGCGCTCAAACCCACCTGGCGCATCTGCTCGATCAGGTTGACGGCCAGCAGGGAATGGCCGCCCAGCTCGAAGAAATGATCGTGGCGTCCCACCTGCTCGACGTTGAGAACTTGCTGCCACAGTCGGGCCAGGGTCATTTCGGTTTCGCCCACCGGAGCTTCGTAGCCTCGGCTGATGATCGAAGCCTGGTCGGGAGCCGGCAAGGCCTTGCGGTCGAGCTTGCCGTTGGGGGTCAGCGGCAAGGCATCGAGCCGCACGTAGGCAGCCGGGACCATATAGTCCGGCAAGCGGCTTTGCAGATGCGCACGCAGGGCTTCGATGTCCGCGCTGTCATCCGTTGAATGCAAGGTGAAATAAGCCACCAGGCGTTTTTCGCCGGGAACGTCTTCACGCACCAGCACCGTCGCCTCTTTCACCGCAGCGTGTTGCGCCAGGCGGGCTTCGATCTCCCCCGGTTCGATGCGAAAGCCACGGATCTTCACCTGGCCGTCGTTGCGGCCCAGGTACTCGATATTGCCGTCCTCCCGGAAGCGCCCGAGGTCGCCGGTGCGGTACATCAAGGCCTGGGGGTTATGACTGAACGGGTCGAGGAGGAATTTTTCGGCGCTCAGGTCCGGGCGGTTCAGGTAGCCGTTGGCGACCCCCAGGCCGCCGATGTACAGCTCGCCGGCCACGCCCTGGGGCACGGGTCGCTGCTGCGCATCGAGGATGTAGACCCGGGTGTTGCTCAAAGGACGGCCAATCGGGACGCTGCCCTCGCCACCGGCCTTGATTTCGTAGGTGGTCGAGAACGTCGTCGCTTCCGTCGGGCCGTAGCCGTTGAGCAGATGGGCCGGCGCGCCGTCCTTGAGGACGCGGGCGATTACCGCCGGATCCAGCACGTCGCCGCCGACAATCAAGTAGCGCAACTGGGCGAACACGTCCATCAGGTGGTCGGCGTATTGGTGAAACAGCCCCGCCGTCATCCACAACACAGTCACCGCCTGCTCGAGCAACAGCCCGTGCAAGCGCTCCTGGGACAACAGCACGTCCTGATCGACCACCACCACGCAACCGCCATTGAGCAACGGTGCCCAGACTTCCAGGGTGCTGGCGTCGAAAGCGGGATTGGAGGCGAAGGCCACCCGGTCCTGTTCGTTGAAGTCGGCAAAACCGTTATTGATTACCAGCCGACTGATTGCCCGATGCGGCACCAGCACGCCCTTGGGTGTCCCCGTGGAACCTGAGGTGTACATGATGTACGCCGGCGCTTCGCTCGATGCGGGTTGCTGGCCACAACGGGCCGCCGGCTCGGGAAGGTCGACACGGTCCAGGTCCACCCGACGCACGTGCGACGCCAAGGCTTCTCGGCTGTGGGTCAAGGCCAGCACGGCGTGGCTGTCCTCGATCATGAACTGCTGGCGCTCGGCAGGGGCATTGATGTCCAGCGGCAGGTACACCGCCGCACACTTGAGCACGGCCAGTTGGCTGACCAGTAGATCGAGCGAGCGCGGCAGCAGGATCGCCACGGTCTGACCCGCTTGCAGCCCAAGGTCGAGCAGATGCCTGGCCAGACGCCCGGCGTTGCGGTCCAGTTCGCGGTAAGTCAGGACTTGCCCATCCTGCACCGCTGCCGGCGCGTCCGGACGTGCCTGGGCCTGGACCTCGAACAAGGCATGAATCGGTTGTTCGCGCGGATAATCACGGTCGGTGTCGTTGAACGAAAACAGCACCCGTTCACGCTCCGATTCTGGCAGTAACGACAGGCTGTTGAGCATCGCTCCGGGCGCAGACTCCAGGGCGGTGACTAGGCTTTCAACGGCGGCCTGCATGTAATCGCCGATGCGTTGCGCGCCAATCAGCGCAGTGGCTTGCGCCGACAAGGCGAAGTCGTCGGAAAAGTCGTCCACCGAGAGGATCAGCGGGTAGTTGGTGCGTTCTTCCGCCCCCAGGGCTTCCATCCCATCCCAGGCCAGGCTGACGTCAGCCGCGGGGACATGCGCCGCGCTGGCGCTGTGACGGTAGTTCAGCAGCGCGCTGAATAGCGGCGCCGGCGCCGCCACGCCGCTGCAACGTTGCGCCAGGGCCAGGGAGGCGTATTCGTGACTGAGCAGGCTGCTCAACCGCGCGTGGGTGCTTTTCACCCCATCGCGCACGCTCTGTGCACCGACACCCACACGCAATGGCAAGGTATTGATGAACATGCCCAGGGCCCGGGTCGTGCTTTCGCCGGCCTGCATGCGACCGAGCATCACCGTGCCGAACACCACGTCCTCGCGGCCCGATACACTGCAGAGTACCTGCGCCCAGGCCAGGTGAAAAATGCTCGCCGCGCTCACGCCGAGCTGACGGGCCTGCGCGCGCAGACGGCGACTGAGGTCCGGGGCCAGTGTCAGATGGCTTTCTTCGATGGCACTGCCATCGCCCAGCACATCCTGCTGGCCAAAGGGTAAGGTCGGTTCCTCGACGTTGCCCAGCATCTCGCGGAAGAACGTCTCGTCAGCCTGGCGCTGGCCGACCTGTCGGGTCCGAACGACATAGTCGCGGTAAGGCGCGGCAGGCTGCAATTGCCCGGCCTGCCCCATCAAGTAGGCTTGCATCTCACTCTGCACAACCGCCAGGGCTGCGTGGTCGAGGGCCATGTGATGGAACAGCAGCATGGCGACCCAGCGCTGGTTGGCTGCGTCCTCGGCAACCACCAGCAGCAACAGCGGCGCCTGGCTGACGTCCAGGCGATAGTGCCGAGGATCGAAGCGCGCCTGCAGTTGCGCCATGACGTCACCCTCGGCGAGGTCGGCACTACTGATGTCCTTGACCCCCAGTCGGGCCTCGCGCCAGACCACCTGCACCGCCTCCTGCAACCCTTCGCGGACGATGGCGGTGCGCAGGATGTCGTGGCGGTCGATCACGCTTTGCAAGGCGTCGACAAAATCCGTCAGGCGCTCCTGCCGACTGATGCTGAAGTGCGCCTGCAACAGGTAGGGATCGCCCTGGGTGGCGGTCAGGTGGTGATAAAGAATCCCCTCCTGCAACGGCGCCAGCGGGTAGATGTCCTGCACGTTGGCCGCGCCGCCCGGCACGGTGGCCACGATGCGGTCGATGGCCGGCTGGTCGAGGGTCACCAGTGGCAGCATGTCCGGCGTGATCTGCACGCAACCGACGGGAATGGCATTGGCTGGGATGTCGATTTCGCCAGCCTTGCGGTCATCGTATTGCCCGGCCTGGATCAACGCGATCAGCGCGGCTTTGTGCTCGCGCAACATGGCCAGCACCGCCGGCTCGCTCAGGGACTGTTTGCGGCCCCGTACCACAAGCTGATCGCCCTTGACTGAAAGCTGTACGTCTTTTTCTTTTAGTGTCGCCAACAGTTCGATCACACTCACAGGACAATCTCCATTTTTTCTGTCGTTGCCGCGTATTCCGAGAGCGTGGGCTGCTCGAACAACGCCCGCACATCCGCTTCCATACCCTCTTGGCGCATCCGCTCCATCAGGCTGACGGCAAGCAAGGAATGCCCGCCCAGTTCGAAGAAGTGATCGTGACGGCCAACGCGCTCTACGTTGAGCACTTCAGCCCACAGCTGGGCCAGGGTGATTTCGGTTTCGCCAATAGGGGCTTCGTAGCCCCGGGTGATGAAAGCCTCCAGGTCCGGGGCCGGCAGCACCTTGCGGTTGAGCTTGCCGTTGGGTGTCAGCGGCATCGCATCGAGGCGTACATAAGCCACCGGCACCATGAAGGCCGGCAGTTGCGCCAGCAGCGACGTACGTAGCGCATCGAGTTCCACCGCTTCGTCCGGCGCGTACTGGGTGAAATAGGCCACCAGGCGTTTTTCCCTCGGTACGTCTTCACGGACCAGCACCGCAGCCTCCTTCACCGCGCCGTGCTGGGCGAGCTTGGCTTCGATTTCGCCCAGTTCGATACGGAACCCGCGGATCTTCACCTGATCGTCATTGCGCCCCAGGTACTGCAGCGTGCCGTCCGGCAGCCAGCGACCGATGTCACCGGTTTTGTACAAACGGGCGTCGGCCTTGCCGTAGAACGGGTCGGCGATGA
>NZ_CAXAPG010000071.1:0-6179 GCF_963970585.1 Pseudomonas sp. RL_105y_Pfl2_101
ACAACTCCTTGCGGGTCTGCTTGCGCTTGCCGGCGTACTCGGCATCGGCGAAGGTCATCTGTTTCATCATTGAAAAGCTCGGCGACTGGTGTCCGGTAATTTTGCCAAATCAGGAAGTCTTTTTCAGAGTTTCCCTAGGGATAATGATCATGAGCTTGCACTCTGCGGCTGAAGTAATAGATCTGGCGGGTATCGGTATTGGGCCAGCCAATTTGAGCCTGGCTGCGCTGGCTCAACCGTATCCGAAAATAACGGCTAAGTTCTTTGAGCGCAGCAGCGAATTTCAGTGGCACTCCGGGATGATGGTGCCTGAAGCGATGTTGCAAGTTCACTACCTCAAAGACCTGGTCAGTCTTGTGGATCCGTCCAATCCATTTTCATTTCTTGCCTACCTTGCCAAGAAAAAGCAGCTGCTGAGTTTTATCAACGCCAATTTTGATCAAGTGCTCAGGCGCGAATTCAATCAGTACTACCGCTGGGCCAGCAGCCAATTGCCAAGCCTGCAATTCAATAGCGACGTGCGTTCAGTTGAATTTGAAAATGGTCTGTTTATGCTCAAGGGCGACCATTGGGTTCAGCCGGCACGCAACCTGGTGTTGGGCACCGGGCAGCAGCCGTTGGTACCGGAATGCGCGAAACCTTTTGTCGGGGACACGCTTTTTCATTCGTCGCAATATATGACCCGTAATCGCTCCCTCAAAGACAAGCGCGTGGTGATAATCGGTGGCGGCCAGACCGGGGCGGAGATCATCCAGCACCTGCTGTCCGATACCAGCGCGCTGCCAGCCAGTGTGACCTGGGTGTCGCGGCGCTGGAATTTTTCCCCGTTGGATGAGTCGCCTTTCACCAACGAGCTGTACACCCCGCAGTACAGCGACCACTTCTTCGAGTTGCCCCAGCATGTGCGCCAGCCACTGCTGGCCGAACAGAAACTGGCCAGTGACGGCATCTCGCAATCGCTATTGCAGTCTATTTATCGGCGTATGTACGAACTTCAAAACGTGTTGCAGCACCCCTGCAAGATCCGCCTATTGCCGGGCCGCGAGCTGACGGCTATTCACCAGCGCCACAATCATTGGAGCCTGGAGATGATCCATGGGCACAGTCAGGTGCGCGAAGAACTGAGCGCTGACACTGCAGTGTTGTGTACGGGCTACGCCTATCAGGTGCCTGAATGCCTGGCGGGGCTTGAGTCGCGGATTACCAGGCGTGAGGGCGAATACGTGGTCAAGGATGACTATTCCATCGCGTGGGATGGCCCCGAGGGTTCGGCCATCTATGTGCAAAACGCCGCCCGCAGTCAAAAGGGCATTGCCGACCCGAACTTGGGGTTAATCCCTTGGCGTTGCGCGAAAATCATCAACAGCATTTGCGGGCAAGCCCTGTATGACCTTGTCGAGCCTGAGGCCTTTGTTCAATGGGGAGCAAGTGAGGTCTTTGATGAGGTCACGGATGCCCGCTTTGACCGCCTGAGCGCGGTGGCCAACTAGATCCAGGAGCTTATCAATGGACCCGATAACACTAACCCCCAAGGGCAATGCCCCGGTGATTCGCGAAACCGAAGAACAGGTAACACAGCAAGGCGTACGTCTGTTCATGCACAACTACGCTGGCAAACTGGCCAACGCGCCCATGCTGTCGTCACGTTTCACCCTTGATCCTGGTTGCGGGACGGAGGAAGACAAGCACGCCGTCAGTGAGATCTGGTTCATTTCTCAAGGTGATCTGGATGTCTTCTATGACGGCATCTGGCACAGGGTGAAAAACGGCGAGAGCCTTTATTTTTCACCCTTTAAGCCGCACTTCGCACGCAATAACGGCGCGGGCCAAGTTCAGGTATTTTCAATGTGGTGGGCATGAGTATGACGCAAGATTTCGATCTAGTGATCATCGGTGGCGGCATTATTGGTGCTTGGACCCTGCACCATGCAGCGCAGCGCTACCCCGACTGGAAAATCCTGTTGATTGACCGCTACCGGATCGGCGACGGTGCAACCTCTCACTCGGCAGGCGTGCTACTGGCGACCGGAAGATCGGAGCGCGAACGTCGGCTAGCTGGGCAGAGTGCCAGGCTTTACCGGGCGTTTCGCGACCGGTTTTCAATCCGTACCACGCAAGCGCCGGTGTTTTGGCTCGCCGATGGCGGGTTTGCGGCCGATATCCAGCGTGCGGTAGTCGATTTCGACGTCAAGTCTGCCGATGTGTCAGCGCTTGCGCTGGGCGATCGCCTGGGGTCAAGGCTCAATGTCGACGCCGCGCAAAGCCTTTTGAGCGGCGGTTCGGCCGAAAGCTACGAGCCGCCCTTGATCGCGCGGATGTTGATTAGTCACAGCCTTGCATCGGCTAATGTCAGCTGTATCGAAGGGTTGGGCGTCAGCCATATCGATAACGTCGACAGCGGGACGACGCGGCTCACCTTGTCAGACGATTCCATCATCTATGCCCACCGAACCCTGGTGGCGATGGGCCCTTGGATCAACGAGTCCCCCTTTGGGTCGATTGCCGCCCAACACGGGCTTCGGGTCAAGAAGGTGGTGGCCCTGCATATAGACGGTGCTCCACCTCCTGATGCTGCGGCATTGTTTCTCCCACAGTCCGATGCCTACCTGATGCCGCTTGCGGCGCGTAATCAATGGTTGTTCAGCTTTCGCTGCGAAGAGTGGGATGTTGCGCCGCGCAAACATCAACTGGAGATCAACGACCACGATGTTCAGGTGGCTAAAACCGTCCTGGCGAAGTATCTGCCCGACCTCGTTGGTCGGTGTCGGGGTGGCCGGGTGTTTTGCGACAGCTACAGCCCTGGCGGCGAATCCCTGGTGACTCTCGACTACGCGACCAATGTGGTCGTTGCCGGTGCCGGCAGCGGAGCGGGATTTCGCTTGGCCCCTGGGATTGCCAGCGAGGCCCTTGAGTTGATCGTCGCCCATCGTCCCGACCGTGTCACTGCCCATGGCCAAACACATCCGCCTGTTTTTATGGACTGAAAAGATGATGCCTATCACTGCAAAAAGATTCTTCCTGATGCCGATTCCGCCGACCCCAAATGGTCGCCTTCACTTGGGACACATTGCCGGGCCCTATCTGCGCATGGATATGCTGGGTCGCTACCTGCGGACCCAGGGCCACAGTGTCGACGTCGTATCGGCGGTCGACGGCTTCGACTCCTATGTTCTCTGGAAGGGCTTGCAAGAGCAGCGCTCGCCGGAAGAGGTTGTTCGCGACTATCACCGGCAGATTGCAAACGATCTGCGGGCAATGGATGTGCAGGTCGACGACTTTCTGGATCTGGTACAAGGCCCTTATGCGCAACGTCACGCCCGCAATGCTCAGCGCACAGTGGAGCGTCTGGTGGCGTCGGGCGTCACTGAGACGGTGACTGAACGGGTACTGTATTGCCCTGAAACCAGCCGCTATTTGGCCGGCGCCTGGTTGCTGGGGCAGTGCCCATACTGCCAGGCAGGTGCCGGTGGTTACTTCTGCGAAGCCTGTGGTGCGCTGTTCCGCCCGGAAGCCATGCTCAATCCTCAGCCGCGTATGGGCGACAGCCCCCTGAAATGGGTCGAGGTAGAGAGCCTGTTTCTGAAGGTAGCGAATCCGGACAACCTGCTGCGGCATATGCATGCATCGGGTGCGCCGCCGTCGATTATCGAGGTGATTTCACGGTTCCTGGAACGGGAAAACAATTTGATCCGCCTGACCGCACCGGGTGACTGGGGCGTCGCCTGGAGCCCGGATCGCTTTGCCAACCCTAGGGTTTTGTTTGAGTCTGGCTGGGAATATGCGTTGACCTGCGCCGATCGTTCCCAGGAGAAGGATCCTGATCACGGCCACGCTATGCTGTGCAACAGCGATGTCACGACATTGGTCAGTTTCGGTATCGACAATGCGGTGTTGTTGCTGGCCGGTAGTGTCGCAGTCATGGACGCCCTGCAGGATCACCAGTCGTTTGATTACGTTCTCACTAACTATTTCTACAAGTTGCAGGGCACTAAGTTTTCCACCAGCCGCCTGCATGTGGTCTGGGCCGCTGACATTGTGGAAAAGACCCCAGCCAACAGTGACGGCGTGCGGTATTTCCTGTGTCGCGAAAGCCCTGAAAGTGGTGAGACTAACTTCGCTGTGGAAGAGTTTGTCGAGGTGGTCAACGTGGACTTGGCAGGGGCGCTCGACGGCCGAATCGACATGGCGTTGGCCAGCATCGGTGCCGGGCAAATGCTGACGATTCCATCGGCGTTGCGGCCGGCCCTTGAGACGGCTGTCGCCCAGTTAGATCAAGCACTCCAACTGGATGCGGTTTCGGTGCGCAATGCCTGGGAAGTGCTGCACCAGTGGATGCAGCGACCGGACCTGGATGTCATGCAGCAGGAGCAGGCCTATGCCTGGCTCAAAGGTTTGGCTTACCTGGGGGCCCCGATCATGCCGCGACTGTCCGAGTATCTGTGGCAATGTTTGGGCCATGATGGATTACCGGCCCTGCAGTCATTGTTCGCCGCATCGCAGCCTCGGGAGTCCACCCTGTCACGTAGCCGCTTCCTACCGCTGTCCCCGGCGTTGTTGCACCCTTGCTTGCCACATAGCGTGGTCCTTGAGCGCGCGACCAACGATGCATGAATATGCCGATGTAATCGTGATAGGCGCCGGGACCACCGGCTGCAGCATTGCCTGGCATCTGGTACAGGCTGGACTTTCAGTTCGCCTTCTAGACAAAGGTGCAATTGCCTCGGGGTCTTCAGGCGCTTCGCCGGGGATCGTGCGCCAGTACTATGCCGACCCGGCACTGAGCCAGCTGGCAGCCCAAGGCGTACGGGCTTACCGTGATTGGTCGCAACACTATCCGGGGGAGTGCGGCTATCGACCAACAGGTTTCTTGACCGCGATTTCCAGGCAAGAGCAACAGGCGACCGAGGCTAATGTTGCGTTATTGCAAGCGCATGGGGCTGCGGTGCGATGGCTATCACCGGCCGAGGCGCAAGTGCTGGTTCCTGACCTGCGGACGGATGGCTTGGTAGGAGTGGTGCATGAGCCTGATGCTGGATATTGTGACCCGATTCGGACCGCCGAAAGCTTCGCGACAGGCGCGCGCAGCCGCGGCGCGGTAATCGAAGAGGGCCGGGCAGTAAGACGGATTGTCTGCCGGGCGGGGCGAGTGGCTGGGGTGCAAACGGACAGCGGGTTTATCGCCAGCAGTAATGTTGTCAATGCCGCCGGACCTTGGGCGGCCGTGCTGGCGGCGGATTGCAGAGTGCCGCTGCCAATCAGCGCCACGCGACAATGTGTGGGCATTGTCACCGTGGCATCCCCAGATCAAGATCAGCTTATGCCGGGATACGGTGATCGCAGCGCGGGGTTTTACCTGCGCCCGGACAGTCCGGGAACCTACTTCATCGGCTCGTTGCGAGCGTCCGATAGTTATGCAATCGATCCGGACGCTTTTGATCGCAGCATGAGTGACGCCACTGTGCGTAGTTATCGAGATAGGGCAGTCAGGCGATTGGGCAGACTGGAGGGCGCGCAACCCTTGGGGCGTCGAGTGTCGTTCTTTGACAGCACACCCGATGGTAACCCGATTGTCGGTGTCGATCCGCGAATGCCTGGATTGATCGTGGCGGCCGGGCTCAGCGGGCACGGCTTCAAATTTGCCCCGCTGTTTGGGCAGGGCATTGCGCATTGGGTGATGAAAGGGCAGGTGCCCCAGTCGTTGGCGCTTTTCGCGATGGAGCGATTCCTGCGGTAGGCGCTGACTGACAGTAGAGTGGACAGAGACCTTTTGATGAGCTTGCGGATACGCAATCTTTCAAGCTGTTGGGATCCCCAAAATACCTCGGGTCAGACGGTTCCTTGAGTGCATGCTGAACGATTTAGCCAATCTGTTGCATCGACCGGTTGAATCCACATCCAAAAGAAGTCACTCATGGACGACCTAATACGCCGATTTGTGTTTACGATGGGTGCCGTTTCGACAGGAGCGATGCAATGGATCTGAAGTTCAGTGTAAGCGGATGGCGAACACACCTACCAAACTCCAGCATTAAAGGCGATGGTGTCCGCGTATTGATCTGACCCCGAAATGTTGGACATCAACATCCAGGGGTGTCATGAAAAAGTACACAGAGCAGGCGAAATTGTCGGTTGTTGAAGATTACTGTTCGGGGAGCGCAGGTCACAGAGAGGTCGCGCAT
>NZ_CAXAPG010000072.1:0-6084 GCF_963970585.1 Pseudomonas sp. RL_105y_Pfl2_101
CGAAGTGTTCTTCGGTTTTGTCGGGGTGGATCAGTCGCACCAGTTGCCCGGCGCGGTACTCGTAGGTGGTGACGTGACCTTCGGCATCGGTGAAGCGGCTGAGCTGGCCGAGTGCATCGTAGTCCCAGTGGCTGACCTTGCCTGAGCAGTCGGTGTAGCGGATCAGTTGGCCGTCTGCGTTGTAGGTCAGTTGTTTGGCGCCGCCGTTGGCATCGGTGATGACTACTGGGAGGTTGTCGCTGTTGTAGGTGTACTGGCTTTTGTTCTCCAGCGGATCGATGGTTTCGATGATGTTGCCGCGTTGATCGTAGTCGTACTTCCACAGGCCGCCTTCGGCGTCGCGGGTTTGAAGTTGGCATAGGCATTGGCGCGATCAAGTCAATGCCGGTGTTGTCCGGTTGTTAAAGAGCGGGGTTGCCGGTCAGCGGTGAACGGCGCTGCGGGAGCCGCTGGCGATCAGGGTGGCGCCGCAGGTGGTCTTCATGCCATCCAACGCCACGGGAATGCCGTTGACTGAATAGGTGCTGCTGCCTTCGGCAATCGGGAAGGGACCTTTGCATAAGGGGCACATCACCATGTGGCCTTTACCGGCCATGGGCTTGCCGTTGAGGTTGGTGTGGGGGATGGATTCGGTGACAACGCCGCCGTGGTCGGTAAGGTCGCCAAGTCTAATTATCGGCATCATGGGTACGATTCTCTGTAGTTAAAAATGGCTTGACGTCATATTCATTACTTAGTGTCGTTTAGTGCGCTGTTTCAGATGAAAATGCGTGGACATTGCGCGGTGCCGGATTTGCACTACTTGCCCTCCGTTGCTCTGAATTTTACTCGCTAGTAAAATATTTAGTTGCTAAATTGATTGCATGATTCGCTCAATTTCTCTTGCGGCGGCTGAATTGCAACTTTCAAGTTCTGCATATGCTTCTATTTGGATGAATTTTTTTATGATTGAAAAGCTATCTTCATCGAGATTTTTTTTCCAAAGGCGCAGGTAATCAAGCTGAGTGGAAAACTTCTCTATCTTGATGAATGTCAAGTATGGCGCTTCGATTATTTCATCCATTAGTGACATGATATATCGATCCCATGTCGATTTAGAATTTAGCCAAGCGTCCTCCCATTCAAAACCGTGTGATTCACGGTTCAGGCCAAGCGGTTCAATAATTGATACTATATCAATTATTTCAACTGTTATAGGGTTTTTGAAGTCGTCTGTGTCAAGCCAATACATTCGGGTTGCAACTGATCCTATTGCATTGGTTGCTGAGCTAATTTCATCGGAAATGCCCGCCAGAGTTTCATAAAATAGATTGATTTTATGCGTTATCTCTTTGGGGGCTCGATGATCCTGGATTCTCTTAAAGAAAAAATCTCGAGTATTATTTATTCGCTCAGGGGAAAAGTTTGCGCACAGGTAATAGTTGTTTCCTCCATGGACTATCTCAGGTATTGCGTCGCGTGCTGCCATTTTAACTATTTCGACATCTTGTGGGGTGAATTCAAAAAATAGTTCGCTTGTAAAACAGTCTGTGCTTATTAGGAAAAGTATATCGTCAAATAATGCGGTCATTTTTATCATCTCGTTGGTCTGGTTGGAATGGCTAAGCTGGCTGCTCTAGAAGCTGAGCTAGGGATTTTGTAATGCTTGTTGCAGCCGCCCTCGTTAAAGTTTCGGATATCATTGTTAAGTCCGGCTTTTAGATCGTTTGCCGCTTTAACATGTCCCTCCCAAGAACCCTTTCCAGCTAAGGCACCATAACTTCGCGCTTTGTCCATGGTTGGTGCAAAACCATATAGGTTGTATTTGTCCTCTTGTAAGTCTTCTATTCTTTCAAGTAGGCCGCGATTGCCTGTGATTTCCTTGCGTCCTAAGGCTTTTGCATAAATTTTCGATAACAGTACTTTACATTTGGTCTTGTCATGGCAGGGCGTGCATGCTGTGAGTCCGATGGGGTCAACCCAGTTAATAGGGTTCGACGCATAGTGATGGACATTCAAACCACCAAGAAATCCAATTGGATCCTTGCCAATAAATCGCCCTGCCTGGGGATCATAGTACCGATAGCGGTTGTAGTGCAGCCCGGTTTCCACATCGAAGTACTGCCCCTGAAAGCGCAGTGGATTGCGGATGTCGGTACGTTTGGCGGTCTCGCTACGCTGTTCCTTGGCCAATCCCCAGGCTTTGTAGACTCCAGCCCAGGCGATATCGCCGTGCTCGTCGGTCAACTCCATCGGCGTGCCAAGGTGGTCGCATTGGTACCACGCCACGGCGTTGAAGCTCACCGGTTTAGGTTTGTGCTGCCAAACCGGATCGCGGTCGATGTCGTAAGCGCCCTCATAGACTGGCTGGGGCAGCAGTTGGATACTGCGTTGTTCCACAGCCTGCGCCACTGGCACAAAACTACCCGGCTCGAAAAAGTAGTGGGTCAGGCGTTCGCTCTTGTCATTGTTTCGGCTCTCAAAAGCCAGCACATCGCCGTCCCAGCCATAGATCGTGTAGCCGCAACCGTACTGTTCGTCGAGCTTGGCACGTTCCAGCTTGTTCCACATTGGCCCGGCTTCGCGGCGGTCGTGGTACTTGGCTTTGGACAGTTTGAACAGCCGCCGGCCCAGGGCGTCGTAGGCAAAGCTGACGGTCAGTCGGTCATCTGCGTAACCGATCAGGCGGTCGTACAGATCCCAGGTGAAGGGGGATTTTTTGCCGTTGTGCAGGCGTTCCTTGAGGTTGCCGCGTTCGTCGTAGCTGTAGTGGGTGCCGACGTAGTCGCGCAGCAAGTTGTCCAGCAGTTTGTTCGGGACATATTGATTGGGACGCCGCGGTGCCTGGGGATCCAGCAGATTGCTGGCCGGGTCAAAGGCGAAGGTCTCTTCGCCGCTGATGGTCTGGGCGGCAAGCAGGCGACCGAGCGGGTCATAACGGTAGCTGAGCGCGCCGCGCCGGGTGTCGTCGATGCGGGTCAGTTGGCCGGCGGCGTCGTGCCGGTAGTTGCGTACCACCAGGCGTTGGGCGTCGCCGCGTTTTCCCAATGCTTGTTCCTGCAACTGGCCGTTGGGCGTCCAGGCTTGCCGTTGTTGCAGGCCGTTGCCCTGGTCGCGGGCGATCTCGCGGTGCAGGTTGTCACGTTGGTAGCTGAGTAGTTCTTGGTCATCTACTTTTAGCGCCAGCAGATGACCGCTGCCATAGGTCAACCAACTGACGCGGTGGCCATCCGGGCGAGTGGTGGCGATACGCTGGTTGAGGGCATCATATTCATGCTTCCAGACGGCTACATGCGGTTCCTGCAAATAGCGCAGGTACTGGTGCTCACGGGTGTTGTTACCGGCACGGTCGTAGAACCATTGCAATTTTTGCCGCAAAATCTTTAAGGATGTTCTGCAGGGTGCTCTGGACTTTGTTAAGGGTTTCCTCAAGATCTCCAGGGCAAATGTTTGCCAGGGCGTTTTCAATTGAAACTATAAGAGCTTGCGCAATGCCGTCCTTGGGGCTGGTTCTGACCGCTTTTAATGCGGGGCGCATAACTGCGCGGGCTGGGCCAATGGCGGGGATCGGGACTATTGCAAACAGATTGATGCCAAGGCTCACCCAGTTAAAAATGTCGGACCTGTATTCGCTGTTGCCTCGTGCGAGCCCGATGATGTCACCAACGGCATCGGTGGCTGCGAATATTGATCCGGCAACCGGCAGCATTTCTCCGACCGTAATGACCGCCCGCCAGTTGACAACATCGCCGGTGAGAGTGGTGAGCCATTTGGCCAGCATTTCTGTGCCTTCTACGACATCCTCTTCGGTAAACGTGTTCGTGGGAGCAACCACTCCGCCACATCTATTATCCATTGTGGTTCTCCCTTTCCTTGAGTTGTGTGTTCAACAGCCCACCCATTGGTAATGGCATGAGCTTTTGGATGGCCGTACCACTCAACTCTTTGGTGAGGGAGGCAGGGCTGGGCGGGGTGTTTTTTGTAGTGCTGGCTTCTGCGGCGAACAGGCTGTTTAAAGCCTGTTGCATTGCGGTAGCGGGTGGGCGTGCGCCAGCTTTGGCGTGAGCTGATGAGTCTTGATTGTCAAAAGGGGCAGCGGATGCGGTCTCTGTTTTATCGCGACCAAACAGCACCTTGACCGGACCCGGTGCCAACCCTGCTACGGCCGCAAAACCATTGCCATCCAGCTTGCCCTTGATGACCTTGCCCAGGGCATCTTCAACCTGGTACTCCGCGCCCTTGAACGCATGACCATTGGCATACTGCTGAAACAACTCCAAATTCCCTTTCCCGGCCTTGGGCTCCTCTGGAAACGCCGCCGCCTGGCTCTTCGCTCCCTTGTAAATGAAGTCCGTGGCGTGCGCCGTGTACAACCCACTGGTGGCATGAGTAATCCCACCCGCGTTGTAGGTGGTGCTACTCCCCGCCGCCTGAATCACGATCTCTTCCTTGGCACTCAACGTAATGCGCTCAGCCGTCACGGTGACCTTAAGTTTGGCCAGCAGGTTGATGTTGTCTTTCAACGCCCGGATATCGATATCCCCGGAGGCCGCCACCAACCGCCAGCCCAGGCTTTGCACAAAGGTGCGCACACCACGGCTGGCGCTAAGCAGCAGGCGTTTGCCAATGGCCAGGCTGGTGTGGCCGCCGCTGCTCAGGGCCAGGTGTTCGCCGCTGGCGATGTGGGTCGATTGCGGGGTGCTGCTGGCGATGCCGGCCGGGCTGTGCAGCACCAGATGGGGTTCGGCCAGTTCGGGGTATTGGTTGGCGCTGGGGTTGCCGCCGGTGCCACGGATGGTGCTGTGTTGGGCCTTGAGTGCGTCGGCGACTTCGCCCTGGTCGCCGCTTTCCTGGGCCAGGTGATCGCGGGCTTCGCTGGCGAAGGTGGCGTGGTGTTGGCGGGCGGTGTCGAGTTGTTCGGCGGTTTCCGGCAGGTCGGTGTGGTGTTCGGCGGCGCGGGGACGCAGTTGGGTGGTGAGCAGCAGGCCGCCGCCGGCGCGCAGTACGCCGTGGGCGTCGGTGCGCAGTTCAAAACCTTCGCCACGCGGCACGCCGCCGCCGGGGCGCGGGTGGGTGAGGTAGCCGAGGGTGAGGGCGCTGGCCTGGTGGTCGCTCATCAGCGCGGCGCTGATTTGCCCGGTGGTGTCGTCCAGGCGCAGTTCGTTGTGGCGTTCGCCGTGCAGTTCTTTGCTGCGGATCGGGCTGAGGGCCTTGAAGTCCGGCAGTTTGTACGGCGAGCGGTTGATGGCGTGGTAGCTGCGGCCGATGATCAGGGGCTGGTCGGGATCACCTTGTACGAAGCCGACCAGCACCTCCTGACCAACCCGGGGCAGGGCGACGTGGCCCCAACCGGCACCGGCCCAGTTGTGGGTGACGCGCACCCAGCAGGAGCTGCGGTCGTCGTCCTGGCCTTCGCGGTCCCAGGGAAATTGCAGGCGCACGCGGCCGTGTTCGTCGCAGTAGATTTCTTCACCGGGCGGGCCGACCACGGTGGCGATCTGCGGGCCTTCAATGCAGGGCTTGGGACGCGGCGGTGCTTGCCACTCGACGCTGTCGGGAATCAGCGTGGCGGTGAAGCTGTAATGGGTGCCCACCTGGCTGCCGGCGGCTTCTTCTTCCATCGCGGTGTGCTGGCGGCCGACATGTTTGATGGCAACGGCGCGCCAGCCGATGTTGAGGTCGTCACGCGGATGCCCGGTCAGATCGAACGCCAGCCCCGGCACCAGGCGCGCATCGTCGCCCGTGACTTCGGCGGTGCGCGCATCACCGCGCAGGCCTTGCAAGCGGGTCTGGGTGAAGGGCTTGCCGGCGTCGTCATGTTTGTACCGGCCGGGATAGTCGTAGCGTTCGTAGTCGGGGCTTTGGTGTTCCAGTTGGCGCGCCTGTTCGTGCTGCTCCAGGTTGTAGCGTGGGTGGGTGAAGGTGTAATCGCGCTGGGTCTGTTGGGCGCTGCGCACCTGCTCGCGGTAGGTGAAACGGTGCAGCGCCGGCTGGGCCTGATCGCCACCAGGGTTGGCCTCGTACACCAGCGGTTCGCCCTCGATCACACCGAAGCTGGCGATATGGTCGGCCTGGATCAGTTGGTGCCCACCCTCGCTGTGCTGG
>NZ_CAXAPG010000073.1:0-6014 GCF_963970585.1 Pseudomonas sp. RL_105y_Pfl2_101
GTTGACCCTCAACGGCAAGGTGGACCGCAAGGCCCTGCCGGCACCGGATGCCGAGGCGTACGCCAGCCAGGCCTACGAGGCACCGCAAGGCGAGATCGAACAGGTCTTGGCCGACCTGTGGGCCGAGTTGCTGAAAGTGGAGCGGGTCGGTCGCCACGACAATTTCTTCGAACTGGGTGGGCATTCGCTGCTGGCGGTGACGCTGATCGAACGCATGCGCCAGGCCGGCTTGAGCGCCGACGTGCGCGTGCTGTTCAGCCAACCGACCCTGGCGGCACTGGCCGCGGCGATTGGCAGCGGCAGGGAAGTCAGTGTTCCGGCGAACCTGATTCCCCTGGGTTGCGAACGCATCACCCCCGAACTGTTGCCATTGGTCGAGCTGTCCCAGGACGCCATCGACCGACTCGTCGCCACCGTGCCGGGTGGGGCGCGCAACGTGCAGGACATCTACCCGCTGGCGCCGTTGCAGGAAGGCATCCTTTATCACCACTTGGCCGCCGAACAAGGCGACCCCTACGTGTTGCAGTCACAGTTTGCCTTCGACAACCGTGAACGCCTCGACGCGTTCATCGGGGCGCTGCAAGTGGTGATCGATCGCCACGATATCTTGCGCACCAGTGTGGTCTGGGAAGGGCTGGATGAGCCGGTGCAAGTGGTCTGGCGCCAGGTGGTGCTGGAACCGCAATGCATCACTCCCGACACCACGGCGGGAGACATTGCCACGCAACTGGCCAACCGTTTCGATGCACGCCACTATCGCCTGGACTTGGGCCAGGCACCCTTGTTACACCTGGCCTATGCGCGGGACGAGGCCCAGGATCGCTGGGTGGCGATCCTGTTGTTCCATCACATGGCGCTGGACCACACGGCCCTGGACGTGATGCAGCATGAAATGCAACTGCACTTGTTGGGCCAGGATGAGCAGTTGGGCGAAGCGATGCCTTACCGCAACTACGTGGCCCAGGCTCGCCTGGGCACGAGCGAACGGGAGCACGAAACGTTTTTCCGCGAGATGCTCGGCGATATCGACGCGCCGACGCTGCCATTCGGCCTGGCCCAGGTCCAGGGTGACGGGCACGGCATCGAAGAAGTGAAGACGTTTGTCGATGACGCCCTGAGCCTGCGCCTGCGGACTCAAGCCCGGCAACTTGGCGTGAGTGCCGCCAGCCTGGTCCATCTGGCCTGGGCCCAGGTCCTGGCCGTGGCGTCGGGCCAGGAGAACGTGGTGTTTGGCACGGTCCTGTTGGGCCGGATGCAAAGCGGCGATGGGGCCGACCGAGCCCTGGGGATGTTCATCAATACCTTGCCGATCTGCGTGCCCGTGGATGGGCAAAGTGTGCGTGATGCGGTGAAGACGACGCATGCGCGCCTGACCGGGTTGCTGGGGCATGAGCATGCTTCCCTGGCTTTGGCCCAACGCTGCAGTGGCGTGGCCTCGCCAGCGCCGCTGTTCAGTGCGCTGCTGAACTTGCGCCACAGTTCGCTGCAGGTGACCGATGAGGTCATGTCGGCCTGGAGCGGCATGCAAATGTTGTCCAGCGAGGAGCGCACCAACTATCCGTTGACGCTAAACGTCGATGACCTGGGCGAAGGCTTCAGCCTGACGGCGCAGGTCGAGTCCCGGATTGGTGCGCAACGCATCTGTGACTATATGCAGGTGGCCCTGCAGAGCCTGGTCGACACGCTGGAGCACGCGCCGCAAACGCCGGTGCGCAACCTCGCGGTGTTGCCGGCGGCCGAACGCCAGCAACTGCTGGGAACCTGGAATTCGCCAGAAGCGACGTATGCCCATGACGCGTTGATCCATCGCCAGTTCGAGGCCCAGGTCGCAACGCAACCCGACACGGTGGCGGTGCTGTTCGAGCATCAGACACTGACCTACGGCGAACTCAATGCCCAAGCCAACCAAGTCGCCCATCGCCTACTGTCGCTGGGCATTTGCCCGGATGACCGGGTCGCGATCTGTGTCGAACGCGGCCTGGACATGATCGTCGGCTTGTTGGGCATCTTGAAGTCGGGCGCCGGCTACGTACCGCTGGATCCGGCTTCCCCGGCAGAACGCATCGCCTATATGCTGGATGACAGTTCCCCCGTGGCGATCGTGGTGCATGCCGCCACCCAGGCGCTGCTGGCCGAAGAGTCCGTACGGGTGATCGAGCTCGATAGCCCGGCGTTGCGCAGCCAGTCCACCGCTAACCCGCACGTACCGGGCCTGACGTCGTCGCAGTTGGCGTATGTGATCTACACCTCCGGTTCCACCGGGTTGCCCAAGGGCGTGATGGTCGAACACCGCAACGTCGCGCGTCTGTTCTCGGCGACCCAGCCCTGGTTCGAGTTCGGCCAGCAAGACGTCTGGGCGCTGTTCCATTCCTTCGCTTTCGATTTCTCGGTTTGGGAACTCTGGGGCGCATTGATCCATGGCAGCCGCTTGCTGGTGGTGCCGCAACTGGTCAGTCGTTCGCCGCAAGACTGCTACGCGCTGCTGTGCGAGGCCGGTGTGACCGTGCTGAACCAGACGCCAAGCGCTTTCCGGCAACTGATCGTGGCCCAGGGGGAGAGCGACCTGCGGCACAGCCTGCGCCAGGTGATCTTTGGCGGTGAAGCGCTGGAAACCGGGATGCTCAAGCCCTGGTATGCCCGTGTAGGCAACGCTGGGACGCAGTTGGTGAACATGTACGGCATTACCGAAACGACGGTGCATGTGACGTATCGTCCACTCGAAGCGGCCGACGCGCAGTTGACTGGCGTCAGCCCGATTGGCAAGCGCATTCCCGACCTGCAACTTTATGTGCTCGACGCCCGGCGCGAGCCGGTGCCGGTGGGCGTGGTGGGTGAGATGTACGTGGGCGGGGCGGGCGTGGCACGGGGTTACCTGAACCGGCCCGAGTTGACCCAGGAACGCTTTATCGACGACACCTTTAGCGGCTGTGAAGGGGCGCGCCTGTACCGGACCGGCGACCTCGGCCGTTGGCTGGCGGACGGCAGCATCGAGTACCTGGGCCGCAACGACGATCAGGTGAAGATCCGCGGCTTCCGTATCGAGCTGGGTGAGATCGAAGCGACCTTGACGGCCTGCGAGGGTATCAGCGAGGCGCTGGTGATTGCCCGTGAAGACGCGCCGGGCGACAAGCGCCTGGTGGGCTATGTGATTGCCGCAGACGGCGCCCGACCGTCAGCCGCTGAGCTGCGTACACAATTGTTGGCGTCGCTGGCGGACTACATGGTACCGAGTGCGTTCGTGGTCCTCGAGGCGTTCCCGTTGACCACCAACGGCAAGCTCGACCGCAAGGCCTTGCCGGTGCCGGATCAGTCAGCGGTGGCGGCCCGCGAATACGAAGCGCCGCTAGGCGAGACCGAGGCGGTCATCGCCGCGATCTGGCAAGACCTGCTGGACCTTGAGCGGATCGGCCGTTACGACAACTTCTTCGAGCTGGGCGGCCATTCGTTGCTGGCGGTGAAGTTGATCGAGCGCATGCGCCAGATCGACCTGGCGGCGGACGTTCGCGTGTTGTTCGGCCAGCCGACGCTGGCGGCCTTGGCTGCCGCGGTGGGCGGGCACACGGAAGTTGCGGTACCGGGCAACGCCATCCCGGACGGTTGCACGCGGATCACCCCGGACATGTTGCCCCTGGCTGATCTGGACCAGGACGCCATCGACCGGATCGTGGCCACGGTGCCGGGTGGCGTGGGCAATGTGCAGGACATCTACGCCCTGGCGCCGTTGCAGGAGGGGATCCTGTATCACCACATCGCCGCGGCTCAGGGCGATCCCTACCTGCAATACGTGATGTTTGCGTTCGACAGCTTCGCCCACGTGGACCATTTCACCCAAGCGCTGCAAGCGGTCATCTGCCGGCACGATATCCTGCGCACCGGCGTGCTCTGGGAAGGCCTGGCCGAGCCCATGCAGGTGGTTTGGCGCGAGGTGCGGCTGGTGGTCGAGGCGGTTGAGCTGGATCCAGCAGCCGGGGAGGTTGCCGTGCAGCTGCATCAGCGTTTCGACCCTCGGCACTATCGCCTGGACATTCGCCAGGCGCCGCTGATGCGGGTCGCTTATGCGCAAGATCCGGCCAACCAGCGCTGGGTGGGCATGCTGTTGTTCCATCACCTGGTGGACGACGCCACGTCGCTGGCCGTGCTGTCCGCGGAAATCGAGGCGCATATGCTCGGCCAGGCACAACACCTGCCAGCATCGGTGCCGTACCGCAACTACGTGGCCCAGGCGCGGTTGGGCGTGGGCCGCGAAGCCCATGAACGGTTTTTCTGCGACATGCTCGGTGATGTCGACGAGCCGACGTTGCCGTTCGATTTGCAGGATGTACAAGGCGACGGCAGCGGCATTGAAGAAGTGCGCCAGGATGTCGAGGCCGACCTCAGCCGTCGGCTGCGGGTCCAGGCCCGTCAGCTCGGGGTGAGCGCGGCAAGCCTGTATCACCTGGTCTGGGCCCAGGTCTTGGGCACGGTGTCGGGTCGCGACGACGTGGTGTTTGGCACCGTGTTGGTGGGACGGATGCAGGGTGGCGAGGGGGCCGATCGGGCACTGGGGATGTTCATCAATACGCTGCCGTTGCGGGTGAATTTGGGGCAAACCGGTGTCCGTGCCGGGGTGAAAGCGACCCATGCCCGCCTGACCGCCTTGCTCGGCCATGAGCATGCCTCGCTGGTGCTGGCGCAACGTTGCAGCGGTGTGGAGGCGCCGACGCCGTTGTTCAGTGCCTTGCTCAACTATCGCCACACCGGCGCCGCCGCTTCCGCCGACGCCTTGTCGGCTTGGGACGGTATCCAGGTGCTGGGCGGTGAAGAGCGGACCAACTACCCGCTGACGTTGTCGGTGGATGACCAGGGCGAGGGGTTCAGCTTCACCGTCATGACCCCGGCGCGCATCGGTGCCCAGCGGCTGTGCGGGTATGTACGGCAGGCGCTGGAAGGCCTGGTCCGGATGCTTGAGCAGACGCCAGAGGCGCCGTTGCACCAACTCTCGATCCTGCCGCCGAGCGAGCGCCTGGAACTGTTGGCCGAGTTCAATACCGGTGGTGTCGATGAGCCCCAGGAGCAGACCGTTCTCGGGCTGTTCGAAGCCCAGACCCAACGCACGCCAGACAGCGTGGCCGTCCTGCATGGCGAGCACGCGTTGAGCTATCGGCAGCTGGATGCGCGCGCCAACCAGTTGGCTCATTACCTGCGCAAGCAGGGCGTACAACCGGACTCGCGCGTGGCGATCTGTGTCCAGCGCAGCGCCGAGATGGTGATTGGGCTGCTGGCGATTCTCAAGGCGGGCGGTGGTTACGTGCCCTTGGATCCGGCTTATCCTGCCGAGCGGATTGCCTACATGCTGGCCGACAGCGAGCCGGCTGCGGTGCTGGCCCAGGCTGCGACCCGCGGGCTCTTGTCGCAGGTCCAGGTGCCATTGATCGACCTGGACGCCGGCCCGTGGCAAGACGAGCCGGAGCATACCCCGCAGGTCACCGGCCTGACGCCGGCCCACCTGGCCTACGTGATCTACACCTCCGGCTCCACTGGCTTGCCCAAAGGCGTGATGGTCGAACATCGCGGCCTGCGCAACTTGCTGGACTGGTACCTCGAGGACCTGGCCTTCGACGCCGGCGACGCGGTGCTGCTGGCGTCCTCCTACAACTTCGACCTGACCCAGAAGAACATCCTCGCGCCGCTGATGGTCGGGGCCACGCTGCACCTGGCCGCCGAACCCTTCAACCCCGGCGCCATCGTCGCCCAGGTCGCCGAGGCCGGGATCAGCCACCTCAATATGTCCCCCAGCGCCTTCCACGCGCTGGTGGACGCCGACCATCAGCAAGGCCTTGCCTGCCTGAAACGCGTGGTGCTGGGGGGCGAGCCGATCCAGGGCGCCATGCTGGAAAAACTCGCCCAACCACGGCCAACGGTGATCAACAGCTACGGGCCGACCGAGTGCAGCGACGTGGTTGCCTGGTACACCGCCGACAGTGACCTTGAGACCTACCGGCACCAGTCGATCCCCATTGGCCGGCCGATTCGCA
>NZ_CAXAPG010000074.1:0-5905 GCF_963970585.1 Pseudomonas sp. RL_105y_Pfl2_101
TGGCCGTTGAAGCTGAAACCCGCCGCGCCCTGGGCGATGCGATTCTCGCCGTGCATATCGCAGCGAACCTTGCCCCCAACAGATGCCATCGGTTGCCCGAATGCCAGAAAGGAACCTTCCAGCACTTTGCCGCCAAAGGGACGCAGGGGGTCGCCTATACGTATCACGCGCATCATGAAACCACCTGCCTCACTTGTTCGACCAAGCCACCGGTGGTTTTAAGGTGGTCCAGCATGCTCTGCATTCGCAGCTCATCCTCAGTCTTGAGGATGGCCTCGCGCTGCTGCGCCACCACTTCACCGATCGCAAAGGTCGGTTGCAGGATCTGCTCTGCCCCTGGCAGGAATGGCTCGACCTTGTTGCCGACAACGTTGATCACCTTGTAGCCCACTGACGCGGCGCCGAACGTGCCAGCCGCACCTTTCCAACCATCGCGACGGATGCTGTAGACCCCGCCCAACACCAGCGCGATGCCCACCACACGCCCGGCGACCACCACCGGAGTCATGCGTTTGTTGGACTCATCGCCGAAATACACCATGCGATAACGGAAGTAGTCGCCCCACAGTTCCCGCGAACTCATGAAGTCATGCAGGAACCACGCTCGCGAGTCATGCACCTGGTCGTCAAACATCGCCACCAGCAAGGCCGCTTGTACAGAGTCCCGCAACCGGACTCTCTCGTAGCTGGAGCCGCGCACGCCGAACAGTTCCTTGACATACAACTCGCCTGCCGCCTTGATCCGTGTGTACTCCTGTTGCTCGTCATCATCGTTAAGCAGGTACACCGTATCCCTGAGCACGCCATCGACCACCCAGCCGCCCACGCTGGTTTGATCGCGCCGAAAGCCCTGGTAATCATGTTCGAACTCTACGGCGGCTTCACGAATCTGCTGCTGGTCGATCACCGCCTCGTAAGGAGGCGGACCGGCCGTGCCTAACAACAGTTGTGTTTTGTTGGGCTGGCTACGGGCTGCTACGCGCTTTTCCTTGGCCTCCTTCATTTTCGTCTCGCGCTCATCCTTTTCCAGTTTTTGATCCGTAGCGCTGGTTTGCTTGGCCTGAATATAAAAAGGCTGTTGTAAATAACTGCCTCGGGCAAAGCGCTCGATACGCCAGCCGGTGATCAAGGCCAATTGCTCGGCCATGGTGTCTTCCAGGTTGTGGGGGAGGCGTAGGGCTTCGTGGTCGGCTGGGGTGGCGGAAGACGTGGCCTCGGTCAGTCCGAGGGTGGTGCGCCAGGTGTTGAAGCGGTCGATGAGTACCTCAGTGATATCAAATTCTTCTTTTGTATCGAGAGCCATCCGTCGCGCTGGCGGGATGTGCCGCAGTTCCTCCGGTATCACCGCCTCGGGTACCGTCAAGGGCGCACCAGCCGCAAACGCCGCCGCAAACAGATCGTGCAAAACGATTTGCGAGAGCAATTCTCCCGATCCGCCACGGGCCTTGCCTTGGTCTCCCTTCGGGTAACCGCCGCCGACATCCGAGTGCATACCGGGGTAGACAACCTCTTGGGCATAACCAGGGTAGCGACCATCAGCGTAACGAATTGAATCCAGGGGGAAACACAAGCGTTGTTCATGGGCCGCGACAAAATGCCGGGAATCCTTGATCCAGTTTGGAAAACGTCCCACATCGGGCAGCGCCTGGGAGCCATCGGCCCAGTCCATATGCCCCTCGGCGAAGGGCCCTGCACGGGCGCTGCCCACCGAGGCGACGGTGTCCAGCAGGCCCAGGAACTCGATGCTCAGCGGGATCCCCAACAGTTCCTGTTTCGGCTGCTCGGTCCCCGGTGGCGTATCGAACAGTTCGCTCAACCAGGTGACAAAGGTCCGCGCCTCCGCCGCCCCACGGGAAAACCCGTAGATGAACAGTTTGATCGCCAGCACCTTGGGTTGCACCGTGGCGACCTTGGCGCGTAATGGCTCCAGCAACGAGGCCATGGCCTGGTGGCGACTGCTTTTGCCTAAGGCGGTCAACGGCCAGGTGGTGGCCATGGTTTTAAGTTTGGCTTGGGCCACCGGCAGATCCAGCCCTTGTTCTTTGTTCAGGGCGAAGGACAGCGCATCGGCAATCTGCAACAGTCCCCAATTGATCCGGTCTTCGCCACCATTGGCAAAAGCCATTCCGAACGTTGTGAAATCCAGCTCGCCGATTTCCGGAAAAGGTGTGCCCACACCAGGAATGTAATAACGAAAGTAACCGCTTTCACGGTGAAGCAAGCTGGCGTGATAGAGCCGGGCGATATTGGTTGGGTTCGAAAACTCACCCTTGGAAGTGTCGTGGGGCTCGTTGTTATTGGTCCCGTCGAAAAACAAGCTGATATGTAAAGCTCGGGCGCAGGTGGATGCGCCGCGCAAACCACGTTTAGCGTTCTGTTCCTGACGATAGTTGTTCACTTCAGCAGCTTGTCGCTCATAATTTTTTCTGACTGCTTGAGGATCGCTGGGTAAACGTCCTTGCTTGGGAAACAAGGCCGGTGCGAAAACAGTCTCACGACTTTTTATTTCGGACATACAGCAGGCTCCTGCATTTTCAAAGGTTCTTTAATCGGGCTGTTAGGTGAGGGGTAACGCCAGCAGGAAGTGGATACCTTGACCTGATGACAAGGTAGAAAGTGGACTTCCAGCGCGCACAATCGATCCTCGTAAGGCGGAAGATCCACAATGACTTGGTGTTGCCCATAGCTAGTTTTATGTTTAACCATAAAAGCCCTAAACTCGTCCGTTCCTAACGGGGGGGAGCCAGCATATGGATTCGGATCAGTCTCCCACTTAACTTCAAACTTCAACCCCGGTTCCCATTGGCCAGGTAACATCACGCAGCACATCCCGCCGCCGTAACCGAAGGGACTGGCATTCCCCCCTCCGTAGCCATTTACGGAAAACCGATTAATGGCCGCAGAAGTATGATTCACGGCATCCAAGTTACCCGCCAAAAACTTCGGCGCTCCCCCTGAACACCCAGACAACAATAAAAGCAAACAACCGCCGATCCAATGCCATATCGCTACCTTTTTGAAATTGCTCATCGCTCATCTTTGCCTCTAATATATAAAGCACTGACGCAGGTGGACGCGCCGCGCAAACCGCAGTAGTCATTTTATTACTGACATTCGTCGCTTTAACTCGGCGACTCACCACTCATTTGCTCCATGAGTAATTGAGAGCACCCACACCGCACTACTAATGCACCGCAAGGCCGCCGACATCAACAACGAAGCAATGCTGATCCATAGCGATCACTCCCCAAGAAAATGTATAGACCGGAACTTAAATAAGGCGTTATCGAAACTGTAGACTTTGAATTACCGTGTCTATCACACGTTAAAATCTCGCCGCTAGGCTGCGGATTGACAATAGCGTCACCCGCTTTCTTGACACCAACGCCGGCGTTACCAAAATATATATTGACACCCTGATAACCGCTATCACTCTTGAGATAAACATGCATCGATTTCGACTCATATCCTTCAATATAAGGGACAGCCATCGTTGAGATCGAATTTACCAAGGGTGCACCATCTACATTTAACACAAGAGAATGCTGTCTGTTTTTATACCATACACTATATCTGGCCAAGTCGTTTTTTTTGGTCTTTTCTTCGGAGAGGTCAAAATCAAATTTTAGATAGCCGTAACTCTTGACCGACAAACTTTCTCGATACGTCATTCTCCTCTGGCGGGTTGCATGCATATGGTCGTACGGGAGTAAAAGCGTATCCACTACCAGGTCAGCTGGAATGCTTGCCACAAATAAAAAAGGACAAACAATAGTCATATAACAGATCATTGTCAAGTAACCAGCACTATCATTTCCGCCTAACATTTTTACATCCGCGTCGACTCCCTTGTAGTACTCACTATCATTTCTTGAGAACCAACCATCTTCCACTCGAGCAAGAAAAGTACCGCACCCAGACATACAGATGAAAGCAAGCGACATTACGATCGCCCTCAACAGCCTGCCAACCATAAAACACTTCCTATTCATCTTGATTTTTTTCAAAATTAAATCTCGCATACGCATGTAAATCACCAAAGTAATTCTCTTTGCTCGCTTGAAGCACCAGGCGATAACAAAGGGCAAAACCTTGCTCATCAGAAATATCCGAAAATTGCGTCTTGGCTATTCCAAGCAAAGTGTGCGCATCACCAATGCTGCCTAACTGATCAAACTGTGCGTCAGTCAACGAAACCGGATGCAGGGGTTCCAAAAACACCTGGTTCGAACGATAGGTACCCGACTGCCAGGCAGGTTGCTGGTCCCGGTCCAGCCAGCTCCATAGCAGCGCCACACTCAGGAACCGCTCTTTCTGTTCGGCGGTCAGCACGCTTTCCAGCAGCTCCGGTAACACGCGCGGGTCGTAGAACCGCAACAATCCGGTCTGACCGCCCCATTCAAGTTGCGACGAGGCTTGAAGGGATTTGGCCAAGGCATCGAACGGCATGGGTGAGATCAGCACGAGGAGGCGCGGCAAGCCCCAAAGTTGTTCTACCACCTCCTCCAGCCAGGCTTCGTGCTGCCATTTATCCAGGCTCAAGCGCATCAGGATCGGTGCCTGTTCCAACAGGGATTCTTCCGGTGTGCCATCGAACAAAGAAAACCAAGGCGTGTTCGTCATACTCCGCAAGGCCGGCAAAACGGAGAGGTCCCAGGCGGCTTGATCGACGACAAGGTCGACATGGCCTACGTTGGCGGAAGCGCAGAGGCTTTTTATCTGCTCGATCCAGTGGCTATGAAGCTTTTGCATGTGCAGATTCCTCATTGGGCGGTACGCATGGCTGCGCCTGCTGCTTGTATCTGGGCCATCTCCAGACATTCCTTACACACCGACTGCGGCAAATCCGCCAACGCAAAGCTTTGCCCGGCAGGCAACTCCCAAACGTGTTGCCCCTTGAGGTTCAGCTTGCCGGGGCTATGGATGTCGATGGCGCCGCTTGGGTTAATCCGTATAAACCCGCCGCCACACGCCAACGTGATCCCATTCTTCGCCGTCACCTGCACATGCCCCTGCACCGACTGCACGCTGACGTCCTGCTGGGCTTTCAAATCCAACACATCGCCGTGGGATTCAATCTCCAACGGACCCTTGCCCGAAACCAGGCGCATGCCTTCCTGCTGGGCCAGCAGCGAGATACCTTGATTGGCATGGGCCGACAGGTGCTTGGCGGCGGCGAGGTTGATTTGGTCCTGGCTTTGCAGATAGAGCGCGTCGCCGCTCTTGAGCAGCAAGCTGGCCGGGGTGACCGCGCCGATGCCCTTGGGGGCGCTGAGCAGGATGGCGGCGGCCTTGAGGTCTTTTGCGTCGGCCTGAAATTGCTGCAAGCCGCCCAGGTCGGGCTTGCGGCTGTGATGGGCCTGGGCGATGTCTTGCCAGTCGGCCATCTGTCGCTTGGCGCCTTCGACTTGGGCGCTGGCCGGGTCCATGCTCAGGACGTCGCCCTTGGCCTTGACCTGCTCATCAGCACTGATAAACACCCCCTTGCCAGCACGAATCGCCCCCCAGCCATCCGTGCGCAACTCAAACCCTTCCCCCCGTTTCTTGCGCTCGGCATCCACCAGATGCCCCAGGTTCAACTGACTCTTACCACTGTGCTCGGTGCTGAGCTTGACGTGCTCCTGCCCCCGGGTGTCGTCCATGCGCAATTTGTTGTTGGTCGGGGTGCGCAGCACGTTGCGTCTTTCATTGCGCGCCGTAACCAGGTCCGGGTGTTCGTTGTCGTGCAGGGCGTGGGCGATGTAGGGGCGGTCGGGGTCGCCTTGTTCGAACGCGACTGCCACTTCGGTGCCGGCCTGCAGCGGGAAGTGCAGGCCGTGGGTGTCGCCGCCGTAGGGCCGGGCCAGGCGCAGCCAGGCGCTTGAGCGGGCGGCTTCCCAGGTGTCGCGGTCGAACAAAAAACGCA
>NZ_CAXAPG010000075.1:0-5755 GCF_963970585.1 Pseudomonas sp. RL_105y_Pfl2_101
ACCACCGCGCCGTGCTCGTTCATCACGCCTTTGGGCAGGCCCGTGGAGCCCGAGGTGTAGATGACATAGGCCAGGTGATGGGCATGCAAGCCTTCAACCTGCGGATTGTCGGTGGGCTGCATCGAGAACCCTTGCGCCTCATCCAGCAGCAGGGTCCGCGCCTGCGTAGCCGGCAGGCTCGCCTGCAAGGCGCGCTGGGTCAGCACCACCCTCGGCGCGCTGTTTTCCAGCATGTAGGCCAGGCGCTCGGCTGGGTAATCCGGGTCCAGCGGCACATACGCCGCGCCGGCCTTGAGAATGCCCAGCAGGCCCGCCACCATGTCCAGGCTGCGATCGGCACAGATCGCCACGCGGTCATCCGGGCGAATGCCCAGTTCCAATAGGCGATGAGCGACCTGGTTGGCGCGCGTATTCAATTGCGAGTAGCTCAACGCTGCCTCGCCAGAGACAACCGCGACGGCATCCGGACAGGCCGCGACCCGTATTTCGAACAAGCCGTGCAAGGTCAGGCCCTGCGGGTAATCGACCGCCGTGGCATTGAGCGTTTCCAACAGATGCCGGCGTTCGTTGTCAGCCAGCAGCGGAATCTGCGCCACGAGGGTCTGTTCATCAGCCACCATGGCCCGCAGCACGCCCTCCAGGTAACCGAGGTAGCGCTCCGCCATGGCAGGGTCGAACAGCGCCGTGGCGTATTCCAGCGAACCGAACAGGCGCCCATCGATCAGGGCCATGTCCAGCAACACGTCGAATTTCGCGGTGCGGCTGGTTGCGCCCAACCCTTGCAGCGACATATCGCCCAGTTCCAACCCCGTGGCTTCGCTGTTCTGCCAGGACAGCATGGCCTGGAACACCGGGCTATGGGACAGGCTGCGCAATGGCCGGACCACTTCCACCACTTGTTCGAATGGCAGGTCCTGGTGCGCCTGGGCGTCCAGGGTCCGAGCCCTCACGTGTTGCAACAAGGCTTGCACCGTCAGTCCGTCCGCCACATCGACGCGCAGCGCCAGCGTGTTGACGAACAGACCGATCAAGCCTTCGACTTCCGCTTGCATGCGGTTCGCCACCGGCGTACCGATGACCACGTCGTGCTGGCCGGACAGGCGACTGAGCACCGTGGCCCAGGCGGCCATGACCGTCATGAACAAGGTAGCGCCATGTCGCTGGCTCAACGCCTGGAGGCCTTGGGTCAGGGTTTCGTCGAGGACGATCCCCACCACCGCGCCGGCGTGATCTTGCTGCGCAGGCCGTGGCCGATCGGTTGGCAACGTCAACAAGGCTGGTGCGTCGGCCAGGGTCTGCTGCCAGAAGCGTTCCTGTTCGGCCAAGACTTCCCCGGTGAGCCAGCGCCGTTGCCAAAGGGCATAGTCCGCGTACTGAATCGGCAACGCCGGCAATGGATCGTCCTGGCCCTGACGGAACGCTTCGTACAGCACGCCCAATTCATGGGTCAGCAGATCGGCGGACCAGCCATCGGAGACGATATGGTGCAGGGTCACCAACAGCACGTGATCATCCTCCGCCATCCGCACCAGTCGGCCACGTACCAGCGGGCCATGGGCCAGGTCGAAGGCCTGGCGAGCCTCCTCCTCGGCCAGGACCAGCAGCTCGGTTTCGGCGTCCGCGCACCCTGCCAAGGCCTGCAACTGCAACGCGAAACCGACGTCGGCCGGGGCAATGCGCTGTTCTACTTCCTGCCCCTGCGCCTGCACAAAAGTGGTACGCAGGGCCTCGTGACGGGCGACGATACGATCCAGTGCGCGGGTGAGCGCCGACGTATCCAGCGCGCCTCGCAGGCGCAGGCCAGTGGGGATGTGATACGCCGCGCTGGTCCCGTCCAGTTGCGCCAGGAACCAAAGGCGCTGCTGGGCGAAGGACAACGGCAACGCCTGTTCGCGGGACACCGGCACGATACCGGGTCGGGTGCTGTGTGCCGCCTGGGAGAGCACTTGGGCCAGCGCATTCAATTGCGGTTGGGCAAAGACATCCCTCAGGTTCAGTTCCATGCCCAATTGCTCGCGTACCTGGGCGATCAAGCGCATCACCAGCAAGGAATGCCCCCCCAATTCGAAGAAATGGTCGTGGCGGCCCACCGACTCGACTTTGAGCAGGGTCTGCCAGATCTGCGCCAGGACGATTTCCGTGTTGCCCTGAGGCGCTTCATGGGTGCGGCTGGCGTACGCCTCGGCATCGGGCGCCGGCAGCGCCTGGCGGTCGAGCTTGCGGTTCGGCGTCAGCGGCAATGCGGCGAGGCTGACAAACGCGCCGGGCAGCATGTATTCGGCCAATTGCGTCGACAACTGCGCACGCAAGGTCGCCGCGTCCAGGCGCGTCCCGGCCTGCGGCACCACATAGGCCACCAGGCGTTTGTCGCCCGGGGTGTCTTCGCGCACGATCACCGCCGCTTCCTTGACCCCGGCACAGTCGCCCAGCCGGGCCTCGATCTCGCCCAGTTCGATACGGAACCCACGGACCTTGACTTGGAAGTCGTTGCGGCCCAGGTATTCGAGGCGTCCGTCCGGACGATAACGGGCCAAGTCACCGGTCTTGTACAGGCGCGCATCGGGCTGGTCGCTGAACGGATCGGCCAGGAAGCGTTCGGCGCTGATGGCGTCAAGGTTCAGGTAACCGCGCGCCACACCGTCACCACCGATGAAGATTTCCCCCATGACCCCGAACGGCACAGGCTGGCGGTGCGCATCAAGCAGGTAGATCCGGGTGTTGGCCATCGGCCTGCCAATGCAGGCGTTGCCGAGGATGCCATCGACCGCGTCATGCTCCATGTAGGCGGCCGTGCAGGACACCGTGGCCTCGGTCGGGCCATAGGTGTTGACCAACCGCGTATGGGCGGGACGAACCGCGTCCCATATCTGCAATTTCTGCGTCGACAAGGCATCACCGGTGACGTTGATCAGCCGCACGTCGCGCAAATGGTCCCGAGCCTGGGCCGGCGTGTTGTGCCATTCGGCCACGAGGGTATGCCAATGGGCCGCTGTCAGATGCAGGAACGTCGGGCGGATATCGCCATTTTGTTGCAACTCGGCACTGCCAAACAGCTGCCGGGTCGGCGCCAGGGTGGCACCGGCCAGCAGCGCCGGGAAGATTTCTTCCACCGACAGGTCGAAGTTCAGGGTGTTCTGTTGCAGCACCGTGTCCGCCGGTGTCAGGCCGAACAAGCGGACCGCATCGACGCAGTAGTTGACCAGGCCCCGGTGTTCGACCATCACCCCTTTGGGGTTGCCGGTGGAGCCCGAGGTGTAGATGACGTAGGCCAGGTGGCGCGCGCCCAGGGAGGCAACGAGCGGATTATCGTCACGACCGGCGGCGATGCCGCAACGCGCGCGCTCGGCGCGGTCGAGCAGCACCACCGGCACCGTCAACGCCGGCAGACGACCTAGCAGTTCATCTTGGCTCAGCAGTGCCACCGGGGCACTGTCGGCGAGCATGTAGGCCAAGCGTTCGGCTGGAAACGCCGGGTCGAGCGGCACGTAACCGGCACCGGCCTTGAGGATGGCCAACAGGCCAATGAGCATTTCGGCTCCGCGTTCAACACAGATCGCCACCCGGTCATCCGGGCGGATGCCCAGGCCGATCAGGTGATGAGCCATCTGGTTGGCCTGGTGGTTCAGTTCGGCGTAACTCAGTCGCTCATCACCGCACAAGACGGCGATGGCGTCCGGTCGAGCCTCGACCTGGGCTTCGAACAACTGATGGATGGTCTGCTCACGCGGGTTCGCTACCTGGGTAGCGTTAAGACAGGTCAGCAAATGCTCACGTTCGACATCGTCCAGCAGCGCAATCCGTTCGACCTGGACCTGGTCGTTGGCGACCATGGCCCGCAGAAGGCGCTCGAAGTAGCCGAGGTAACGCTGCACCGTACGTTTGTCGAACAACGCCGTGGCGTATTCAAGGGCACCAAACATCTGCCCCTGGATCTCGCCCAGCTCCAGGGACACGTCGAATTTGGCGACGTTGCTTGCCGCCCCCAAGCCTTCGAGTTTCAAGTCCCCCAACACCAGTTCGGTGTTGTCATGGGTCTGCCAGGACAGCATGGCCTGGAACAGCGGACTGTGGGCCAGGCTGCGCACCGGCTTGAGCACTTCCACCACTTGTTCGAATGGCAGGTCCTGATGCGCCTGGGCGCCCAGGGCCTGGACCTTGACCCGGGCCAACAGGGTTGCCACGGTTGGCGCCCCCGAGAGATCGATGCGCACGGCCAAGGTGTTGACGAAGAAACCGATCAGCCCTTCGACTTCCGAGCGCGTGCGGTTGGCCACCGGCGAGCCGATCACCACATCATCCTGGCCCGAAAGCCGGCTCAACAACGCGCCCCAGGCCGTCATCACGGTCATGTACAGCGTGACGCCATGGCGCTGGCTCAGGGCCTTGAGGTTCGCGGTCAAGTCGGCGTCGAAGACCACCGGCAATGTCGCCCCGGCATAGTCCTGTTGCGCAGGCCGCGCACGGTCGGTGGGCAGCATCAGCAACGCAGGCGCATCGGCCAGGGTTTGTCGCCAGTAATTGCTTTGGGTCTGCAGCACCTCGCCGCTCAACCAGCGACGTTGCCAAACCGCGTAGTCGCCGTACTGCACCGTCAGGGTCGGCAATGGATCATCCAGGTCATGACGGAACGCCTCATAAAGCGCCGCCAGTTCCTTGATCAACACGCCGATGGACCAGCCGTCCGACACGATGTGATGCATGGTTACCAGCAACACATGGTCCTCGCTGGCGAGGCGGATCAGGCGGCCGCGAATCAATGGGCCATGTTCCAGGCTGAAGGTGTCGGTGGCTTCCTCTGCTGCCAGCGCGTGCAGTTGGTCCTCGGCGTCGGCCTGGCCGGAGAAGTCATGTTGCAGCAGCGCGAAGCCGATCTCGGCGGGCATGATGCGCTGCCGAGGCTCTTCACCCTTGACCTGCACAAAGGTGGTCCGCAGGGCCTCGTGACGAGCAACGATGCGATCCAGCGCCCGCTGCAAGGCGCAGCGATCCAGCACCCCGCGCAGGCGCAGCCCGGCGGGCATGTGGTAGGCCGTGCTGGCCCCTTCCATCTGCGCCAGGAACCACAGGCGCTGCTGGGCGAACGACAGGGGCAGGTCGTCCTCTCGCGAAACCCGGACGATCTCCGGCAATGTGCTGCGCCCGGCCCGAGCCACTGCCTGCGCCAACCCCATCAGTTGAGGTTGGGCGAACAATTCGGTCAGGCCCAGCTCCACACCCAGGCGCAGACGCACCTGGGAAATCAATTGGATCGCCAGCAACGAATGCCCGCCCAGTTCGAAGAACTGATCATGGCGACCGACCTGTTGCAAGCCCAGCAAGTCTTGCCAGATCTGCGCCAGGGTGGTTTCGACCTCGCCTTGCGGGGCTTCGTAGCCACGGGAGATGACGGCATCCAGATCCGGTGCCGGCAGGGCCTTGCGGTCGAGCTTGCCGTTCGGCGTCAGGGGCAAGGCATCCAGACGCATGTAGGCGGTGGGCACCATATAGGCCGGCAGTTGCGCTTGCAGGTGCGTACGCAGGGTTTCGATGTCTATAGGTGAATGCTGGGTGAAGTAGGCCACCAGACGTTTGTCGCCCGGCACATCCTCACGGGCCAGGACCACGGTTTCGCTCAAGGCGTCGTGTTGCGCGAGCTTGGCTTCGATCTCGCCCAGTTCGATGCGGAAACCACGGATCTTCACCTGGTCGTCGTTGCGGCCCAGGTATTCGATGTTGCCGTCCGGCAGGTAGCGGCCCAGGTCGCCAGTGCGATACA
>NZ_CAXAPG010000076.1:0-5505 GCF_963970585.1 Pseudomonas sp. RL_105y_Pfl2_101
GCTTGCGCAGGTAATGGGCCAGGCGGTTGGCCCGCTCGTTCAACGCGCGGTAACTCAGGCGTTGCCCGCCGCGAATCACCGCCACGGCATCCGGGGTACGCTGGACCTGTTCCTCGAACAACCCATGGATCGTCTGTTGTCGCGGATAGTCCGCCTCGGTGGCGTTGAACGTCACCAACAACTTCTCGCTTTCCGACGTCGGCAGGATCGACACCTGCTGCAAGGGCAGGTCCGGCTGCTGCTCAAGCATCGCGACCAGGCTTTCCAGCGTGTGTTGCACATAACCACAAAGCCGCTGCGCACCAATGCGCGCGGGGGTCATGACGGTGAAACTGAACGCCTCGCCCTGATCGTCCACCGACAACATCAACGGGTAGTTAGTACGCTCTTCGCCGCCCAACACCTGGATACCGTTCCAGGCTGACAGCGCCTCGGCCGAGGTCGCCACGGCGGTGTGACGGTAGTTGAGCAAGGCACTGAACAATGGCGTCGGTGCCTGCACACCGCTGCAGCGTTGTGCCAGCGCCAATGCGGCGTGTTCATGACCCAGCAATGCGGTCAGGCGAGCATGGGTTGCTTTCACGCCCGCACGCACACCGGTTTGTCCGACACTGACCCGTAATGGCAAGGTGTTGATGAACATGCCCAGCGCCCGGTCGGCACCCTCGCCTCCCTGCATCCGGCCCAGCAGCACCGTGCCGAACACCACATCGTCCTTGCCCGACACCTTGCCCAGGACTTGCGCCCAAACCAGGTGGTACAAGCTCGCCGCGCTCACCCCAAGCAGACGTGCCTGGGCCCGCAGCCGGCGACTCAGGCCGGCTTCGACGGCCTGGCGGGCTTCCTCGATGTCGCTGCCATCGCCCTGTACATCCTGCAAGCCGAACGGCAGCGTTGGCTCGTCGACGTCACCGAGCATGTCACGGAAGAATATTTCGTGGGCTTCAGCGCTCACGCCCAATCGGGCCTGGGCCACATAATTGCGATACGGCATCGCGACGCCCAACTGTCCAGCCTGCCCCAGCAGATGCGCCTGCATCTCCTGCTGCACCACCTCCAATGCGGTGTGGTCCAGGGCCATGTGGTGGAACAGCAGCATCCCCAGCCAACGATCGTTATCGGCATCGTGGGCATAAACCAGGCGCAGCATCGGTGCCTGGGTAATCTCCAGGCGGTGCTGCCGCGAGTCGAAACGCTCATGTAACTGCGCCGCGACATCTCCAACGGCCGGGTCCAGGATCAGTGCTTGCTGGATCAGCAGTGCCTTGCGCCAGACGACTTGCACTGGCTGTTCGAACCCTTCCCACAGCACCGACGTGCGCAGGATGTCGTGACGGTCAATGACCTTTTGCAGGGCTTGGGAAAAGTCTTCCAGGCGTCCACGATTGTCGAAGGCGAATTGAGTCTGGAGCACATAGGGATCGCCGCACTCGGCGGCCAGGTGATGGTAAAGAATGCCCTCCTGCAGAGGTGCCAGGGGGTAGATGTCCTGCACATTGCCGGCGCCGCCCGGTACCGTCGATGCGATCCGGTCGATGGCGTCCTGGTCCAGGTCAACCATCGGCAACATGTCCGCCGTGATGTGTTCGCAATTCACTGGAATCAGGTTTACCGGGGCACGGACCTCGCGGCCACTGCCGACTGCCGCCGCCAATGCCGCCAGGGTCGACTGGCTGAACAGCACGCCGACGTCGGCGCTCAGCCCCGCCTGGCGCATCCGTTCGATCAGGCTGACGGCCAGCAGCGAATGCCCGCCCAGCTCGAAGAAATGGTCGTGACGGCCGACGCGCTCGACCTTGAGCAGCTCGGACCAGATCCGCGCCAACGCCGTTTCAACCTCGCCTTGCGGGGCTTCATACCCACGCCCCGAATAGGCCTCGCTGTCCGGGATAGGCAAGGCCCGATGGTCGAGTTTACCGTTCGGCGTCAGGGGCAAGGCGTCCAGGCGCATATAGGCCGCCGGCACCATGTGGCTGGGCAGATGCACTTGCAATTGTTCGCGCAGGTTTTGGGCCGTCAACCCTTGATCCAGGCTGTCGTGCGCCGTGTAGTACGCCACCAGTCGCTGGTCATCCGGGGCCTCTCCCACCGCGACGACAACCGCCTCGCGCACACCGACGCACGCGCCGAGCCTGGCTTCTATTTCACCCAGCTCGATGCGCAAGCCACGAATCTTCAGTTGGCTGTCGTTGCGCCCCAGGTAGTCGATGTTGCCGTCCGGCAAATAGCGCCCCAGGTCACCGGTGCGGTACATGCGCGCGTCCTGCACGGTGCTGAACGGGTCCTTCACAAAGCGCTCGGCGGTCAACTGCGCACGGTTCAAATAACCCCGCGCAACCCCGGCGCCACCGATGTACAGCTCACCCGCCACGCCAACCGGAACCGGTTGCAGGTGGGCATCGAGCAAGTAGACCTGGGTGTTGGCTACCGGTCTGCCGATATGCAACACCGCCTGCGAGGCATCGATCCGCCCCGAGGTGGCCACCACCGTGGTTTCCGTGGGGCCGTAATTGTTGATCAGTTCGAAGGGAAGATCGACCGGCAGCTTGCGCAGGCGGTCGCCGCCAATCAGCAAGGTGCGCAGTTGATCGTGCCCCAGGTTACGGCCAAACGCGTATTCGGCAATGGGAGTGGGCAGGAAGCACACGTCCAGCGCCTGGGCCTGCCACCAGTCGAGCAGTGCGCCGACGTCCTCGCTGCCCGCATGGGCCGGCGGCAACAGCAACGTCGCTCCCGCACACAACGAAGGCCAGATCTCCCAGGCCGCCGCATCGAAACCGAAACCGGCGACACTGGAGGTGCGACTGCCACGTTTCACGTCGAAGGCCTGGCAATGCCAGCCCACCAGGTTGCTGAGGTTGCGATGTTCGACCATCACGCCCTTGGGCAGGCCGGTGGAACCGGACGTGTAGATCACATACGCCAGGTGGCGGGCTTCGAGCCCCGACACCTCGGGGTTGGAAACGGATTCGTCCTGCCAATCGGCGCTGTCGAGATCGATCACCGGCACCGAGGCATCGATCAGCAAACTGTGAGTGATGGTCTGCGCCAACACCGCAACCGGTGCACTGTCTTGCAACAGGTAGGCAATACGCTCCGCCGGGTAGGCCGGGTCAACGGGGACATAGCCGGCCCCGGCTTTCAGCACGCCCAACAGGCCGACGATCATGTCCAGGCTACGCTCGACACAGATCGCCACCCGGTCGTCCGGGCAAACGCCCAGCGCCAGCAGACGGTGCGCAACCTGGTTCGCCCGGGCGTTGAGTTCGCAGTAAGTCAATGCCTGGTCGACGTACACCACCGCCATCGCTTGCGGGTGCGCCGCGGCCTGGGTTTCGAATTGCCGATGGATCAGCAGATCATGGGTATACGTCGCCCCGGTCGCATTCCAGGTTTCAAGCAATTGCTTGCGTTCGGCCGGCGGCAAGATTGCCAGGCGGTGCAACGGCGTCTGCGGAGCATGCTCCAGGGCCTCGACCAGGCTTTCCAACGCCACTTGCATATAACCACAGACGCGCTGGGCACCGATCCGGGATTCGACCAACGCCGTCAGGCTGAAATCCTCTCCCAGGTCATCGACGCTCATCGTCAGCGGATAATTGGTGCGCTCTTCGCCGCCCAGGGCCTCGATACCCTCCCAGGCGGACGAGGTGTGCAGCGCGATGGGCTCGGCGACCGAATGGCGGTAATTGAGCAACGCGCTGAATAATGGCGTCGGTGCCATGACGCCACTGCAACGCTGGGCCAACGCCAGGGAGGCATGCTCATGACCCAACAGGCCGGTCAGCCGTGCGTGGGTCGCCAGGACACCGTCGCGCACGCTTTGCGCACCGACCTGCACGCCAATCGGCAGGGTGTTGATGAACATTCCCAATGCCCGGTCGGCGCCTTCGCCGCCCTGCATCCGCCCCATCAGCACCGTGCCAAACACCACCTCTTCGCGCCCCGAGACCCGGCCCAATACCTGGGCCCAGGCCAAGTGATGCAACGCTGCTGCGCTCACACCCAAGCGGCGGGCCTGGGTGCGCAGGCGTCGGCTCAAATCAGTCGCGAGACCCTGCCGGGCTTCCTCGACAAGGCTGCCATCGCCGCGTACATCCTGCAGGCCGAACGGGAGCGTCGGCTCGTCGATGGCACCGAGCATGTCGCGGAAAAACGCCTCGTGCGCTTCACGGCTGACGCCCAGGCAGGCCTGGGCCACGTAGTTGCGATACGGCACCGCCTCGCCCAACTGGCCGGCCTGGCCCAGCAGGTGTGCCTGCATCTCATGTCGCACCACTTCCAGCGCCGTATGGTCGAGCGCCATGTGATGGAAGAGCAAGCTCGCCACCCAACGCTGGTTGAGCGCATCCTCGGCAAAGCGGATGCACATCAACGGCGCCTCACGGATATCCAGGCGATGCTGGCTGGCGTCAAAGCGAGCCTTCAATTGACCGGCGATGTCGCCATCGCCAGTACCGAGGAGCACTTGCTCCACACCCAGCGATGCCTTGCGCCAGACCACCTGCACCGGCTCGTCCAGACCTTCCCAGGCCATGGCGGTACGCAGGATGTCATGGCGGTCGATCACCCCCTGCAAGGCCTGGGTGAAAGCGTCGAGGCGTTCGCGACCGTCAAAGGAAAACTGTGCCTGCAAGACATAGGGATCGCCCTGCTCGGCCGACAGGTGATGGTAGAGAATGCCTTCCTGCAATGGCGCCAGCGGATAGATGTCCTGCACATTGCGCGCACCACCCGGCACGGCCGCCACGATGCAGTCGATGGCTTCCTGGCTCAACGCGGCCAGCGGCAACATCGCCGGGGTAATGTGGGTGCAACCCGGTGGAATCAGGCTGGCCGGGACGTCGATTTCATCACCGTCATGACCCACCGCCGCTGCCAGCGCGGCCAGGGTCGGTTGATTGAACAGCACGCGCACGTCGGCGCTCAAGCCGGCCTGGCGCATCCGCTCGATCAAGCTGACCGCCAGCAGCGAATGCCCGCCCAGTTCGAAGAAGTGGTCATGGCGACCGACTTGCTCCAGGCCCAGCAGGTCCTGCCAGACTTGCGCCAGGACGGTTTCGGTTTCGCCTTGGGGGGCTTCGTAGCCTCGGGAGATGACGGCATCCAGCTGCGGTGTCGGCAGCGCCTTGCGGTCGAGTTTGCCGTTCGGTGTCAGGGGCAGTGCGTCCAGTCGGACGTAGGCCATTGGCACCATGTAGTCAGGCAGTTGTGTTTGCAGGTGCGCGCGCAGGGTTTCGATGTCTACGGTTTCGTCCAGTGAGTTCTGAGTGAAATAGGCGACCAGGCGTTTGTCGCCCGGCACGTCTTCACGTGCCAGGACCACGGTTTCCTTGATGTTTGGCGCCTGGGCGAGCTTGGCTTCGATCTCGCCCAGCTCGATGCGGAAACCACGGATCTTCACCTGGTCGTCGTTGCGGCCCAGGTATTCGATGTTGCCGTCCGGCAGGTAGCGGCCCAGGTCGCCAGTGCGATACATGCGGGCGTTCGCAGCCGTGCTGAATG
>NZ_CAXAPG010000077.1:0-5272 GCF_963970585.1 Pseudomonas sp. RL_105y_Pfl2_101
GCCTTGCTGCGCCCGGAAGGGCTGAAAAATGAAGAAAATGGATCAAATTTCGACGCGGGTCGTTTTTTGAAAAGTACTGACGGCTCGATAGCCGGAAAACATCCGGCTATTTCAGACCATCCCTAGATAAAATGGCGGAAATTGTGCGGCGAGAGCCATACTGTAACGAGGTTCAAATGGTTGAGGTTAGCCGCGATAAAAGTAAGCCAGGGAAGCCAGTATTTTTTGGGCAGTATCAAAGATCAAAATATCGATACGAGAATATGTATCTTACTCCAGAACAAATTGATGAAAGATATTCGGGAATCACAGACCTGAGGCATGAAAATGTGTAACAAAGCGCTGCTAGGGACAAACCTACGCTACGCTTCAGTTTGCCCCAGAGCGCGGCGTTATATGAATAAGGAAGCTCATGAGTACTATTTTAACCCCTAAATATGGTGAAAGCCGTATTAAAGAGATGACCTCTATTGATACATCTCCTGATACAAAATGCTGGGCAGCAAGGTGGTACGCTGAGATGGTGATTGATCTTTTTTTAAGTAAGGAAGCGAGCAAACGAGTTGAAAACTTTGAAAAGTTATCCTTAGGAAACAAAATTAAGGAAATATCTACAGAATACTCTAGTCGCTTAATAGATGCTCTTTATTTTATCGAGAATCACGGTAATGAAGCCAGCCACTTTAGTAGAGATACCATTACCTCTGAAACAGCAGAAAAGGTAGTTGATAAGGCGATAACACTATTTGATTTAATCTTGGTTGATTTATTTAAAGACAATGGCCTAGCTAAAACACCAAATACTGCAAGATTATTTAGTACTTTCACACCATCTATCAGGGTTAATGTTTTAAATCAACTTTTGGATTTTAATTCTCTCGATAATAGTTGTGAGCATGATATGGGTATTCTCCATAAGTACTTTTTGGCCCTTACGAAAAACAACCAGAGGGATAAGGCTAGACGTCTGCTCCACAAACTTAAAAAGCAAAATAAAATAACACTAGACCAATTCCAGTATTGGGAAGATAGCATTAACAAGATATCTAGCAATATTAACAATCTACCTATCCCCAAAAACATTTCAGATTGTAAACGCAACTTTGATGACGTGCTATCAAGCATGGATATACAAGAAAGAAAGTTAAACTCTCAATTGGTTGAAATATTTAATGCACTATTGGACAGCGTGACACCGAGTGAAATGGATAACTTGATTGGTGATCAAGTATTTTTGGTTTAGCGTGTATTCATATAACAAGCAACTAAACGCGGATTCGGAATACGGTCACGCGTTTTGCAAAAACACGCAAAACAACGTGCCAGTAACCCTCACCGGTTAGTTGGGCGTTAGCTTAATCGGGAAATTATGCTATGGAAAAAAAATATCAGGTTTTTGTGAGTTCAACTTATGAGGATCTTAAAGAAGAAAGGGATCAAGTTATAAAGGCTGTGCTAGAAATGGGGCATATTCCAGTGGGAATGGAAATGTTCAGCGCTGCGGATGATGAGCAGTGGAAAATAATTCAGAGGCAAATAGTTGAGTCAGACTACTACATCGTGGTAGTCGCTAATAAATATGGATCCATCGGCCCTAGCGGTATAAGTTACACTGAAATGGAATATGACTTTGCGATTGAACGCCAGGTGCCAACACTAGGTTTTGTTTTAAATGACACGGCTCCTTGGCCTTCTGAGAAAAGTGAATCATCAGCAAAAGCTCAGAAATCTCTAAGCAAGTTTAAATCTAAAGTTAAAAGCAAACTTGTTAACTTTTGGGATTCTAAAGACGACCTTCACGGGAAGGTTTCAATATCTTTGATAAAAGCAATTACCACTAATCCGAGGGTAGGCTGGGCACGAGCAGATGAGGCAGTAAGCCCTGAGGTTACTCGAGAGCTATCTCGCTTGAGCGCTGAAAACGCTGAGTTGAGAAAGCATATTGAACAGCTTGCAAAGGTAGTTAAAGAGCCAGAGGATGAGGCTAGGAATGTGGTCTCGATAATGCACGCTAACTCAAAAAAAGTTCAAGTGAGAAAGACATCCTCTTGGAAAGATGCAACATGGCAAAAAACAGACCTTTTAGATCTCTTTCTGGCGGCCGCGCCTAACTTAATCAATGAAAACTCGTCTATTGGTGTGGCTCGCAACATCGCATTACATCTAGTTGGTACTAAATATTACCAAAATTGGCCTATCGGTCGGAATATCACATCAGGGCTTCTAGCAGACTTCGTGGCATTAGAAGTTGTAGAGACGTCAAAGAAGAAACACTCAGTACATGACAAGGATGATTATTGGTGTCTAACTGTTCTCGGGAAACAGGTGCTTAAAAGGGCCAGGAGAATCAAACTAGAAGAGGGTATACCGACGGATGATGATGAATAAAGCTAACAAAGCATTGCAGCGGACAAGCCGCTGAATGCAGCGTTAAATGGCGTGGCGAAGTGTGAGTTGCCCTTGGTGCCGTAGTCACTAGATGACCGCTTTTGGCCGAGAGCGGACGTTTTGGGTTACCCCTCGCTCCGCTAGATACCTGCATGAGACGCTTCGACCTCAGCAGACCTAATCCTGCAGTGCGGTATAACCCACTTGCAATAGACACGCTCAGTGCGAATCGAGTAGTGTCTCAAAATGCTTAGCTTAATCGTTATGGACAATTTTATTCCGGAAAAGGAATGAAGAAATTAGAAATTGGTATATCTATATTTTGAAGCTTGAGCTGAACTCATGGTACGTGGGTACAGCTAAAGGGTTGAGATCAAGGCTGCGAAGCCATGGTAAAAAAAGCCCTTACTCTACATTAAATAAAAATGGCGCCATCAGATATATAGAGAGCGGCCTCACGGGAAAGAGAAAAGCAACTCACTTACATGCGGCCTTTAGATCAACTGGCGATTGTTTCTGGGTGACAGAGATTAAAAATACTATCACTGTAGCTCTGGGACAAAAGTATGGCTTCGATAAAGTTAGGGGTGGCTCTATAATTCACCCTTGGAATCACAAGCTAAGTGATATTAAAGTGGAAGACCTAATTCGACGATTTAGTTGTAGTGATATTAGACTTAAATACAAGCTAAACGAAATAAATTTAACTCAAGAAAAGCCATTTGTCTTCCCGCTCACTCGGCGAAGGAATACATAGCAAGGCATTCAAGCACGCTCGCCGGACGCGCTTTCAGCGCGCCAGCCCAGTCCCAGTGAGACTGTCCGCTTTGGGCCGGTTGCGGCGCTTCGCGGGAGGCAACATCCGCCCCGAAGCTGACATCAGGCGATGGGGATGTTCGTAGATTTCAAATCCACCTATGTCGGTTCGATTCCACCCTCGGCCTCCACGCTTACCCAACGAGCAGTCGCCCAAGGGTAGCTTTGTGCTAGCATCAGATTCGCAGGCTTTTTTCTGCACCTACAGGATGGCACCTCATACCTGGTTCTGACAGCACTATCGGGTAAGTGGTTTCACAACCAGGGGATTGGTATGGCGGCCCTCAATATATTTAAAATATACACTGCCCAACTGGATAATTTGGTCGAGTCATTAACAGCTAATAACCTTACGTTCGTACAAGAAATAGAACGTGAGCACGAAGAGAAACGTTTTAATCTGAGGCTCTTCTTTACACAGAGTGCCTATCCCACTCCAATAAAGTGGACCGCCGACCTAGCAAAAAATTTTCAAATCGATGAAAAGAGCACCCCTCATTACGCCGCCGCCGTAATAGTTACCTTTGATGATCAAGCATTTGTATTAAGTTATGGATCAGCGCACTTCTATATCTCGAAATTTTCCGATCTCGACTTCGGTATAGATATAGCCAGTCGACTGCTGAGCTCGTTCAAAATAAAAAGTTCGCAAGAGTTTGCCGGAAGCCGATTAAGAAGCATCGACACATATAAAATCATTTCAGATCTGGCGTATGAAGCTGGTGAAGCTGTCGATTACATTCGAGGTATTCCAGCTGACATCACAATGTGGGGGCGGAACATCAGTTGCGGACATTCAGTTCATCTTAGGCACCGAAAATTTGGAGTAGAAAACTGTCATCTCATATGCCAGAGACTCGTCAGAGTGCTTGAAAGTGATATTGTAAAACAGATTCCTCGACGAATTATGATCCATCAACAAGACGTAATTCTTCAACAAGATCAAAAGTTGATAGAAGCGATTGAAAACGATCTGTATATGGCCGACATCAGTCCAACGCAGCTATCAGGTGTCGCTCTGATGTTTCCTGAAGAGCGCGACTATGTGCTTAGGACACCCAAACAACGATTTGTCTTGAATGACGAACTTGAGTTGACGACGCTTCGTACCATTGCACGTGAAGATTTCGATGGAGATTATGAAGCGCTATTCGATGCAACAGTTGCTATTTTGGGTGATGATGGCGAGAGGCAGATAACAACACTCAAGGACATCTTGGATTACAAGGATGAAGAAGGCTACTATCTCGAGGGTGGTAGGTGGCATCGATATGATTTAACTTACCTGAATACAATTCGTCAAGAAGTCAATCGGATTGACACTAGATTTTCGATTGAAATGCCTCTATTTAATTATGAGGCTTTTGAGATTTGGAAAGGACAGCAGGCCGGCAGAGTTAAATATGCCGAGCGCTTTGTCAACGTAACACTGGCCGAAAACTTTGGGTACTGTGACGGCGATCGTGATTTGAGCTCGCCCGAAGGTGCTACGGTAGAAGTTGCCGATCTTTTTAAGGATGAGACGATCTTCATCGTAAAAATTGGAGAACCGCAAAAACTGAATTATGCAATTGACCAGGCGATGGCGTCTCTTAGTGTTCTTGAACGAAGCTCATTCATTGCTCAAGTAAATGGAACAGACTTTTATGTAAAGCAGGTATGCTTATGGTTATTTATCGAACGCCAAACAGACATTGAACGCCTGTCTGATCTGAATTCTCTTATATTCCTCACTAAGCTGGCCAACTGGAGAAAGTTCACACTTCTACGCGGAAGAATCCCCATAGTAAACATTAGTTACAGGCGCACGCCCCAACAAAACACTGCTGCGCGACGATAGCGAACCAGTCCCAAAACTACTCCCAGATCAATTGTACCTCTAGGGAAACTCTGAAAAAGACTTCCTGATTAGGCAAAATCACCGGACACCAGTCGCCGAGCTTTCAATGATGAAACAGATGACCTTCGCCGATGCCGAGTACGCCGGCAAGCGCAAGCAGACCCGCAAGGAGTTGTTCCTGATCGAGATGGATCAGGTAGTGCCTTGGAAAAGCTTGATCGCCCTGAT
>NZ_CAXAPG010000078.1:0-4953 GCF_963970585.1 Pseudomonas sp. RL_105y_Pfl2_101
GAAAATCACTGTCCAAATGCTCGTGGAATCAGTGTCCAAGTGACCGTGGAATGAGTGTCCAAGTCAGCGTGGAATCACTGTCCAAGTGTTCGTGGAATGGGTGTCCAAGTGCGCGTGGAATCCGCAGTCGTTGCCTATGGGGGAATGATCTGGCCAAACGCTTCGATCGGTTCAAGCCGTCGCGTGATATCGCCATTGCCGTGAATGGTGACTTTGAATCGGTACTGACCCGGTATGCCGAACTTATCGACCAGGCGACCACACCGACGCAATCCCTGCGCCTGCAACGCGAAGCTTCGCGCAAACTCATCCGGTCAACTCAAGTGCTTCGCTCTGAACAGAACCTGATGTGGCCACAGACACTGGAGGAGAATATCGAGCTATTTGTCCAGCGTTATCCGTGTATGAGAGTGCAGATATCTTTTTTCTTGTCCGAGGCAAGGAACCCGTACGCTAAGCCAAAAGAGTTTACGACTCGGCTCCATAGTTTTTTGACCTGGATGGCTTCAGAAGCCGGCTAGGTCCGCTTTGGGTCGATAGCAGCCCTTCATGAAAGGCTGCTATCGGCCGGAAGCCGGTTTATATAATGCGTGGCTATTCCACCGGAGAATTACAATTTTAACTCTAAGATGATCGGTGCATAAGCATTGAACTCGAAACCGTAGCTGAGAGGTAGGTTCCGTGCGATCATTCACGTTTATTGGCACTGCACAATGCATTAGCTGCAAGGAAGACTAGTTGATGGAATTACCCGATACGAAACCAAGTCTCGAAAGCACCTCCGAAGATAACACATACTCTGGCACTGCAACTTTCTTGTATTCTTCGAAGATTACTGGAAACGTGAATCTCGAAGGAATGTGCGAAATCCTTGCTGAATCTGATGCCTTTAGTTTCGCGTTAACCAACCGTGGAAAAATCTACTTCACAGAAGACAACAGACTTCGATCACAACAATTAAGCATTGAGCCAACAATAACCGAACAAGGCATGACTGTATCTGGACATAACGATTTTCTCAAAGCAAACCTCGGAGACTCCAACACCTATGCTTTATCTTTAGCTCTCGATTTACTCTTGTCTGACAAACGCTTATTCAATTCTGCGTATGGCTTCCCCACAGAGAGCGCTAGAATATTCATGCGCCCAATTGCCATCAGATGCGAAGATGACGAAGATCATGAGCTAGTCATTCCTTACATTAGAGTTTACGCGGGCGGCATAATCAGTATTTCGTTGTCAACCATTGCTGGCTTTGAGGAGTCTACGACTCAAAGAGTAGTGCGCAGCGAAGTAAATAAATCGCAACGCAACCTTACATCAGTATTGTGTGAAAGAGAATTACACTTAGCCTGCACCGAATGTCAGATGGCCCAGATGTCTCGGAGGGACAGAATTGTTCAGCGAGAAGCATTTGAAACCATCATGGGTTCAGCGCTGAACACTCCGGGAGAAATGGAATTCGTAGACGAGCGTCTAACTGTCTACGAACTTGTACACACCGATCAACTTACCCTCACGGATATAGCGCGAAATTTATTATCGGTGGTCGCTCGCACCATTGCGGCAGGTACCGTTCAAACCCGCATCAGATGGTATGGTAGCCAGTACAAAGACGACTCCATAGGACAACACTGGCGTGGCAAGCCGATACTTTACATCAGATCCCATACCCATCAAAAATGGAGTTCATCCGAAAACTGGTCTGCCCACAAACAGCTAGTCAACAGCGTAATGGCTCGAACGTTTCTATCGGACAAGATAAACCACACCGACTTAAACCATAAGGACATGAGGAGCTTTGACGACTACAACAACTTTTACTCTGAGCCTGTATCATTGATGCTAGCGTCCTCGCAGGTAGAAGCTTTTGTCGAGCAGCACGACTCTTACACCTTCAACAACTTAACCTCCGACATCCAAGTACTAAACGAAGCATCACACTTCATACAAACATACTACTCCTATGCTTCCCTTGGACTAGACAAATGCAAGACAGCAATAGACGTTGCTCGCCTCGAACTCGACATACTGGGATTTGAGGAGACTCTCCTGTCTGCACATAAATATGGAGAAATCGCCAAATACATCGAGGAGGTACAGAAAGGCGACCACCTAACTACTATCTACAAGCTGCTGCACAAGAAGATTGAAACTGTTCGCAAAGCCCTAGAGCTAGACGACAAGATCAAATCAGAATCTTACACACGCCGAATCACAATAATATTCGGAATTATTGCTTCTGCCACGTTATCCCCTGAGCTGATGCAACCAATCGCAAAATACTTTGATGTGGCACCCGAAAACGGCGATCTTGCAAAACTATACGGCATAGGTGCTTCAGTAATTGTTGTGGCGGGTTTATTAACTCTCAGCCACTACACTTTCATACTGAAAGACTGGATTATCAAAACCTTGAACGGGCGTTAATTTTTCAGAAACTGCCCCCGTTTTTTTTCGGAAGTTGCACAGGTTGGGTCAGTCTGTGTTCTGGGCTGAAAATATAAGCTGTAGCCCGCCCACACCTACGGACTGTCATCCTGCACACGTGGTTGCTGTAGGCGTGAGCGAGTGGGGGATTGTAACAGAAGCAAAATTTTGAGAGTGATTACCGGGTCGTCAAGCGGGACAGCTCACCCATACATGTACAAAAGGTCGTCGATCAGCTCAAGCTCTTGTTTTGTGTATTGCGCCTTATTGTACCGTCTAATGTCTTCGAGCACGCCCCTGATCGGGACTTGCCGTGAAGGATCTTGAACGACTTCGATCAAACGATCGTAATCGGGATCGCCACCCTTGAGGTATTTTTCGATCAGCTCTTTGAGCGCTAGGCGGGCCTGTACATCGGTTAGCACTGTTACTTCTCCGGCAAAATAGTGACTTCATCCCACCGCTTGTAATGGGTTCAGCAGCAGCTCAAACACGACTTACCATGACCCGACGACAGAGCCGTCCTTGAGCTTCACGTTTATAACCTGGCCCTTTTCATCCGCCACAGTGAGAGTGGGACGCATCGGCTTAGGGGGCTTGATGAACCACTCCAGACAAGCATTCAAGACATCAGACTGAAGATGACCTTGCACAAACTTTTTCTTGAGATGGTCGGTCAGCAACTCATTCGGAGAAAAAAAGAAGTCCCCATCTCTACTTAGGTCGGTGTGAGACGATGCCATGGTTTCGATCTTTCGTTGGAATGACTTGGAAGGCGCCATAAATGGATGACCTGAGGATTTACAGGTCTCCGGAAAGATAGGGCTCATGAAATCCACAACGTAATCGCCGCACACCACCAGTGCGTGAAACGCATTATTGGAGCTACGAATTGCGTCACCTTCTAAGGTGGCGAAGCACAACACGTTAGCGTTTTCTTCATCCACCATCAGGCACATAGCCCCTGCCACGGCATGAGCATCTTTTTTATAATACTTTCTAAGAATAGCTGCACCCGCGACGCTGAAAAACCAGCAAGCGTGGGCTGTTTCAGCGCCGGCCATATCCAAGGCAGAGCGGACAACCCTATGAACTCTCAGGTAATCCTGTAGGGGAATCAGTGTTCCAAGGTTCTTCTTCATGGTCTGCTTACCGCTGGTTGAGCACTTCAGTTTGCTTTTAGCTGGATCTGCCTTCGGCACATTCAGCGGGTGTCGGCAGGCCTCGGGGCCTACTGACAAGGGTATCAGCAGACCCTAACTGGTGTTCACGGAAAATGAGGGAGGTTGCATAGGAATAAACGGTGTAAGCAATGAGCCAGAATGGCTTTAGGTATGCAGTCGCATGCTGTGAGCACTCACTATCGGACGACACCAGAACCGCGCTGACTGTCTGCTTTTGGCCGAGGCTGTGTGAAAACGTTTTTCAGCGCGACAGGCACTCAAAAACGGACTGCAAATCGCGCCTCTACGCGAAATGCACATCTAGCTGACGTGCCGATAAATTTCAGATTTAACGTAGACGCGCATACTTCAATTTTGGCGAAGCGTTTTTACACACTCTCGGCCGGTTGCCGCCACTCACCACGGGCAGCTATGGGTTGATTGCAGACCTTCACGACAGGCAGCAATCGGCCAAAAGCGGCATATCCTTTGTCGAATATGTTCTGAGTTGCGCGGTACGCTGCTGTACGAATGTGTGCCCGTTCACTGTGCTGACCTAAGCACCATGAAGCTAAAACAACTAGTTCAGGGAAAGCTTCGATAGCGAGTGGAGGTATATTTCGGCTTGACAATATTTTTTAGATCTTTAATATTTTCAGTTAAGCCGGACTGGTCTCGTTCGGCGCTGCTGGCATTGCGCGAATTCTTTGGATACGAGACCAACCTGCTTCAATCGCGACAACCATTCTTCTGATACGAAACTTGACCCTAGTCAGGTGCACCACGGCCCGCCAGCTGCTGTATGAACTTTGTGCCCCTGTATGAGGTGTTTTATGGTTCGTATTCCCGTTACATTGGCCGACTTCGATAGCGGCCGCATCAAAAGCTCTATCTCCAAGCTCAGCAAACATCATCCCGATCAGCCTGTTAAACCCAAGCGATCTTTGGTGCAGCAAACCTTTGCTCAAATTCTAGGGATGGTCTGAAATAGCCGGATATTCTCCGGTTATTGAGTCGTCAGTGCTTTTCAAAAAACGACCCCCGTCGAAATTTGACCCATTCTCTTCATTCTTCAGCCCTTCCGGCCGCAGCAAGGCGCTTGGCAGCCGCCATTTCCGGTATTACACGCGCACCTCTCCTGTGCCCGCCAATAAATGTCGACGCGCCATCCACAGGTTTGACAGGGCGAACAACGTCACCATTTGCGCGGTGTTCTTGGGCAGCCCCCGAAAACGCACCTTTTCATAACCAAACTGGCGCTTGATCACCCGAAACGGGTGCTCGACCTTGGCGCGAACCTGAGCCTTGGCCTTCTCGATCTTGCGCATCGCTTTGTACAAGGCACTCTGTTTCCCGTGTT
>NZ_CAXAPG010000079.1:0-4342 GCF_963970585.1 Pseudomonas sp. RL_105y_Pfl2_101
GCGGGTGCTGACACACCAGTGATAGCTACGGCCTCTTTCCCCGCGCGCACCCAATCTTAAGCCGAGCACTTGTTTGCTGCGCGACAGCGCAGCGTCGAAGACGCGGCGGGGACTCCCTCGCCACAAAGGCAAAACCCGCCATGTCCAGACCGGAGATGGCGGGTTTTGTCGTTTCAGCTCACCTCACACGGTGTCCACTTTCAACGAATGGTCATTCAACATGCCGTTGATGATGGTCGCCGTATCCGCCCCGCCCGCGATCATCCCGCCTGCGCCGGGTGTGACGCCGTAATGACTGGCGAGGTTGACGCCGGCCAGGTCGATGGTCTGGTTCGGCGTGGCGCCGGCAATGGCACTGATATCGATGCTGGTGACGACCGAAGCACCGCTGCCGCTCACGCTGAAATGCAGATAATCATCCAGTGACGCCGCGCTGCCGTTCTCCCCTTGCAACAGCTGGGACAGGTCGAGTTTGTCGACGCCGGGGGCGAAGTCCGTGATCACGTCGTGACCGCTGTTGCCTGCCTGCCATTGAAAGGTATCGGCACCGCTGCCGCCAGTGAGCGTGTTGTTGCCCAGGCCGCCGATCAGCAGGTCATCGCCGCCACCGCCATTGAGCACGTCATGGCCCAATCCACCGTTGATGCGGTTGCTGACGCCATCGCCGGTGAGGGTGTCGTTGAAGTTCGAACCCATCAGGTTTTCGATGCCTGCCAGTGTGTCGGTGCCGGCGCCAAGGGTGTTCTGCGCCGCCAGCAGGCCCAGGTTGACGGCGACCCCGGCGGTCGCGTGAGCATAGCTCGCGGTGTCGTTGCCCGTACCGCCGTCAAGCAGATCATTCCCCGCGCCACTGTAGAGCAAGTCATTGCCTGCCCCGCCGTGCAGGGTGTTGTTGCCCGAGCCCGCGCTGAGTATGTCGTTGCCGTCGCCCGCATTGAGGATGTTGTCACCGTTGCCGGCGATCAGCACATCGTCACCGGTGGTGCCCGTCAGGGTATGGCCCGCCTGGTAGCTGATGTCCACCGCCGCGCTGTCGCTACCGCCATGGTTGTCGCTGGCGGTGTAGCTGCCGTGGTAATCCGGTGTGCTGTCCTGCGCCCCCGCATAGTCAACGGTCAGGGTCAGTTGATAGTTTTCCGCCGCTTTGGAATTACCGCCGCCGGGATTGGGGATGTTGGTGACGTGGATCTGGTAGTTGCCATCCGCTGCCGCGGTGAAAGAAGCGCCATCGTTGATCGCAATGAATGGCCCGCCGTTGAGTGAATACTCCATCGCAATGCGACCGGCCGAAAGGTTGTGGTCCAGGGTGAGGGTTTCGCCCTGCTTGAGGCTGATGTTGAGCCGGTCTTCATCGTTGGCGTTGTTATTGGACACCATCCCCAGTGCACCGCTGACCACCAGCATCGCCGTCATGCTCGCGGTATTGGCGACGAAGGCACTGCGGCTGAGGTTGATCGACTGCACGTTGTTGCCGGTGAAACTGGCCGTGCCGGTGCTGCCAGTGAAATCCCCGCCTTTGGCGGTCCAACCGGTATTGAAACTGGTGGGTGAGGCGGTGAGCGGATCGCCGTTGGCGTCGCTGTCGTTGCCCAGCAGCAATTCGCCCGGTACCACGATGTTGCCTGACAGCACGTTGGTGATGATGTTGTCGTCCATCGCCACGGGAGGGCTGTTGGGCACGACGTTGATCACCAGGCTGGAACTGGCCAGATCGCCATCGTTGTCACTGACGGTGTAGCCGATGTTTTCGCTGATCAATACGCTCGTGGCAGTCTGGGAGGTATAGCTGAACGCACCGGTATCAAGGTTGATCACCAGGGTACCGTCATGGGCGGTGGCAATGCTCAACGTGTTGGTGGACGTATTGAAACTGCCGTGGTTGACCCCGCCGCTGGCGCTCAGTGCACCCTGACCGCCGTTGGCTGCGGGGTCATAGCTGTACGTAGTGCCATCGACCACCAGGCTTTTTACAAACCCGCCATCGGCGCCAAACGAGCCACCCTCGCCCAACAGGCTGCCGGTGACCGGTATGCCTTGCACGGTGCCAGAAAGCACCGAGTTGAGCTGGTTCAGGTCGGTCACCACCACCGCGTTGGTATTGGTGTGGGTGCTGCCGTCGTAGGCCAGCGGGTCGAGGTGGGCGTTGCTGACGCCGCTGCCCAGGCCGATGGCGTAGTTCTTGATGCCATTGGCGTCGAGGAAGGCTTTCCATGCGGCCTCATCTGCCGCACCGGTTTCCTGGCCCGAGGTGGGTTTGCCATCGGAGAAGAAGTAGCCGATGTTCTGCGCCCCGGTCAGTTGCCCGGACGTGACAAACGCAGTCTTGGCTACCGCCACCGCCGCGTCGTAGTTGGTCCCGCCACCCGCCGACAGGCTCGAGAGAAGCGACTTGGCAGTCGCCACGTCGACCCACACCGAAGTCTGGTCGGTGGCACTGCTGCTGAACGTCACGAGCTGGACTTTCACATCCCCCAGGTCATCGTATTTATCGAGCAAGGCGCTGATTGCCTGTTTCGCCAGGTCCAAGCGCGAAAGCCCCGGCACACCAGAGTCATCGGCCATGCTGCCGGACACGTCGAGCACGATCAGCAGGTTCGAATCGATCTGCACCGCCGTGACCGAACGCTCGGACGCAATGGCCATTGGCACGTCATCGACGATGCTGACCACCAGACTGCCGGTGGTGCTGTTGCCCAGGGAATCCGTGGCCTGATAGGTGAAGCTTTCGCTCAGCACGTTCGGGCCATCATTGGCAGGGGGCGTGGTGTTGGCTGGCGAGGTCAGGGTGTAGGTGTACGAACCATCAGGCTGGAGCAGCAACTGGCCGTAGGCGCCGCTGGCGTTGCCCACCAGCGTGTACGTGACGGCGCCAGTGGCACCGCTGACTGAACCGACCAAGGTACCGCTGGCGGTTTCGCTGGTAGCACTCGGGTCGCTGCCGGTGACGGTGCCAGGAGCCAGGTCCTGGCCGTCCTGGGTCAGGTCGAGGGCTTTTTCGTAGACCGTGATGTCGTGGTCGGTTGCTGCAACGAGACAGCTGTTGTGCACGTCAATGCTGATGGTGGTGGTGCTTTCATCACCATCGGCATCACGCACGGTGTAGGTGAATACATCGGTCGCGCCGGGTGCGACGACAGAGTCGGGGTTGCTGTGGTAGACGGCGTTGCCATTGGCGTCCAGGGTCAGGTAACCATAGGTGCCGTTGATCTGGTTGTTGAGACCACCGACAGCGGAGGTTGAAGTGTCATTGCCGGCGCGTACACCGATCACCACGCCACCGTCTGCGCCAAGCACGTCGTTGCCCAGCACGTTGCCGTTGACCGTGCCGCCCTCCACCACCGAGGCGAAATCGGCATGGGCGTTGGGCACGTCGTCGACAATATCGATGACGATGGTGCTGGTGACTGTGTTGCCCAGCGAGTCCGTGGCTTGGTAGGTGAAGCTTTCGCTCAAGACGTTGGGGCCATCGTTGGCCTGGGGCGTCGTCGTGGCCGGCGAGGTCAAGGTGTAGGTGTACGAACCATCAGGCTGGAGCGACAGTTGACCGTAGGCACCGGTGGCATTGCCCACCAAGGTAAAGGTCACCGCACCGATGGCGCCAGTCACCGAGCCGACAAGGCTGCCGCTGGCGGTCTCGCTGGTAGCACTCGGGTCACTGCCGGTGACGGTGCCAGGGGCCAGGTCCTGGCCGTCCTGGGTCAGGTCGAGGGCTTTTTCGTAGACGCTGATTTCGTGGTCCGACGTGGCAACGATGCAGCTTTCGTGAACATCGATGGTGATGGTGGTGGTGCTTTCATCGCCATCGGCATCGCGCACAGTGTAGGTGAACACATCGGTCGCGCCTGGGGCACTGACGGTGTTGGGGTTGCTGTGATAGACGGCGTTGCCGTTGGCGTCCAGGGTCAGGTAGCCGTAGGTACCGTTGATCTGGGTATTCAAGCCGCCAAGCGCAGGAGTCGAAGTGTCGTCGCCAGCACGCACGCCGACCACGGCACCACTCGCGGCAGGCCCGTCGGCACCGCCTTCGTCGTTGTTCAGGACGTTGCCACTGACCGTCCCGCCCTCATCCACCGAGGCGGAATCAGCGTGAGCGGTCGGCAGGTCATCGACAATGTTCACGTCCAGATTCCCGTTGGCGATGGTGCCGTTGTCGTCGGTGGCGACGACCGCAAATTGCTCGCTGAGGCTGTTGGCGCCGTTGGCGTTTGGATGGGCTTCATTGTCCAGCAGCGTGTAGCTGTAACTGACCACCCCAGTCGCAGCGTTGAAACCGGTGATGGTCAGGGTGTTGCCCAGCGCGGTGGTAATCGATTGTGGGAAACCGGCTGCCACACCGCCCGTC
>NZ_CAXAPG010000080.1:0-4173 GCF_963970585.1 Pseudomonas sp. RL_105y_Pfl2_101
CGATTACATCGAGATGTTCTACAACGCAAAACGCCGCCATGGTTTCAACAATCAGCTGTCACCGGTAGAGTTTGAAAAACGTTACGCAATGAGTTTGCAAGGTGTCTAAAGAATCCGGGGCGATTCACCATCGAGTGCAGGCGAATGCCTAACTGATGAGACTCATGCAACCGGATGTCATCTGGGCTACTAAACCCGACCACTGATGGGCAGTGGCAGGAAGACAATAAAACCCAGGGACAAGGCGCACAAGCGGGCGGATTCTGGCGTAGTTGTAGGCAAAGGCGCAAGGATGCGTAGCTAGATGGACGTTGTAGGCGGGGGCTGTAGGAGAGGAGTGTTTTGGCGATGAAGGTGGGTTGTTTTGCTCAATCCAGCGATACGAAATGATTTGAATCCGATCCGCCCGTTGCAGAGAATTGCCACCTTTACCCCAAAAGGATACGGGCGATGAAGTTCGAAGGGACTTTCCAATACATGGGCAATCACGGGATCGTCTTCAATGTCTCGCAGATCACCCTCACCGACAGCGAACGTGGGCGTTTGCGCGAGCTGCATTTTGGCGAAGCGAAAAGCGCCCACTATGAAGTCAACAGCAAGGTCGTCGAGGTATACGACAAGATGCAGGCCAAGGGCCTGTCTTGCGTGATGAAGATCGGGATCTCCAAGCCGCTCACCCGGCAACAGGGCGACGCCCTCAACGCCCAGCGCACCACGATCGCCACCCTTGCAGCCGCGGCCTTCGCTTCCGCCGCCAAGGCTGTAGCCCCCCTTACGTGGCGGCATCTGTAGGGGTGGGTGTGCGCACGTATACCAATCAAATTCTACCCACCTACCATGCTGGCGACGTACTGGTCAGCATCGAGGCGCAGGTCAACGGCGGTATCGGCCCGCAACGCACCCTCTCGACATTGATCATCAAGACCTGACCGGAGACGTACATGTCCGAAATTACTCAATTGGTCATTGCCTTGGTGGTGTCCTTTCTGCTCGATCGATTCCTCAAACCCTATCTGCTACGCAAGTGGCTAGGCGTGGTGTTGGTGGTGGCGGGTGCGGTTGGCTGTGTTTTGGCGGGTCAGACCCGCGTGTTGGGGTTTGATCTGGGGCTGCTGTCGGTTTTTGCCGTGCCGATAGGGATGGGATTGTTCTCGAAGCGGCGGCGGTTTGAGGAGGTTGGCTGAGCGGGAAAGGCGGATGGATTAATATCAGAAAATAAATCCGTCCTCTTAAGTGGTCCCCTTAAGTGAGCGAGCCCTTGTGTATGCGCATTGTAGTGCTGGTCCTGGTCCTCACGCTGTTCGGCTGCGCTACCGCGTCGGACCCGCCGAGGGGCGAGGGTGGCGATTGGCGGTCCTTCTATGTGGTGAATCATGGCCTGCATACCGGGTTGGTGATTGCGCGCCCCGATCTACTTCAGGTGCTTCCCGCACTGGCTGAAGAATTCAGCGACGGCGACTTCGTGGAGTTCGGCTGGGGTGACGAGGGTTTTTACCGAGCCCCACAGGCCACTTTGAGCCTGGCCCTGGGAGCCTTGTTCGGGTCGACGGCAACCGTGCTGCATGCGGTCAAGATTGACGGTGACCCCAGGCAGCGTTTCGCCGCGAGCGAGGTCATCGAGGTGCGGGTGACGGAGGACGGCTACCGACGACTGCTCGCGTTCGTGGCCGGGACCTTCACCCACTCAGCGACGGGCACCTTGGTGGTGCTCGGGCCTGGTCTGTATGGAGAGAGCCGGTTCTACCAGGCCGAGGGTCGCTATTCGCTGTTTTATACCTGCAATACCTGGGTCGCAGAGGCACTGGCCGCGAGCGGTTGCTCAATGTCGCCTACGGCGGTGATTACGGCGGGGAACGTCATGTCGCAGTTACGCCTAATAAGCCCTGGCGTTCGCCAAGGCTTTTGCGTTTTTCGTGAGTCAGGTCAGGACACTACCTTGGGGCTGGCATACCCGTCCCGTCCCGCACCTGCATCAGCGCAAATCCCAGCAGATTCAAGCCTTTCCACAGATTCGGATTGTTCGCATCCGCGTTGTCCTGCGCGAGCCCTATACCCCAGATGTTATCAACCGGGCTGGCTTCGACAATAACGCGCGAACCGGTTTGTAGAAGATATTCGTTCAACTGCGGATTCTGAGAGAACTTGGCCTGGTTCGCTCGAACGACGATGTCGTATCGGTGTTGCAGCCAAACCTTATCGTTGAATCCGCGCACGTTGCGGCCAAGTGCTTTGGCGGCATTAGGAGTAGGGGCGTCGAGCACCTGCGCACGAATTTCCTGATCGTCGAACAAGGCCGCTTTCTCGGCCATCATGAAGTGTTCGGCTGTCGGGTAATGTTGTCCCTCGACAATGAACCCGGCCTCAAACCATTGGCTGAAGCACGAAGCAGTGACGACAGTTTTGTTGCGCTGGTGCCCCCAGAAAAACGTAAAGCTCAGATGTTCTCCAGAGTTGAAACGGGCGCACAGTTCTTTCAGATGTTCAGAGTCGTTCAATGAGATACCCCCGCTAACTGAAGACCGAAGTTACAACTACTGTGCTGACCAAGGCAACCACGAAGCTTGGTAGGTCGAAGGCACACAGATTGATGCATACGCGCAACTCTTCGCAAACAAAACCCTTGGTAACGCCATAGCGTAAACCTCACGAAGGTCCGCTTCTGGGCTCAGATTTCACGTAACAGTGGGCAAAAAAACGTTTTAGCCAGTCGCTGACCAGGCCGTTTGGGCGAGCCGACTTTTTCAACAAAATAGGCCGTTAACTGCCTGCTAAGAACAGCTATAAGCGCCCCATTCATGGCTTGACGGTCCCTGTGTTTACGTCCGCTGGGCCTGGTCCGTGCTTTTTCGCCTCACCTGCCACTTTCGCCACAATCGGCGTGGATCTAAAGTCAGGGGCGCACCTTCAGGGGACTTCCAGTCATGTACAGCTCGCTTGCCATACCGAGCACCGCTCGCCAATTGCATGACCGGATCTATGCTGGCGAGATCATTCGCTTCACTGACCTGCAGCCCATGACGGCGCTGGTGGAATATACGCGTGAGCTCCTCGAAGAGGCGCTACATCCCTGGTCGCCGCAACAGATTCATCGCCATTTGAGCCACTCTGAGCAGACTGAGCGCTTTGCGAAAATTCAGAACGACTTCGCAGGCTCGGCTGAGGTCCAGCAGCGCTGGCAGGACGTCGTGCAAAACCTTGGCATCGCTCCCGATACCCTGGCGTGCGATCGCCTGCATTTGCGTTTTCAGCCGCATTGCGAGCCAGGGCAGTCGACGCAGCGTGCTCGCACGACGGCCACCATCGCGTTTCACCGCGATACGTGGGGGTCGAATATCTATGCACAAACCAACTGGTGGGCGCCCATCTATCCCATCGCGGCAGGGCGTACCGTCGCCTTGTATCCAGGCCTCTGGCAGCGACCACTGGGTAATTCGAGCGCAGATTTCGATATGCGCGCGATTTTGCAGCGATCCCATCGAGACGGCCGCAATGCCGTGGATGCCGACGAAGCCATTCCGCATCTGCTGGAAGCGATCGACCCGCAGGAGGGGATTGCCGTCGATATCGCTCCGGGGAGCCTGATCGCCTTTTCCGGGGCTCATGCCCATGCCGGAGTCGGTAATAGCACCGGGCTGACCCGCATCTCTTTCGAGACCCGATCAATACTGATCGCCGACCTGTTGGCCGGATTGGGAGCGCCCAATGTCGATGGTCACGCGTTGTGGAAGACTATTGGGCTGTTTCGCCGAATGAACGATGCGCAACGCCTGAACGAGATTCTTGGCTGCGGCTTTATCGAGCCCTATCGGCGGCCAGCAGAGGCCTAACGCTGCCGGTAGTCGCTTGGGTACTCGGCGCAGAGGAAGCTACTGGGCAAGGCCCATCAAGTGCAGGCGAGTGCCTAACTGATGAGACTCATGCAACTGGGATGTCATCGGGCTACTAAACCCGACCACTGATGGGCTGTGGGCTTGCTCGCGATAGCTATCTAGCGCAAATGGCGGTGTTCCTGAAAAAACTGGATCGGTAGGCGCTGGTAGGAGCGGTGTAGATACCGTCTTGCCCCTCATCGAGCAAGGGCAAATTTTGGGTCAAATGGCTGACCCGATTTGAGAACGGCGTAAACGAAATGTAGTAGCTTGCGCATCGCTGCACAGATGATCTGCTTGGGGG
>NZ_CAXAPG010000081.1:0-3823 GCF_963970585.1 Pseudomonas sp. RL_105y_Pfl2_101
CTGTTGTGGATGCAGGACGAATACGCCTTGAGCGCCACAGACGCAGTGCTGCAAAAGACCCCGTTCAGCTTCGACGTGTCGGTGTGGGAGTTCTTCTGGCCGCTGTTCAGCGGTGCGCGGTTGGTGATGGCCCGTCCGGGCGGGCATCGTGATCCTGCCTACCTGCGCGAAGTGATCCAGGCCCAAGGCATCACCACATTGCACTTCGTGCCGTCGATGCTCGACGTGTTCCTGGCCCATGGCGAGGCAGGTCAGTGCGAAGGCTTGGTGCGGGTGATGTGCAGCGGCGAGGCGTTGCCGGGGCATCTGGTGCGGCGCTTCAAGACGCAACTGCCGCACAGCAGCCTGTACAACCTGTACGGCCCGACCGAAGCGGCGGTGGACGTGACGGCGTGGGATTGCACGGGTGCAGAAACCCCGGACAGCACGCCCATCGGCAAGCCGATTTCCAACACCCGGATCTACCTGCTCGATGCCCATCGACAACCGGTGCCTTTGGGCGTGGCCGGGGAAATTTACATCGGTGGCGTGCAGGTGGCGCGGGGTTACCTGAACCGTCCGGAATTGACCGTCGAGCGTTTCCTGGGGGATCCGTTCAGCACCGCGGCAAATGCGCGGATGTACCGCACCGGCGACCTGGGTCGTTACCTGCCGGACGGCAACATCGAGTACCTGGGGCGCAACGATGACCAAGTGAAGATCCGCGGTTTCCGCATCGAGCTGGGCGAGATCGAAGCGCGGCTGGCGCAGCATGAGGCGGTGAAAGAAGCTGTGGTGCTGGCCCGTGAAGACGTGCCGGGCGAGAAACGCCTGGTGGCCTATTTCACACCTCATGCACCAGAAGCGTTCGCTGACATCGAAGCCTTGCGCGCTCATCTGCTAGGGCAACTGCCTGAGTACATGGTGCCGACCGCCTACATCCGGCTCGATGTGCTGCCGCTGACCCCCAACGGCAAACTCGACCGCAAGGCGCTGCCGGCACCGGATCACTCAGCGGTGATCGCTCGTGAGTACGAGGCCCCGCAGGGCACCGTCGAAACGACCCTGGCACAGTTGTGGGCCGAGTTGCTCCAGGTCGAGCAGGTCGGTCGCCATGACAATTTCTTTGAATTGGGCGGCCACTCGCTGCTGGCGGTCACGCTGATCGAACGCATGCGCCAAGTGGGCCTGAGCGCCGATGTCCGCGTGCTGTTCGGCCAGCCGACGCTGGCGGCATTGGCGGCGGCCGTGGGGGGCGTGACGGAGGTCATGGTGCCGGTCAACGGCATTACCCGCGGCTGCGCCCGCATCACGCCGGACATGTTGCCGTTGGCCGATCTGTCCCAAGCGGAAATCGAGCAGATCGTCGCGACGGTGCCGGGCGGCATAAGCAATGTCCAGGACATCTATGCCCTGGCGCCGTTGCAGGAAGGCATCCTGTATCACCACCTGGCTTCGCAGCAGGGTGATCTCTACGTGCAGCAGGCCACCTTCAACTTCAAGGACCGCGCCCGGCTGGACGCCTTTGTCGACGCATTGCAAAGCGTCATCGACCGGCATGACATCTTGCGCACCGCTGTACTCTGGGAAGGCCTGTGCGAGCCGGTGCAAGTGGTCGTTCGCCAGGCGCAATTGATTCTGGACGAGTGTGTTTTCGAGCCGGGCCACGATGTCGCCACGCAGCTTCTCGAACGCTTCGACCGGCAGCACCTGCGCCTCGATGTACGCCAGGCGCCGCTGATGCGCCTGGCGTTCACCCATGACACCGCCAACCAGCGGTGGATCGCCATGCTGTTGTTCCACCATATGGCCCTTGATCACACGGCGCTGGAAGTGGTGCAACACGAGATGCAGGCGCACCTGCTGGGCCACGCTGATCGGTTGGGCGAAGCGGTACCGTTCCGCAACTACGTGGCCCAGGCCCGCTTGGGCGTGAGCCGTGAGGAACATGAAGGGTTCTTCCGCGACATGCTCGGCGACATCGAGGAACCCACGTTGCCGTTCGGCTTGCTGGATGTCCGTGGCGACGGCAGCGATATCGAAGCGGCCGGACTCAACCTCGCCGCCGACCTCAGCCGGCGCCTGCGGGCCCAGGCCCGTCAGTTGGGGGTGAGCGCTGCGAGCCTGCATCACTTGGCGTGGGCGCAGGTCCTGAGCAAAGTGTCCGGCAAGCAGGATGTGGTCTTTGGCACGGTGTTGATGGGCCGGATGCAGGGCGGTGAGGGCGCCGACCGGGCACTGGGCATGTTCATCAACACCCTGCCATTGCGGGTGGATGTCGATACCCGAGGCGTGCGTGACGGGGTGAAAGCCACCCACGCGCGTTTGACCGGTCTGCTGGGGCACGAGCACGCCTCGCTGTCCCTGGCCCAACGTTGCAGCGGCGTCGCCGCGCCGCTGCCGTTGTTCAGCGCCTTGCTCAACTACCGGCACAGCGCAATGGGCACGGCGTCGAGCGAAGCGTTTGCTGCCTGGGAGGGCATCGAGGCCCTGGGCAGTGAAGAACGTACCAACTACCCGCTGACCTTGTCGGTGGATGACCTGGGCGAAGGTTTTTATGTGTCGGCACTGGCGGTACCTCGGATCGGTGCGCAGCGGATGTGTGTCTATATGAACATCGCCTTGGAGCATCTGGTCGAGGCGCTGGAACAAATGCCGCAGACGCCGTTGAACAGCGTGTCGATCCTGCCGTCGGCCGAGCGTCGCCACTTACTGGTGGATTTCAACGCCACCACTCGCCGCTATCCCCAGGACAGGACTGTCCATGGCCTGTTCGAGGCGCAGGTCACGCAGCGTCCGCAAGCCATTGCGGCCGTACACAATGCCCCAAGCCTGACGTACACCGAGTTGAACCACCGGGCCAATGGCCTGGCCCGTCATCTGGTCGGCCTGGGTGTGCAACCGGGCGATCGGGTGGCGATTGCCCTGGAGCGTTCGCTCGAGCTGTTGGTCAGCCAACTGGCGATCCTCAAGTGTGCCGCCGCCTATGTACCGCTGGATGTCAGCGCGCCGCTGGAACGGCAACAGTTCATGGTGCAGGACAGCGGGGCTCAAGTCGTGCTGACGTCGAGCACGGCGCTAGCGCCTGAAGCCTCACAACGGCTGGACCTGGACACGCTGGTCCTCAATGAAACCGCCGATAACCTCGATCTGGTGCAAAGCAGCGAAGCGGTGGCCTACATCATGTACACCTCCGGTTCCACCGGCACCCCGAAAGGCGTGCTGGTGCCGCACCGGGCGATCAACCGACTGGTGATCAACAACGGTTACGCCGACTTCAACGCCGAGGACCGAGTCGCCTTTGCCTCCAACCCGGCCTTCGACGCCAGCACCCTCGACGTCTGGGCACCGTTGCTCAATGGCGGTTGCGTGGTGGTGGTCGACCAGGACGTGCTGTTGTCCCAGGCGGATTTCCAGGCGCTGTTGCTCGAGCAATCGGTGAGCGTGCTGTGGATGACCGCTGGCCTGTTCCACCAATACGCCGCCGGGCTGATGCCGGTGTTCGCCCAACTGCGCTACCTGATCGTCGGTGGCGATGTGCTCGACCCGGCGGTGATCGGTCGCGTTCTAAAGGAAGGCGCGCCGGCTCACTTGCTCAACGGCTACGGCCCGACCGAAGCCACCACCTTCACCACCACCCATGAAATCAAGCAGGTGGGCGAGGGCGGTATCCCGATTGGTCGTCCGATTGGCAATACCCGCGTCTATGTGCTGGACGCCAACCAGCAACCCGTGCCCATCGGCGTGGCCGGCGAGTTGTACATCGGCGGCGATGGCGTGGCGAAAGGGTATTTGAATCGCCCTGAACTGACCGCCGAGAAGTTCGTTGCAGACCCGTTCAATG
>NZ_CAXAPG010000082.1:0-3582 GCF_963970585.1 Pseudomonas sp. RL_105y_Pfl2_101
TGACTGGGGTGAAGTCGTAACAAGGTAGCCGTAGGGGAACCTGCGGCTGGATCACCTCCTTAATCGACGACCGCAGCTGCTTCATGAGCTCCCACACGAATTGCTTGATTCATTGAAGAAGACGATATAGAAGCAGCCAAAAGGGTTGTGGCTTGGTTGGTTAGAGCGCACCCCATGCTCTGTGGTAAGGAGCAGGGTGAGGTCGGCCTTAGTAGCTCGAAATTGGGTCTGTAGCTCAGTTGGTTAGAGCGCACCCCTGATAAGGGTGAGGTCGGCAGTTCGAATCTGCCCAGACCCACCAATTTTGTGTGGGAAACGCCTGTAGAAATACGGGGCCATAGCTCAGCTGGGAGAGCGCCTGCCTTGCACGCAGGAGGTCAGCGGTTCGATCCCGCTTGGCTCCACCACTACTGCTTCGATTGTATAAAGCTTAGAAATGAGCATTCCATCGGTTTGATGGTGAATGTTGATTTCTAGTCTTTGACTAGTTCGTTCTTTAAAAATTTGGGTATGTGATAGAAAGATAGACTGAACGTTACTTTCACTGGTAACGGATCAGGCTAAGGTAAAATTTGTGAGTTGCTTTTTGAGCAAGATCGAATTTTCGGCGAATGTCGTCTTCACAGTATAACCAGATTGCTTGGGGTTATATGGTCAAGTGAAGAAGCGCATACGGTGGATGCCTTGGCAGTCAGAGGCGATGAAAGACGTGGTAGCCTGCGAAAAGCTTCGGGGAGTCGGCAAACAGACTTTGATCCGGAGATGTCTGAATGGGGGAACCCAGCCATCATAAGATGGTTATCTTGTACTGAATACATAGGTGCAAGAGGCGAACCAGGGGAACTGAAACATCTAAGTACCCTGAGGAAAAGAAATCAACCGAGATTCCCTTAGTAGTGGCGAGCGAACGGGGACTAGCCCTTAAGTGGCTTTGAGATTAGCGGAACGCTCTGGAAAGTGCGGCCATAGTGGGTGATAGCCCTGTACGCGAAAATCTCTTAGTCATGAAATCGAGTAGGACGGAGCACGAGAAACTTTGTCTGAATATGGGGGGACCATCCTCCAAGGCTAAATACTACTGACTGACCGATAGTGAACTAGTACCGTGAGGGAAAGGCGAAAAGAACCCCGGAGAGGGGAGTGAAATAGATCCTGAAACCGTATGCGTACAAGCAGTGGGAGCCCACTTTGTTGGGTGACTGCGTACCTTTTGTATAATGGGTCAGCGACTTATTTTCAGTGGCGAGCTTAACCGAATAGGGGAGGCGTAGCGAAAGCGAGTCTTAATAGGGCGTCTAGTCGCTGGGAATAGACCCGAAACCGGGCGATCTATCCATGGGCAGGTTGAAGGTTAGGTAACACTGACTGGAGGACCGAACCGACTACCGTTGAAAAGTTAGCGGATGACCTGTGGATCGGAGTGAAAGGCTAATCAAGCTCGGAGATAGCTGGTTCTCCTCGAAAGCTATTTAGGTAGCGCCTCATGTATCACTGTAGGGGGTAGAGCACTGTTTCGGCTAGGGGGTCATCCCGACTTACCAAACCGATGCAAACTCCGAATACCTACAAGTGCCGAGCATGGGAGACACACGGCGGGTGCTAACGTCCGTCGTGAAAAGGGAAACAACCCAGACCGTCAGCTAAGGTCCCAAAGTTATGGTTAAGTGGGAAACGATGTGGGAAGGCTTAGACAGCTAGGAGGTTGGCTTAGAAGCAGCCACCCTTTAAAGAAAGCGTAATAGCTCACTAGTCGAGTCGGCCTGCGCGGAAGATGTAACGGGGCTCAAACCATACACCGAAGCTACGGGTATCACTTAGGTGATGCGGTAGAGGAGCGTTCTGTAAGCCTGTGAAGGTGAGTTGAGAAGCTTGCTGGAGGTATCAGAAGTGCGAATGCTGACATGAGTAACGACAATGGGTGTGAAAAACACCCACGCCGAAAGACCAAGGTTTCCTGCGCAACGTTAATCGACGCAGGGTTAGTCGGTCCCTAAGGCGAGGCTGAAAAGCGTAGTCGATGGAAAACAGGTTAATATTCCTGTACTTCTGGTTATTGCGATGGAGGGACGGAGAAGGCTAGGCCAGCTTGGCGTTGGTTGTCCAAGTTTAAGGTGGTAGGCTGAAATCTTAGGTAAATCCGGGATTTCAAGGCCGAGAGCTGATGACGAGTTACCCTTTGGGTGACGAAGTGGTTGATGCCATGCTTCCAAGAAAAGCTTCTAAGCTTCAGGTAACCAGGAACCGTACCCCAAACCGACACAGGTGGTTGGGTAGAGAATACCAAGGCGCTTGAGAGAACTCGGGTGAAGGAACTAGGCAAAATGGCACCGTAACTTCGGGAGAAGGTGCGCCGGTGAGGGTGAAGCACTTGCTGCGTAAGCCCACGCCGGTCGAAGATACCAGGCCGCTGCGACTGTTTATTAAAAACACAGCACTCTGCAAACACGAAAGTGGACGTATAGGGTGTGACGCCTGCCCGGTGCCGGAAGGTTAATTGATGGGGTTAGCTAACGCGAAGCTCTTGATCGAAGCCCCGGTAAACGGCGGCCGTAACTATAACGGTCCTAAGGTAGCGAAATTCCTTGTCGGGTAAGTTCCGACCTGCACGAATGGCGTAACGATGGCGGCGCTGTCTCCACCCGAGACTCAGTGAAATTGAAATCGCTGTGAAGATGCAGTGTATCCGCGGCTAGACGGAAAGACCCCGTGAACCTTTACTATAGCTTTGCACTGGACTTTGAATTTGCTTGTGTAGGATAGGTGGGAGGCTTTGAAGCGTGGACGCCAGTTCGCGTGGAGCCATCCTTGAAATACCACCCTGGCAACTTTGAGGTTCTAACTCAGGTCCGTTATCCGGATCGAGGACAGTGTATGGTGGGTAGTTTGACTGGGGCGGTCTCCTCCTAAAGAGTAACGGAGGAGTACGAAGGTGCGCTCAGACCGGTCGGAAATCGGTCGTAGAGTATAAAGGCAAAAGCGCGCTTGACTGCGAGACAGACACGTCGAGCAGGTACGAAAGTAGGTCTTAGTGATCCGGTGGTTCTGTATGGAAGGGCCATCGCTCAACGGATAAAAGGTACTCCGGGGATAACAGGCTGATACCGCCCAAGAGTTCATATCGACGGCGGTGTTTGGCACCTCGATGTCGGCTCATCACATCCTGGGGCTGAAGCCGGTCCCAAGGGTATGGCTGTTCGCCATTTAAAGTGGTACGCGAGCTGGGTTTAGAACGTCGTGAGACAGTTCGGTCCCTATCTGCCGTGGACGTTTGAGATTTGAGAGGGGCTGCTCCTAGTACGAGAGGACCGGAGTGGACGAACCTCTGGTGTTCCGGTTGTCACGCCAGTGGCATTGCCGGGTAGCTATGTTCGGAAAAGATAACCGCTGAAAGCATCTAAGCGGGAAACTTGCCTCAAGATGAGATCTCACTGGGACCTTGAGTCCCCTGAAGGGCCGTCGAAGACTACGACGTTGATAGGCAGGGTGTGTAAGCGCTGTGAGGCGTTGAGCTAACCTGTACTAATTGCCCGTGAGGCTTGACCATATAACACCCAAGCAATTTGTATGCTCCAAGCCTAAAGG
>NZ_CAXAPG010000083.1:0-3531 GCF_963970585.1 Pseudomonas sp. RL_105y_Pfl2_101
TTTCGTTGCGCAGTTCCAGCAGTTGGCCGAGGCGGTCCCAGCGGTAGTCGAGTGTTGTTCCGTTGGTGTCAAGACGCTGCTGGATCAGTCCGGCTTCGTTGTAGTGCCAGGTGGTGCGCTGGCGCAGAGCGTCGGTGTGGGTGAGCAGGCGGCCTTCGGCGTCGCGGGTTTGACGCAGGCATGGGCATTGGCGCGATCAAGCCAATGCCGGTGTCGTTCAGTTGTTAAAGAGCGGGGCGCAGGTCAGCGATGCACAGCGCCATGAGAGCCACTGGCGATCAGGGTCGCGCCGCAGGTTGTCTTCATGCCATCCAACGCCACGGGAATGCCATTGACGGAATAGGTGTTGCTTCCTTCGGCGATCGGGAAGGGGCCCTTGCATAAGGGGCACATCACCATGTGACCCTTTCCGGCCATGGGTTTGCCGTTGAGGTTGGTGTGTGGGATGGATTCGGTGACAACACCACCGTGGTCGGTGGCGTCGCCGAGGCGGACTATACATTTCATTAGTTTTATAACCATCAAAGACTTTGGATATGGTGAATTATATTTTTAGCTGCCGGGTATCTGCTTTTGGGGGCGAAGTTTGATGTTGTAATTTGCGACACTATTAACCCTGTCGTCGGTGTCGAAACATAGTTTTTTTAATATTGCATAGGGTGTTTTTTGATTTGACGCAATTGCCTGTCTAACGATGGGGTCTTCGTCATTTGACAGATAAGTAAGCACTTCAGTCCCGGACTTTCTTTTTTTTGCGACCCCATGCCTTGTTTTCCAATTTTGGCTTTTTGATAAAGAACTTATGGTGAGCGGTGAAATGGTCTCGTTTTGCAGTATAAATGTTTCATAATCTGGGTACTTTAAAATTACATCCTCCCATACGGACTCGCTTGCCTTGTCGGTGATGGCTCTACTTCTGTCTGTTTCAATACTGCTGTTGATGAGGCTAATGAACTCTTCTGCTGAATTAATCATTTCTTATCCTGGCACTTTAATTTTTTAAGATCAATGGACCGGCCTGTTGAACCTTTGTGTTTCCCTTTCATTATGTCTCCTTGGTCATTGAGGTCTGCCATCCACTCAAGGGTTCCGGCGCTCCTCGATTCTGAAAATAATTTCCATGCGCTTCCCCCATGTTCGGTTTTGTCTGCGGAATACCAAGAGCCATCTTTAGGATCTCTAAATAGAGTCACATTTCCTACTCCTGGAATATGTCCGTTACATTTTCTATCGTATCGCTCAACACTCCACTTTTTTGCACAACATGATCGGTTATCAATGTTGGATTTTCCTGTGGGTGCTGGTTTTCTGCCATGAACGAGCCCCATGAAAGACAGGACACCGTTTCCCCCTTACGATAAGGGATAGGCAAACGGTTATGTTTATGACTAACAGCAACGATAAGAGTGGGGAGCTTTTGGGCCAGGAGCGGCGGCGCCGCTGGAGCCCAGAGCAAAAACTGGCCATGGTTCGCGAGAGCCTTGAGCCAGGACAAAGCGTTTCGGTGGTGGCTCGGCGCAATGGCATCAATGCCAATCAGCTGTTCCTGTGGCGCAAGCTGTATCAGGACGGCAGCCTGTCGGCGGTCAGTGCAGGCGAAGCCGTGGTGCCTGCCTCCGAGCTGAGCGATGCGCTCAAGCAAATCCGTGAGCTGCAACGGATGCTGGGCAAGAAAACGATGGAAGCGGAAATCCTCAAAGAGGCCGTGGAGATCGCCCGGTCGCGAAAATGGATTGCGCACTCACCCTTGTTGCCGGGGGACGACCAGTGAAGCTGGTCAGCGAATGTCTCGGTGTGGCGCGCTCGCAATTAACGGTTCGAATCAAGCAATCGGTATCGCCCAAGACACGGCGAAGCAGGCCTGTGAACGATGTAGAGCTGGTCGCTGAAATCCAGCAAGAGGTCAGCGAACTGCCCAGCTATGGATACCGACGCGTCTGGGGACTGCTGCGTCGTGCACGTGAAAAACGGTCGCTGCCGGCGGTCAACGTGAAACGGGTTTACCGGGTGATGCGTGACCACAACCTTTTGCTTGAACGCCGGATCAAACAGCCCGGCGTGCCGCGTCGGCACGAAGGCCGTATTGCCGTGGAAAACAGCGATACGCGTTGGTGCTCGGACGGCTTTGAGTTCCGCTGCGAGGACGGCGCGAAACTGAGCGTGACCTTCGCCCTCGATTGCTGTGATCGCGAAGCCATAGGCTGGGTGGCAAGCCCGACCGGGTACAGCGGCGATGATATCCGCGACTTGATGCTGGAAAGCGTGGAGAAGCGTTTTGGTGATCAACTACCCACCACGCCAGTTCAATGGCTCAGCGACAACGGCTCGGCGTACACCGCCGAACAGACACGCCTGTTTGCTCGACAGATCGGTTTGCAACCAGTGACCACCCCAGTACGCAGCCCACAGAGCAACGGCATGGCCGAGAGCTTCGTGAAGACGATCAAGCGTGATTACGTGGCGCACATGCCCAAGCCAGATCGAGAAACGGCGTTGCGTAACCTGGCAATTGCCTTCGAGCATTACAACGAGCAGCATCCGCACAGCGCCTTGAAATATCGTTCACCGAGGGAGTTCAGGCGCTTGGCGGCAGCATCAATTTAACGGGGAGTTGGTGTCCGGTTTGGTAGGGGCAAGTCCATGCCAGATCTTGTAAGGCCCAAAGGATCTGTCCAATCTGCGGGGTTCGGCGCGTACGCATAGATGTTGAGCCCCCCGCAAACCCAATCGGATCCTTGCCAATAAACCGCCCGACCTGCGGATCATAGTACCGATAGCGATTGTAGTGCAGCCCGGTTTCCACATCGAAGTACTGCCCCTGAAAGCGCAGTGGATTGCGCAGATCCGCGCGTTTGGCGGTCTCGCTGCGTTGCTCCTTGGCCAGGCCCCAGGCCTTGTAGACCCCGCTTCAGGCGATATCGCCATGTTCGTCGGTCAACTCCATTGGCGTGCCGAGGTGGTCGCACTGGTACCAGGCCACGGCGCTGAAGGTCACAGGCTTTGGCTTGTGCTGCCACACCGGATCGCGGTCGATGTCGTAAGCACCCTCATAGACCGGTTCGGGCAGCGGTTGGATACTGCGTTGCTCTACTGCCTGCGCCACTGGTACAAAACCGCCCGGTTCAAAAAAGTAGTGGGTCAGGCGTTCGCTCTTGTCGTTGTTACGGCTCTCAAAGGCCAGCAAGTCACCGTCCCAACCGTAGATGGTGTAGCCGCAGCCGTATTGCTCGTCGAGCTTGGCGCGCTCCAGCTTGTTCCACATCGGCCCGGCTTCACGACGGTCGTGATACTTGGCTTTGGACAGTTTGAACAGGCGCCGGCCCAGCGCGTCGTAGGCAAAGGTGGCGGTCAATCTGTCATCTGCGTAGCCGATTAGACGGTCGTACAGGTCCCAGGTGAAATGGGATTTCTTGCCGTTGTGCAGGCGTTCCTTGAGGTTGCCGCGCTCGTCATAGCTGTAGTGGGTGCCCACGTAGTCGCGGAGCAGGTTGTCCAGCAACTTGGGTGGGCCGTATTGATTGGGCCGACGCG
>NZ_CAXAPG010000084.1:0-3468 GCF_963970585.1 Pseudomonas sp. RL_105y_Pfl2_101
GGCTGGCCTCGGCGTTGCGTTGGCCCATCTGATCGAGCAACACCTGGCGCACCTGCGCCACCAAGCGAGAATCGGCCTCGATGCGCCAGTCCGGGTGCGCGGGCAATTGCTCGGCGTAGAACTGCCACAGGTTAGGTGCATAGGTTTGCCAGAGGCCGGGGGCGATGCCGTCACGCGCGGGGTCGGCATGGCCCAGGGTCTTGACCAACAGGTGCGCCTCGGCTTTTTCCGGGCGCGCCATCATCAGGTACGCCTTGAGCTGATCGTAGGCGTCACGAGTGCGCTCGGCCCGTTCGGGGCTGCCTGGCGCGAGCTGGACCAGGGCGTTCAGTTGCTCGCGCAACCGCGCTGCCGCCGGGTCGCGGATCAGGCGGTTGTTGGCCTCGACATAACGTGGCCACAGCAGCTCAAGCAATGTTTCATTGCGGTTCAAGCCAAAGCGTTGCTGCCACGGCGCGCCGTGCACGACGCGGTGATCCAGGCGCGCCAACTCGCGGGCGAGTTCGTTCAGCGCGAGCAGTTGTTCTTCTTGCGTTGATGACGCTTGCAAGGCCGTCAACAGCGACTGCACCTGGACGATCTGCGCCCGGTTGCTCACGAAGGACAGCACCGTCCCCGCGATGCCCACCAATGCCAGGCCCATGAACAACGCGTAAGCGATTCGCGGTACGCCCCAGCCCAGGCGAGCGCCAACCGCCTTGTCGCGCTGCACGCCGTGCCACGCCGGGTCCGGCCACCAGAAGTGCAGGTTTTCACTGCTGTGCGTCACGGACAGCGGCAGGCTGAACCACAGCCCGCGCAGCAGCACCCCCGGGTTCAAGCCACCCCACAACGGCGCCAGCGCCTGACGCCAATGGGCAATACCCTCGACCTTCAGATCCCGGGACAGGCGCAGCAGGAAATCGTGGTGCATCTGCTTGTTGACCTGCATCTGCTCCAACCCCTCATGACGCAAGGGGCCGAGCAGGTTGCGCAGGCTCGTCTCCAACATCGGCGCCGTGACCCGCGCCGGCAACAAACAGCCCACGGGCTGGGTCTCGCGCTTGTCTTGCGGCCAGGCGCTTTCGCAAACCTGCCACACATGCAGGGGCAACTGCCGGCGCACCCGCCGCGCCAGGTCGTGCAAGTGACGCATGGCCTTGGCCATCGCCGCGTCGTCGGTGCTTTGCGGTTTGTCCAGCGCCCAGACCACCCCATCGAACGCCCGCCCACGGCGTAGGGTGAGCCATTGGTTCAGCAGTGGGGTTTCCAACGTTTCTTGAAGGCCGCCGCCCCATAGGAGCACGGTGCGCTCGCCTTCGAGCCATTTCTTTTTTTCCAGCTCCGGGGCGATGGCAGTGATTTGGGTGGGTTCGCCGACGAGGAGCAGGAGGCGGACTTTGTGGCGCCAGAGGGGGCCGTATTGGAAGCGCAGGTGTTCGCGCAGTCCGATCGATGCTTCTTCGTTTACCGAGTGGGGTTCGACCTTATCGACAGTCGGGCCATTGACCGTCTGATACGTTCGATAAGCCGAACGTCCCATCACATTGCCTAGAAAATGGAAGCCACCCAGGAACAACACCGATAGCAGGGCCATTGCGGATATGCCCAGCAACCCGAGCGCCTGATGGTCGCTGCCAGCCTGAATGCCCAGCCATTGGGGGTAACGCCACACCATGGCGCCCATGATCGCGTTGATCAGCAACAGACCACTGGCCACCGCCCACACGACTATGAAACTTCGCAGCTGCATTCGAATGTCCTATTCCGATAATGAAGGCGCAGGCGTTAACGCCATGCTCCAAAGCCTGGCGTCAGCGCAACCGTTGCCGCTAAAAATAAACTGCGGCCCCGCGCCAACCTGGATAGCTTGCGTCGCCGCGACAATCGCCAGCCATGGCGAGGCTTTGCCTGGGTTTCCCAGCACTCCGTCCAAATCACGAAGCCCTTGTTCATGCTGCATCGGTATCGATAGTTGGGTTGAAACGCTGGTCAGGGCTGCATGACGTTGTGCATTCACACCTGCTAGCCAGACATGCCGGATCGACTCAGCCTCCAACGGTACCCAGGCAAGCGCCTGCGTCGCGGCATCACGCAACGCGTCGGGACACGGTCGCCGCTCCTGTTCCGGGCGATGAAGAAACGCAATCGGCGCCAAGGGGGGGTGCGTCTGGGGATTGCCCAGGAGCAAACCGGCGACCACTTCCGCCGTGCCTTCAGGCTGTTGCGGCGCGAACTGCAACGCGATGACCAGCAGCACGGCCCGATCATCGAAGCGCTGATCGAGCCAATGGTCCAGCGCATCCAAACCATCGCCTTCGAGGGAGACCGGCACCTGGCGGATGGCGGACGCTTGCCATGCCTGCTCCCATGTCCGATCCCACACTGGGCCCGACAAGCCGCTATCGCCCTCCAGCAATAACGCCAGCGGTGTATGGGCAGGCAGTTGCGCCAAGGTGGGGGCCAGCTCGCCAAGCAACTGTTGCAACGTACGCAGCAACGCCGGTTCGAGCTCTTCAGTCGCATCGCCCGGTAGACGGCTGTGGCATGACGACGACGAGGCGAGCCTCGAAGGTTGCACCCTCTGCACCTTGATGCCGCTCTGCAAAGCCTCCAGTTGTACGGCCGGTTCTTCGCCTGGGACGCGCAGGGCGGTGTGCAGGTCGACATTCAACACCCGCAGAAAACGGCGTCCTTGACGGGTTTTCTGGAACAAATCCTCTTCGCGTGCCTGATCCCAACCATCGGCCACCGCTCGCTCACCGAGATACAGCAACGCCCGCCCGAACCCCAGGGCACACCACCCCAGGAAGGGCACGCCCAAGGTCAGGCTCCAGAAAACCTCAGGCCTCTGGTGTAACGCTTCGGGAGCGAACGACAACATGCCCCCAGCGCCCAACAGCAAACAAAACGCCAATAACCCGAGCCACCGCCAGGCGCGGGGTCGCACAGGCCTGGGCGCCAAGGCCGGGATGTCATCCATTCGCACCGGCATGATCAACGTGCCCTCGCGCCAGGCATCGACGAAATCAGTGCACAGCCACAGGCGCAACGATGACCGTCAAAAGCCACCGGCACGCCATTGTCCTTGAACGTAGGGTGGCCTTCGGCGATGACCGTCCGGCCATGACCTGGAATCGGGCAGTCCACTGGATCGCCTTCCCGAGCGACCCCGATATTGCCGAATTTCATGACGGTTGAGCCCGACTGGACGGAACCACCTCCGGTTGTTTTGTCGCCGATGCGGATGATATTTTTCATGCCGTTTTCCTTGTTCAAAAACGCCCGTCCATGGGCAAAGTTCGGCACAGTCCAATTGACTGATGCCTTTTAGGTCTCAACCACAAACAGCGTTTGCTAGGTCATCCGTAAAATATCCAATCCACCTTTTCTGGGCCGACTGTCACCCGGTCAGGGAGCAGGAATCGGTACTCACGATGACGCACGTTCAGCGTCGGCAGGGCCTGGCCCTCTTCGAAGCGGCGGATG
>NZ_CAXAPG010000085.1:0-3462 GCF_963970585.1 Pseudomonas sp. RL_105y_Pfl2_101
CCGATGCTTCGATGCCAGTGATCAACCTGGATAGCGGCTTGTGGCAGGACGAATCCGTTCAGAATCCCGAGGTGGCTGGGCTGAGGTCCTCGCATTTGGCCTACGTGATTTACACCTCGGGTTCGACGGGTCTGCCTAAAGGCGTGATGATCGAGCACCGCAACACGGTGAACTTCCTGACCTGGGCCCATCGCTCCTTCGATGACGTCACATTGTCGAAAACCCTGTTCTCGACTTCGCTGAACTTCGACTTGGCCGTCTACGAGTGCTTCGCGCCGCTGACCTCCGGCGGCAGCATCGACGTGGTCACTAATGTGCTGGAACTGCAACAGGGCGAGCACGACATTACCTTGATCAACACCGTACCGTCGGCCCTCAAGGCGTTGTTGGAATCGGGCGGGTTGGGCGAGGGCGTCGACACGGTGAACGTCGCCGGTGAAGCCTTGAAGCGCAGTTTGGTGGAAGCATTGTTCGAACAGACCCAGGTCAAGCGCCTGTGCAACCTCTATGGCCCTTCGGAAACCACGACGTATTCGAGTTGGGTGTCGATGGCCCGCGAGGATGGGTTTGCCGCGCACATTGGTAAACCGGTGGCGAACACCCAGTTCTATCTGCTGGACGAGCACAAGCAACCGGTGCCACTGGGCGTTCCGGGCGAAATCTACATCGGTGGTGCTGGGGTGGCGCGGGGTTATTTGAACCGCGAGGACCTGACGGCCGAGCGTTTCCTGAAAGATCCGTTCAGCAGTGATCCAAATGCCCGCATGTATCGCACTGGCGACCTGGGCCGCTACCTGCCGGACGGCAACATCGAATACCTGGGCCGCAACGACGACCAGGTGAAAATCCGTGGTTTCCGCATCGAGCTGGGCGAGATCGAAGCCAAGCTCGCCCGCCACGAAGCGCTGAAAGAAACCGTAGTCCTGGCCCGCGAAGACATACCAGGCGACAGGCGCCTGGTGGCCTATTTCACCCAACACTCGCCGGACGAAGCCGTCGACATCGAAACCCTGCGCACGCAGCTGCAAACGCAGCTGCCGGCCTATATGGTGCCCGCTGCCTACGTGCGCCTGGATGCCTTGCCGCTGACGCCGAACGGCAAGCTCGACCGCAAGGCGCTACCGGCCCCCGACAGCCATGCATACACTACGCGTCTGTATGAAGCCCCGGTGGGCGACATGGAGATCAAGCTGGCAGCGTTGTGGGCGCAGTTGCTCAAGGTCGAACGAGTGGGGCGGCATGACCACTTCTTCGAGCTGGGTGGTCACTCGTTGCTCGCCGTGACACTGATCGAACGCATGCGCAAGGACGGCATGGAGGCCGATATCCGTGTGCTGTTCGGCCAGCCCACCCTCGCCCTGGTGGCTGCCGCCGTGGGCGAGGTACGGCCTATCGATGTGCCGATGACGACTATTCCCGCGCTCACGCGCAAACGCAGTATCTGAGTCGGCTGCTTCACCTGAGGGATCAATGCCCTGTCCCGGGCTTCCGGGCAGGGCGCTCGCCCTGGATCCCGCGCATCTGTATGTCCTGTCTGGCCGACGTCGGGGCTTGTCCCTGCTTCCCATGACAGACATCACCTACCGAATGCTCTAATTTTTTTTGGCCTGTAAGGCGGCGGTTCGCGAACCGCCGCCTTCGGTTGAACGTGACGATTATCCAGCGCTTTGGCCCGTGCGCCGAGGTCGGCCCAACCGCCGTCCAGGCGCCGTGCCGTACCTGAAAAACACGTTTTTATCGTCAACCACTCCGAACTAGAAAAGCAGGTTCTTCAATGCAATTCAGCGAATTGATGACAGCTCTGTCCCAGCACCCGATTCGTCTCCAACAGGACGACGACAACCTTGTGATTCTGGGCGACGACGAAGGACTGGACAATGCGCTGTGGGACAGCCTGATTGCCCATAAGCGCGAACTGCTCGAACTGGTGGAGAGAAACGGTGGCGACTGGCTGAGCCCAGCATTTCGTATCACGCCAGACATGTTGCCCCTGGCCCACCTCGGCCAGGAGACGATCGACCGGATTGTCGACAGCGTTCCTGGCGGTGCGGGCAACGTGCAGGATATCTACCCCCTGGCGCCTTTGCAGGAGGGCATTCTCTACCATTACCTCGCCGCAGGGCAGGGTGACCCCTATGTGTTGCAGTCCTTGTTCGGCGCGGATCGACGGGCACGCCTGGATGATTTTACCCAGGCGCTGCAAGGCGTGATCGATCGCCACGACATATTGCGCACCTCGATGGTGTGGGAAGGCTTGGACGAACCGGTGCAAGTGGTCTGGCACCAGGCCCGGTTGACGCTGGAAGAGATCGCGCTGGACCCTGCCGATGGTGACATCCTGTGGCAACTGCAACAACGCTTCGACACCCGGCATCACCGCTTGGATGTCGGCCAGGCGCCGCTGATGCGCCTGGTCTGTGCGCAGGATCAAACCCATCAGCGCTGGGTGGCGATCCTGTTGTTCCATCACATGGCGATGGACCATGCGGCGCTGGAACTGGTGCAGCATGAGATGCAGGCATTCCTGCTCGGGCAGGCCGACCAGTTACCCGACCCCGTGCCGTATCGCAACTATGTGGCGCAGGTTCGCCTGGGCGTGGGCGGCGATTCCCATGAGGCGTTTTTCCGCGAGATGCTCGGCGATGTCGATGAGCCAACGTTGCCGCTGGGTTTTTCCGCAGTGCCCGAAGGCGAATCGGTGGTCGAGGAAGTCCACCTGCCGATCGATGGAGAATTGAGCCGTCGCTTACGGGCTCAGGCCCGTCAGTTGGGTGTCAGCGCGGCAGCTTTGTATCACTTGGCCTGGGCGCGGGTGGTCGGGGCTGTTTCCGGCCGGCAGGACGTGGTGTTCGGCACGGTGTTGATGGGCCGGATGCAGGGCGGCGACGGTGCCGACCGGGCACTGGGCATGTTCATCAATACACTGCCGTTGCGGGTGAAGTTGGCCGGGCAGGGTGTGCGCGAAGGGGTAAAAGCCACCCATGCGGGCCTGACCGCGTTGCTCGGCCATGAGCACGCTTCGTTGGCCTTGGCCCAGCGTTGCAGCGGCGTGCCCGCGCCCGCGCCGTTGTTCGGTTCGTTGCTCAACTATCGCCACAGCGGCACGGCGCAAGCGCCCACGGCACAGACGCTGGAGGCGTGGGAAGGACTGCATTCGCTGGGCGGTGCGGAGGGCACCAATTATCCGCTGACTTTGTCGGTGGATGATCTGGGCGAAGGCTTCAGTCTCAGCGTGCTGGCCCTGGCCGGGATTGGTGCCCAGCGCATTGCCGGCTCTATGCGCCAGGCTCTGGAAAGCCTGGTCGGCATGCTTGAACAGCAGCCGGAGCTACCCCTGCAGCAGGTGTCGATCCTGCCGACGTCGGAAAGCGAGAAGTTGTTGGTGACGTTCAACGCCACCGAGGCGGACTATCCGCGACAACAGACGATCCATGGGTTGTTCGAGGAACAGGTCCAGCGTAC
>NZ_CAXAPG010000086.1:0-3450 GCF_963970585.1 Pseudomonas sp. RL_105y_Pfl2_101
CACTGGCACCACCCAGTTCGACGTCAGCCTGTCCCTCAACGACGACGGCGATTGCATCAGCGGCCAGTTCGAATACGCCACCGACCTGTTCGATGAAAGCACCATCGCCCGTTGGGGCCAGCACTTGTTGCACCTGCTCGACGCCATGCTCGACGATGCGACGCAGCCCCTGGCGACTCTACCGTTGCTGGACAACCTGCAACGTCGGCAACTGCTCGGCGGTTTCAACCAGACCCACGCCCCCTTCCCCGAAGGCAGGCTGGTGCATGAATGGTTCGAACAGCATGCGCAGGCCCAGCCACAGGCCATCGCGGTCCAGGCAGAGGGTGCTCAGCTCAGCTACGCCGAACTCAATGCCCGGGCCAACCGCGTCGCTCACCGTTTGATCGCCGCCGGCCTGCGTCCGGATGAGCGCGTGGCGCTGCTGGTGGAGCGCAGCCCCGAGATGATCATTGGCATCCTGGCCATCCTCAAGGCCGGCGGCGCCTATGTGCCGCTGGACCCGAATTATCCGCAGGATCGTTTGCAGCACATGCTCAGCGACAGCTCGCCTCGGGTACTGCTCAGCCAAGGCCTCCTGGCCGAACAGCTGCCGCCGCTGCAGATCGCGCAATTGTCGCTGGACGACACAGCCAAAGGTGATGACCACAACCCACGAGTCGAAGGCTTGACCTCCCGGCACCTGGCCTACGTCATGTACACCTCCGGCTCCACGGGCAAACCGAAAGGGGTGATGCTCGAGCACCGTTCGGTGTGCAACCAGATCGGTGCCCTGCAAGCGCGCTATGGCCTCAACCCTCACGATCGCGTCCTGCAATTCGCCACCATGACGTTCGACATGTCAGTGGAAGAGATTTTTGGTGCATTGCTGTCCGGTGCCACCCTGGTTTTGCGCAGCGATGCCTGGATTGCCGGCACTGCGGCCTTCGCCACGCTGTGCGAACAACAGGCAATCACCGTCGCGAACCTGCCAACGGTGTTCTGGCAACAGGTCAGCCGTGACCAACATGTGCCGCTGCCGACCTCGCTGCGCCAGTTCATGATCGGTGGCGAAGCGGTGGGCAAGCAGGCCGTGAGCCAATGGTTCGCCCGTGCTGGCCATCGTCCGGCGCTGTTCAACGCCTACGGCCCGACCGAGGCCACCGTGAACGCCTCGATCCGCCTGATGGAAAGCGACCACGATGATTTCCGCTCCATCGGCAAACCGGTGCGCAACACCCAACTGCATGTGCTCGATGCCAGCGGCAACCTGGTTCCGCTCGGGGTTGCCGGCGAGATTCACATTGGCGGCGTCGGTGTCGCTCGCGGGTACCTCAATCGCCAGGCGTTGACGGCCGAGCGCTTCATCGCTGACCCGTTCAGCACCGACCCGGACGCCCGCCTGTACAAGACCGGCGACCTCGGCCGCTGGTTAGCCGATGGCACCCTGCAGTACCTGGGACGCAACGACGACCAGGTGAAGATCCGCGGTTTCCGTGTAGAACTGGGCGAGATCGAAGCCATCCTCGCCGGCTGCGCGGGGGTACGTGAAGCGGTGGTGGTGGCCCAGGAAAGCAAACCGGGCCAATCGGACAGCAAGCGCTTGATCGCCTACCTGTGCGGTGAGCCGGTGTCGGTGGAGCAATTGCGCAGCGCATTACTGGCGACCCTGCCCGACTACATGGTGCCCACCGCCTTCGTCCAACTCGAGGCCCTGCCGTTGACCCCCAACGGCAAGCTGGACCGCCGCGCCCTGCCCGCACCGGGCCAGGACGCGTTCGCCAGCCGAGCCTACGAGGCCCCGCGGGGAGAGATCGAACATATCGTCGCGACCGTCTGGCAAGACTTGCTGGGCATCGAGAAAGTCGGCCGGCATGACCGCTTCTTTGAACTCGGCGGGCATTCGCTGCTGGCCGTGAGCCTGATCGATCGCCTGCGCCAGCATGGCCTGAGCGCCACGGTACGCACCGTGTTCACCGCGCCCAGCCTGGGGGAAATGGCCCAGGCCCTGAGTCGCAACGACGAGGCCTCGTTCCTGGCCCCGGCCAACCGCATCCCGGCCGATTGCACGGCACTGACACCGGACATGTTGCCCCTGGTGGCGCTGACCCCAGCGCAGTTGGAACGGATCGTCAGCGCCGTACCCGGCGGAGCCGCGAACATTCAGGACATCTACCCCCTGGCCCCGTTGCAACAGGGCATCCTGTTCCATCACTTGCTCGGGCATGAAGGCGATGCCTATCTGGTGCGCTCGATGATCGAGTTTGACGACCGCCAGCGCCTTGATGCCTTCACCGTCGCCTTGCAACAGGTGATCGACCGCCACGACATCCTGCGCAGTGCCGTGCATTGGGTCGGCCAGCCGCAAGCGGTCCAGGTGGTTCAGCGCCAAGCCGTGCTGCCGATCCAACCCATCACCCTGGCCGCCGATGAGGATCCGCGTACTCAGCTGGAGCGCTTGAGCGATCCACGCCACCTGCGCCTGGATTTGCAACAGGCGCCACTGATGCGCGCCTGCATCGCCCAGGATCCGCATTCCGAACGCTGGTGGCTGGCCCTGCTGGACCACCACATGATCAGCGACCACGTGTCCCTGGGCATCGTCCTCGAGGAAATCCAGCGGCTGATGCAGGGTCAGGGCGCCCACCTGCCGGCGCCGATGCCTTATCGCGAATTTGTCGCCCAGGTGCTCGCCACGCCGCCCCAGACCCATGAAGGCTACTTCACCCGCCGCCTGGCCAGTATCGAGGAACCCACCGCACCGTTCGGCGTGCTGGACGTCCAGGGCGACGGTGCCCAGGTGGTGGAGACCAGCGTGCGTCTCGACCGGGCCCTGAGCCTGCGAATCCGCACTCAATCGCGTCAGGCCGGGGTGACACCGGCCGTGCTGTTTCATATCGCTTGGGCCCAGGTGCTCGGACGCTGCACCGGCGGCGACGACGTGGTCTTCGGCACCGTGGTTGCCGGGCGCCTGCAAGGCTCACTGGGCGCCGATCGGGCCCTTGGCGTGTTCATCAACACCTTGCCGGTACGGGTACAACTGGCCGAGTTCGGCGTCAGTGCGCTGGTGGACGCAACCTATCGCGACCTCAGCGAACTGCTCGCCCACGAACAGGCCTCCCTGGCCCTGGCCCAACGTTGCAGCGGTGTGGGCGCAGGCCTACCGCTGTTCACCACGCTGCTCAACTACCGCCATCAGACCGACGGCGGCTCGCTGGCCAATGAAGACCAGATCCTGGCCTGGGACGGTGTGCGCTTCCTGAGCAACGAAGCCCGCACCAACTACCCGATCGAAGTGGCCGTGGCGGATGAAGGCGACGATTTCTCCGTGACCGCGCAATCCATCACAGGCATCGACCCACAACGCATCGCCGCCTACCTCGCCCAGGCCGTCAGCGCATTGGTCGAAGCCCTTGAACAGGCCCCGGAGCGCCTCGCCAGCCAACTGGACGTGGTGCCGGCCAGCGAGCG
>NZ_CAXAPG010000087.1:0-3397 GCF_963970585.1 Pseudomonas sp. RL_105y_Pfl2_101
CGCCTTGCTGCGCCCGGAAGGGCTGAAAAATGAAGAAAATGGATCAAATTTCGACGCGGGTCGTTTTTTGAAAAGTACTGACGGCTCGATAGCCGGAAAACATCCGGCTATTTCAGACCATCCTTAGGGTTAGGGATTGACAGGTCAAAGGTAAGTATTCGTGGGTATTTACTATCCGGTAACACCCGGTATATTAACTGCCAGGTTTACGATGGCCATGAGGGCATATCGTCTTGACAAGGATGTTGCATGAGAAAGTCACATTTGCGAACCATTTTTTCCGCCTCGCTTCTCTGTGCAGGGATAAGCACATCAGTGGCGGCTGCAGAGCCCGAGATGTATCTGTATAACTGGTTCGGGTTGCTCGCACCGGAGACGCCAAAGGAGTTCGAGCAGGAAACTGGTACGAGCGTGCATATGGACGCGTTCGACAGCGCCGAAATCATGCAGAGCAAAGTCATGGCTGGGCGCACCGGGTATGACGTGGTTGTGGCGACCTCCAATGTGTTGCCCAGCCTGATCCAGGCGGGAGTCCTTCAGCCGTTGGATCGTAGTCAACTGAGTAACTTTTCACACATCGATCCTGATCTCTTGTCCCAGCTCGCGGTCAATGACCCTGGTAATCGCTACGCTGTGCCCTATCTATGGGGCACTACCGGCATTGGTTATGACGTTGACAAAGTCAGGGGTGCGCTGGGTGATAGTGCTCCGGTGAATAGCTGGGACCTGATCTTCAAAGAAGAAAACATCAGTAAGCTCCAGTCGTGTGGTGTGGCAATGCTTGACTCTCCAAGTGAGATCATTTCGATTGCTTTGAACTACCTTGGCCTCCCTAGCAACAGCAAGAACCCGGATGATTACCAGAAAGCCCAAGCCTTGCTGTTGAAAATCCGCCCTTATGTCCTCTATTTCGACTCCTCCAGAATCGACGCTGACCTGGCTGACGGCAATATTTGTGCAGTTGTCGGATGGGCTAATGGTGCCCTTGCCGCACAGGCCATCAACGAGAAGGCCAATACTGGACGCAAGATTGCCTACAGCCTTCCTCGCGAAGGAGCGCTGGCCTGGTCGGAGAATTTGGTCCTGCTAAAAGATGCTCCCCACCCCAAAGAAGGCCTGGCGTTCATTAATTATATGATGCGACCAGAAGTTATTGCCAAGACCTCAAACCACACGCTATACCCTAACGCCAATAAGGATGCTGCTGAGTTCGTCGAGCAGAAGCTGCGAGACAACCCTTGGATTTATCCAGACAAAAAAACTGTCGCAACACTTATTCCACTTGAACCACTGCCATTGAAGTTGGAGCGGATCCGCACGCGGATCTGGACCAAAGTGAAGAGTGGTGTGTGATCTGACTTGAGCTGTCTGTCTGGAAAGTAAGACGCAAACACCAATATACAGGGGCGCTGGGCGGGTGGGTTATACCTGTTTATTCATCAGTCCAGCATTACCTGGAGTTTTTCGGTTCATTGCGCCGACTATGTAAAAAGAGAACAGCGGATGTTCAATCCAACCAATCAAACGCACTTCAGTTTGACAATCGACGGTTTTGAGCAAGCTTTTCAAGTGCTCGCATTCACTGGGAAGGAGGCTATCAGCAGGCCTTATTTCTTTAGCGTGGAGTTTGTTAGCGAGCAGCCTGACCTGGATCTCGACAGCCTCTTCGACGTAGAGGCTTTTCTGACCTTCGACTCGAAGGGCAACGGCATTCATGGGCGGGTCTACCACATCGCTCAAAGCAGCAACGGTCAGCGTTTGACGCTGGCCCTCGTACCGCACCTGTCCTACTTGCGCCACCGCATCAACCATCGGATCTATCAACAGTTCTCGGTGCCGAGAATCGTTGCCTTGGTACTGGAAGAGCACGGTATTCTGGGCGACGCCTATCGGTTTCATCTAGAGGCGACCTATCCCGAGCGTGACTACTGCACCCAGTACGACGAAACGGATTTGCACTTTATTCAGCGCTTGTGCGAAGAAGAGGGTATCCACTTTCACTTTCAGCACAGTGCTCAAGGCCACGTGCTGGTGTTTGGCGATGATCAGTCGGCTTTCCCTCGGGTTGGGCAACCCACCGCTTATAAGCATGAGCGCGATAGGGTGGCCAACGAGCCACTGATCAAACGCATCAACTTGCGTTTGGGACAGCTCACCAGTCGTATCTCGCACCGCAATAATTCCGAGCAACAGCTGGACATTGAAAAAGATGACAGGCCGGAGCGTTTGACCGGTCATGAGCACGGCAAACAGATACGTCTTCGTACTATGGAGCGCCGCCATGCGGCCTATCGACAAGCTGAGGGGCAAAGTGACCAGACTCGGTTAGTCAGCGGGCATGTGCTGGAAATCTCAGGCCATCCGCGCCAAGATTGGAACACCCTATGGCTACTGACCCAGGTCATCCACGAAGGCCGGCAACCACAGGAATGGGGTGAGAACGTCGCCAGTGACCACACTGGGAGCGAAGATGGCTTTCATCAGGGTTACCGCAACCGCTTTATCGTTCTTCCGTGGGATGTTTCCTATCGTCCGCCGTTGGCTCACAAGAAACCTCTGGTGCCAAGCCTCCAGAGCGCTGTAGTCGTCGCTCTAGAAGACGAGGGGAGCCAGAGTGATCGGCGCTTCGGGCGGATCAAGGTCAAGTTCCCCTGGGACCGCGAAGATAGATTTGACGACAAGAGTCGTTGTTGGCTAAAGGCGGCCTCCGATTGGCGTTGTGAGATTGGGCCGCCCCGGACGGGCATGGAAGTCGTGGTCACATTTCTCGAAAACGACCCCGATAAGCCGGTGGTCAGCGGTTGTTTGTGTTGTCGGTAAGGGGGGCTAGCCGTTCACACTATTAGTTCTGCTATCTCGGAACACAGCTCACGGAAGGCTTCATGGAGCAACTCCATCCTCGTGGCATCGACGCAGACGGTTATATCCTCTCCGTGTCCAACGTCGAGATACAGCCTCAGTTTCAAGATTTACTGGTGGACGTTTGCATGACACTCACTCGGTCGGAACCTCTGCTGGACGGCATTTATATTTATGGCAGTGTCGCCAGAGGCGACGCCGTACCGGGAGTTTCCGACCTAGACCTAACCCTTGTTCTACACAGCCCTCCTGCATTGCAGGATCTGGAAATGCTCGAGTCGAAAAAGCGCACGCTGGAAAGTCGGCATAACGAAGTCACGAAGATCGATTTCGACATCGGCAGTTGTTTTGAAGTGTTGGCGGCTGACAATCGAATGAGCTGGGGTTATTGGCTCAAGCATCGCTGTCGTTTGCGGATTCCACGACACTTGGACACTCAGCCCACGATCATTTGGACACTCATTCCACGCTCACTTGGACAGGCAGTCGGAGCGCAGCGACGCAGGTTCGCATTGTTAGTCTGAAGTCCCGGTTGCAG
>NZ_CAXAPG010000088.1:0-3205 GCF_963970585.1 Pseudomonas sp. RL_105y_Pfl2_101
TATCGCACTGGCGACCTGGGCCGCTACCTGCCGGACGGCAACATCGAATACCTGGGCCGCAACGACGACCAGGTGAAGATCCGTGGTTTCCGCATCGAACTGGGCGAGATCGAAGCCAAGCTCGCCCAGGCGCCAAACATCAAGGAAACCGTAGTCCTGGCCCGCGAAGACATACCGGGCGACAAGCGCCTGGTGGCCTATTTCACCCAACACTCGCCGGACGAAGTCGTCGACATCGAAGCCCTGCGCACGCACCTGCAGGCGCAGTTGCCGGCCTATATGGTGCCCGTTGCCTATGTGCGGCTGGATGCCTTGCCGCTGACGCCGAACGGCAAGCTCGACCGCAAGGCCTTGCCGGCACCGGATCTCGACGCGCTGATCACCCGTGGCTACGAAGCCCCGCAAGGCGAGATCGAAACCACCCTGGCGCAGCTCTGGCAAGATTTGCTCAAGGTCGAACGCGTAGGCCGTCACGATCATTTCTTCGAGCTGGGCGGGCATTCGCTGCTGGCGGTCAGCTTGATCGAGCGGATGCGCCAGGCCGGCTTGAGCGCCGACGTGCGCGTACTGTTCGGCCAACCGACCCTCGCCGCGTTGGCGGCGGCAGTGGGGGGTGGCAGTGAAATCGACGTCCCGGCCAATGGCATCCCGTTCGGCTGCGAGCGGATCACGCCAGACATGCTGACGCTGACAAACCTTGACCAGGACGCTATCGACCGTATCGTGTCGACGGTGCCGGGTGGCGCCCGCAACGTGCAAGAAATCTACCCGGTGGCACCGTTGCAGGAAGGCATTCTTTACCATCACCTGTCGGCTGGGCAGGGCGATCCCTATGTCTTGCACGCGCAGTTTGCCTTTGACAACCGTGAGCGCCTCGACGCGTTCACCCAGGCCCTGCAAAGCGTCATCGATCGTCACGACATCTTGCGCACCGCCATCCTCTGGGAAGGTCTCGACGCGCCTCGACAAGTGGTCTGGCGCGAAGCGCGGCTGGGCCTTGAAGAGCTGGTGCTGGACCCGCAGGCCGGAGCGATCACCCAACAGCTGCAGCACCGATTCGACGTCCGGGACTACGCCCTTGATATGTCCCAGGCACCGCTGATGCGCCTGGCCTTTGCCCAAGACACACCCAACCAGCGCTGGGTGGCGATTTTGTTGTTCCATCACATCGCCCTCGATCATGCGGCGCTGAAAGTGGTACAGGCCGAGATGCAGGCATACCTGCTGGGGCAGGTCGGTCAACTGGACGTCCCGGTACCGTACCGCAACTACGTGGCCCAGGCTCGCTTGGGTGTGGATCATCAAGGGCAGGAAGCCTTCTTCCGCGACATGCTCGGCGACGTAGACGAACCCACGCTGCCGTTCGGTTTGCAGCCGGTGCAGGGTGACAGCGATGACATCGAGGATGCGAGCCTGCTGCTCGACAGCGATCTGAGTCGTCGGCTGCGGCGCCTGGCACGCCAGTCAGGCGTGGGCGTCGCTAGCTTGCATCACTTGGCCTGGGCACGCGTGCTGGGACAGGCGTCCGGCAAGCAGAACGTGGTGTTTGGTACGGTGCTGATGGGCCGGATGCAGGGCGGCCAGGGGGCTGACCGTGCCTTGGGCATGTTCATCAACACCTTGCCCCTTCGTGTGAGCGTGGGCGACCAGGCCGTCAAGACCGGCATCAAGGCGGTCCACGGGCAATTGACCGCACTGTTGGGGCATGAGCACGCCTCGTTGGCACTGGCCCAGCGTTGCAGCGGCGTGGCTGCGCCGCTGCCGCTGTTCAGCGCGTTGTTGAACTACCGCAACTCCAGCGAACAGACCGATACCGAGGCGGCATTGTCGGCCTGGCAGGGCATCGAGACACTGGGGGGCGAAGCACGTACCCACTACCCCTTGACGCTGTGTATCGACGACTTGGGTGAAAATTTCGCCCTGACCGTCCTGGCCACGAGCGGTGTCGGTGCGCAGCGAGTCTGTGCCTACATGGCAACCGCGCTGCAAAGCCTGGCCACGGCATTGGAATCCACCCCGGCATCGCGCTTGCAGGCCCTGGTGGTAGTGCCGCAGGCCGAGCGTCAACAGGTATTGATTGACTTCAACGCCACCACTCGCCGCTATCCCCAGGACGGGACCGTCCATGGCCTGTTCGAGGCGCAGGTCACGCAGCGTCCGCAAGCCATTGCGGCCGTACACAATGCCCAAAGTCTGACCTACGCCGAGTTGAACCACCGGGCCAATGGCCTGGCCCGTCATCTGGTCGACCTGGGTGTGCAACCGCGCGATCGAGTGGCGATTGCCCTGGAGCGTTCCATCGAGCTGTTGGTCAGCCAATTGGCGATTCTCAAATGTGCTGGCGTCTATGTACCGTTGGATGTCAGCGCGCCGCTGGAACGGCAACAGTTCATGGTGCAGGACAGCGGGGCTCAAGTCGTGCTGACGTCGAGCACGGCGCTAGCGCCTGAAGCCTCACAACGGCTGGACCTGGACACGCTGGTCCTCAATGAAACCGCCGATAACCTCGATCTGGTGCAAAGCAGCGAAGCGGTGGCCTACATCATGTACACCTCCGGTTCCACCGGCACGCCGAAAGGCGTGTTGGTGCCGCACCGGGCGATCAACCGACTGGTGATCAACAACGGTTACGCCGACTTCAACGCCGAGGACCGAGTCGCCTTTGCCTCCAACCCGGCCTTCGACGCCAGCACCCTCGACGTCTGGGCACCGTTGCTCAATGGCGGTTGCGTGGTGGTGGTCGACCAGGACGTGCTGCTGACACAAGACCGTTTTGCGGCGTTGCTGCAAGAACAGTCGGTCAGCGTATTGTGGATGACCGCCGGCCTGTTCCATCAATACGCCGCTGGACTGATGCCGGTGTTCGCTCAGTTGCGTTACCTGATCGTCGGTGGCGATGTGCTCGACCCGGCGGTGATCGGCCGCGTCCTGAAAGAGGGGGCACCGGCCCATCTGCTCAACGGCTACGGCCCGACCGAAGCCACCACCTTCACCACCACCCATGAAATCAAGCAGGTGGGCGAGGGCGGTATCCCGATTGGTCATCCGATTGGCAATACCCGCGTCTATGTGCTGGATGCCAACCAGCAACCCGTGCCCATCGGCGTGGCCGGCGAGTTGTACATCGGCGGCGATGGCGTGGCGAAAGGGTATTTGAATCGCCCTGAACTGACCGCCGAGAAGTTCGTTGCAGACCCGTTCAATG
>NZ_CAXAPG010000089.1:0-3199 GCF_963970585.1 Pseudomonas sp. RL_105y_Pfl2_101
AGCGCCAGCAGATGGCCGCTGCCATAGGTCAGCCAACAGACGCGGTGACCATCCGGGCGAGTGGTCGCGATACGTTGATTGAGGGCGTCGTACTCGTGCTTCCATACAGCCACATGCGGTTCCTGCAGGTAGCGCAGGTATTGATGTTCGCGAGTGTTGTTGCCCGCACGGTCGTAGAACCATTGCAGTTTGCAGGCGGCGTTCTCGGCCAGCAGCAGATTACCGTTGCCGTCATAGGCGAAGGTCTCGGTCTGCCATTCCAGGCCTTCCTTGTGCCCGGCATGGCGGGCGATCAGGCGGCCGAGTGGGTCGTACTCGAATTCGTTGACCTTATCACCGTCGAGGCGGCGTGTGGGTTGATTGCTGCCGTGGTCGTAGAGGTAGTGGGTGGTCTGTTGGTCGAAGCCGGTTTCCTTGAGCAGGCGCCCGGCGGGGTCGTATTTGAAGCTGGCGGTGCTGTTGTTTTCGTTGCGCAGTTCCAGCAGTTGGCCGAGGCGGTCCCAGCGGTAGTCGAGGCTGGTGCCGTTGGCGTCCAGGCGTTGCTGGATCAGCCCGACTTCGTTGTAGTGCCAGGTGGTGCGTTGGCGCAGGGCATCGGTATGGGTGAGCAGGCGACCTTCGGCGTCGCGCTCGAAGAGTTCGTCGGTTTTGTCTGGGTGGATCAGTCGCACCAGTTGGCCGGTGCGGTATTCGTAGGCAGTAGTGTTCCCTTCGGCATCGGTGAAGCGGCTGAGCTGGCCGAGTGCATCGTAGTCCCACTGACTGATTTTGCCCGAGCAGTCGGTGTAGCGGATCAGTTGGCCATCGGCGTTGTAGGCCAGTTGCTTGCTGCCGCCGTTGGCATCGGTAATGACTACGGGGAGGTTATCGCTGTTGTAGGTGTACTGGGTGGTGTTCTCCAGCGGATCGATGGTTTCGATGATGTTGCCGCGTTGATCGTAGTCGTACTTCCACAGGCCGCCTTCGGCGTCGCGGGTTTGAAGTTGGCATAGGCATTGGCGCGATCAAGCCAATGCCGGTGTTGTCCGGTTGTTAAAGAGCGGGGTGCCTGTCAGCGATGTACGGCACCGCGGGAGCCGCTGGCGATCAGCGTCGCGCCGCAGCTGGTTTTCATGCCATCCAATGCCACGGGAATGCCGTTGACGGAATAGGTGCTGCTGCCTTCGGCGATCGAGAAGGGGCCTTTACATAAGGGGCACATCACCATGTGGCCTTTGCCGGCCATGGGCTGGCCGTTGAGGTTGGTGTGGGGGATGGATTCGGTGACTATACCGCCGTGGTCTGTTGTGTCTCCCAAGCGAACTATTGATTTCACTGTTTTGTTCCTCTGGCCTAATTCAGGGTTGTAAATATGTGTTCTTTATTTTTCTGCCCGTCCAGCTATCGTCAGTGCGGATGTTGTACTTAAGCGTTTAAGAGTTGCTTTCGGTCAATGGGGAGATTTTCAACTGAAAACTCAATAGCGGATGCAAGATCAAAAAAATCTTTTCGTATGTACGAAAAATATAGGTCGGTAGCGTCTTCATATTTATCCAAGTAATGGTCAAATCCAACCTTGTAGCCGCCGTTAGTTTTTCGTAAGAAGAACTCAGTTTTTTCAAGCTCGCCATTTTTCTCGTGCTCGGTATTAATCCAAATGCATTTTTTGTTGTTTATTCGTTGTTGTAGGTGTGCAATGTCTTGTTGGGCCATCATGCTTTCCTCCTTCTTCCGTTACGGCATTTAGAGTCGCGATCAACAAAGATATCTACCTTGTTTCCTTCAGGTGTGACGATATTTATGTGTGGTGTCGTCTTGTGCGGATGCCCGTCAGGTAGGGAGTCGTGTCCAAAAAGATCTCCGGAAACTGGGTTTGTCTTAAAATCCATATGATAAGAAGCTAGTCCTGATCCATTTTGTCGATTTGACTTAAATGCGGCTTTATCCCTGGCCGTTTTTTCCGCAGATTTATCACCCGCACCTGCTGCTTTTTGCGCATCTGGGAATGCACCGAAGAGGACCGCAACAGCATCTTTATAAGAGCATACAGTCACGCTACGACCAGCCTTCAACTCGGCAATCGATTTTGCGATAGATTGCGGCGACAACCCGCGAGGGTCAATCCACTCAACCGGATTCGGCCCATACGCATAGATGTTCAGCCCACCCGCAAATCCAATCGGGTCCTTACCAATAAACCGCCCGACCTGTGGATCATAGTACCGATAGCGATTGTAGTGCAGCCCGGTCTCCACATCGAAGTACTGGCCTTGAAAGCGCAACGGATTGCGGATGTCCGCCCGTTTGGCAGTCTCGCTACGCTGTTCCTTGGCCAGCCCCCAGGCTTTGTAGACCCCGGCCCAGGCGATGTCTCCGTGTTCGTCGGTCAGCTCCATCGGCGTGCCGAGGTGGTCGCATTGGTACCACGCCACGGTGCTGAAGGTCTCAGGCTTAAATTTGTGCTGCCACAACGGGTCACGGTCGATGTCGTAAGCGCCTTCATAGGCCGGCTCGGGCAGCAGTTGGATGCTGCGTTGTTCCACCGCCTGAGCCACCGGCACAAAACTGCCCGGCTCGAAAAAGTAGTGGGTTAGGCGTTCGCTCTTGTCGTTGTTGCGACTTTCGAAGGCCAGCATATCGCCGTCCCAGCCATAGATCGTGTAGCCGCAGCCGTATTGTTCGTCGAGCTTGGCGCGCTCCAGCTTGTTCCACATTGGCCCGGCTTCGCGGCGGTCGTGGTACTTGGCTTTGGACAGCTTGAACAGCCGTCGGCCCAGCGCGTCGTAGGCAAAGCTGACGGTCAGGCGATCATCTGCGTAGCCGATCAGACGGTCGTACAAATCCCAGGTGAACTGGGATTTCTTGCCGTTGTGCAGCCGTTCCTTCAGGTTGCCGCGCTCGTCGTAGCTGTAGTGGGTGCCCACGTAGTCGCGAAGCAGGTTGTCCAGCAGCTTAGGTGGGCTGTATTGATTGGGACGGCGTGGTGCCTGCGGGTCTAGCAGATTACTGGCCGGGTCGAAGGCGAAGGTTTCTTCGCCGCTGATGGTTTGGGCAGCGAGCAGTCGACCCAACGGGTCATAGCGGTAACTGAGCGCGCCGCGCCGGGTGTCGTCAATGCGGGTGAGCTGGCCGGCAGCGTCATGCCGGTAGCTGCGCACGATCACACGTTGGGCGTCGCCGCGTTTCCCCAGTGCTTGCTCCAACAACTGACCGTTGGGTG
>NZ_CAXAPG010000090.1:0-2908 GCF_963970585.1 Pseudomonas sp. RL_105y_Pfl2_101
GGTCGATGTCGTAAGCGCCTTCATAGACCGGTTCGGGCAGCAGTTGGATACTGCGTTGCTCTACTGCCTGCGCCACTGGTACAAAACCGCCCGGTTCAAAAAAGTAGTGGGTCAGGCGTTCGCTCTTGTCGTTGTTACGGCTCTCAAAGGCCAGCAAGTCACCGTCCCAGCCATAGATGGTGTAGCCGCAGCCGTACTGTTCATCGAGCTTGGCGCGTTCCAGCTTGTTCCACATCGGCCCGGCTTCACGACGGTCGTGATACTTGGCCTTGGACAGTTTGAACAGCCGCCGGCCCAGCGCATCGTAGGCAAAGCTGACGGTCAGTCGGTCATCTGCGTAGCCGATCAGACGGTCGTACAAATCCCAGGTGAAGTGAGATTTCTTGCCGTTGTGCAGGCGTTCCTTGAGGTTGCCTCGCTCGTCATAGCTGTAGTGCGTGCCGACGTAGTCACGCAGCAGGTTGTCCAGCAGCTTGGGTGGGCCGTATTGATTGGGACGGCGCGGTGCCTGTGGGTCCAGCAGGTTGCTGGCTGGATCGAAGGCGAAGGTCTCTTCGCCATTGATGGTCTGGGCGGCAAGCAGGCGACCGAGCGGATCGTAGCGGTAGCTGAGAGCTCCGCGCCGGGTGTCGTCAATACGGGTCAGTTGGCCGGCGGCATCATGCCGGTAATTGCGTACCACCAAGCGCTGGGCATCGCCGCGTTTACCGATGGCTTGTTCCTGCTACTGGCCGTTGGGTGACCAGGCCTGGCGTTGTTGCAGGCCGTTGCCTTGGTTGCGGGCGATTTCACGATGGAGGTTGTCACGTTGGTAGCTGAGCAGTTCCGTATCGTCGACCTTCAAGGCCAGCAGATGGCCACTGCCATAGGTCAACCAACTGACGCGGTGGCCGTCCGGGCGAGTGGTGGCGATACGCTGGTTGAGGGCATCGTATTCATGCTTCGTGGCCGGCATGGCGGGCGATCAGTCGGCCGAGTGGATCGTACTCAAACTCGGTAACGCGGTCGCCATCAAGGCGGCGGGTCGGTTGATTGCTGCCGTGATCGTAAAGGTAGTGGGTGGTCTGTTGGTCGAAGCCGGTTTCCTTGATCAGGCGACCGGCGGGGTCGTACTTGAAGCTGGCGCTGCTGTTGTTTTCGTTGCGCAGTTCGATCAGTTGGCCGAGGCGATCCCAGCGGTAGTCGAGGGTTGTGCCGTTGGCATCAAGGCGCTGCTGGATTAATCCGGCCTCGTTATAGTGCCAAGCGGTGTGCTGGCGCAGAGCGTCGGTGTGGGTGAGCAGGCGACCTTCGGCGTCGCGTTCGAAGTGCTCTTCAGTTTTGTCCGGGTGGATAAGTCGCACCAGTTGCCCGGCGCGGTATTCGTAGGTGGAGACATTGCCTTCGGCGTCGGTGAAACGGCTGAGATGGCCCAGCGCATCGTACTCCCATTGGCTGACCTTGCCCGAGCAGTCGGTGTAGCGGACCAGTTGGCCGTCTGCGTTGTAGGCCAGTTGTTTGCTGCCGCCGTTGGCATCGGTAATGACCACGGGCAGGTTATCGCTGTTGTAGGTGTACTGGGTGGTGTTCTCCAGCGGGTCGATGGTTTCGATGATGTTGCTGCGTTGATCGTAATCGTACTTCCACAGCCCGCCTTCGGCGTCGCGGGTTTGAGTTGGCATAGGCATTGGCGCGATCAAGCCAATGCCGGTGACGTCAGGTTGTTAAAGAACGGGGCGCCTGTCAGCGATGTACGGTGCCGCGGGAGCCGCTGGCGATCAGGGTGGCGCCGCAGGTGGTCTTCATGCCATCCAACGCCACGGGAATGCCGTTGACGGAGTAGGTGCTGCTGCCTTCGGCAATCGGGAAGGCCCCCTTGCATAAGGGGCACATCACCATGTGGCCCTTGCCAGCCATCGGTTTACCGTTGAGGTTGGTATGGGGGATGGATTCGGTGACAACACCGCCGTGGTCGGTGGTGTCGTCGAGTCGAATTATCTCTGTCATTTCATTGTGCTCACTCTGCTTGCGAGTAATGGTCTAAAGTCGAGCATTGATTTGCAGTGTCGAATAAAAATTTTTCATCGCCTTATGGCTGTGTTTGGTTTTTTTTAGCGAACTGCTCAATATCATCCAGAGCATCTCTGGCGTGTCCAGAGAACTCTTTGGTCTTTAAAAGTTTATTTAGTAGTGGGATGGTAGTGCTCATATTTATTGTTCTGTGCATTCGTGCTACATGCCCAAGGCATGTAATGGATAACTCCGTGATATTGGAGCTTTTTTTTGAATTAATTTGCTCGCTGCATTTGTTTTGAATCCAATCCGGGTCGTTTATGTTGAATGTCATGTACATGATTGCATCTATGATTGTTTGCTCATCATCAGATTTAAGTAATAGTTCTATTTTGTCTTTGTCATGAGCCTCTGGCATGGTTATCTCCTTATTTTTCCTTTGCTTGTGACTTGTTGTGCTCTTTTTAGTGCGTTTTGTTGATCGGTGTGAAGGTCACACCAGCATCGAACATGCCCATGAAATTCCTCGTCGTCATTGGGGAGTGTTTGTGTCCTGTCCAGGACAACTAGTTCATTATTTTTAACGTCAACTCCAACTCTCCGAGGGGAGGAATCTTTGACTTGAATAGAGTTGTCCAATGCGGCCTGCCCATTTGAGGGGGCTCGACTTTTGACTGAATTATCTGCTGCCCCATGATATGGTGCGTCTTTATAGACTCTTGATAACCCTAGCGGATCAATCCAATCAATCGGATTCGGTGCATAAGCATAGACGTTGAGTCCACCCGTAAACCCAATCGGGTCCTTGCCAATAAACCGCCCGACCTGTGGATCATAGTACCGATAGCGGTTGTAGTGCAGCCCGGTTTCCACATCGAAGTACTGCCCTTGAAAGCGCAACGAATTGCGGATGTCC
>NZ_CAXAPG010000091.1:0-2875 GCF_963970585.1 Pseudomonas sp. RL_105y_Pfl2_101
GCATTGCGACCAGCAATTCTACGATCCGCTCGGGCGGCCTACGTTGACCGTGACGGCCATGGGGTATTGGCGGCGTCAGCGGTATTTGGGGTGGTATGGGATTTCGGAGGATGAGAACGATACGTTGAACGACCGGGAGTGAAGTGGGGAGTGAATAACTCATCAGCACGCCACTCACTCTCCGTTACGTCTCACTCGGATCCCTCATCAATCACCTGGCCTGGCAAATACCAATCAGGCAATATCGGGCTAGTCAATTTCAAACCGAAATAACCAATTTTTGCCGGGTCGCAAGCGATAGACCAATAGACCGGCTGTCCTTCGATCAACGACTGCGACGTGCCCAACGGCGGAACAAATTTCAAGCCGTGCGCCTCGGCTTCAAACACGTCTTCGAGCGTGACGCTTGTGCCAACCAACGGGCTGGCGCTGTTAACTTCAAGCGACAGTTCATAATGCTTAGCACCTGACAGAACAAGATCCCCCTTAGCCAAATCAACCTTTTCGTCTCCTAGATAGAGCTCGGACTCCTGTCCCCAAGGGTTGTCGGACAATGCGGTTACTTCAAACCGCTCAGTAATCCCCACGCCCTGGTTCTCGCTCGTTAAATCTGCCAGGACGGTCTGTTCCCCCGCAATGCCTGGTGTATAGAGATAATGAGCCCAGCCATCCGGCCCGGTAACGGTCCTCGCCATGACCGCCTGCTCGCCCGCGATGCGCCATTCCACTGTGACCCCTCCGGCCGGCTCGCCAGTGAGACCGGACACTATCTGAACCCGCAGCAACACGCTCTCGCTGTTGCTCAGCACCGGCTGGGCGAGCACTGGACCAGCGTCGCCGGTGCCGTAAAGGGCATCGACCACTTCGAACGTGCGTGGCTCGGTCCATGAAGAATTGTCCCCGTCGTCCGTCTGCTGCGCTTGGATCGTATATTGACCGACCTCCCATGAATCGGTGGCTGTCCAACGCCAGGACGCTACGCCATTGAGAGTGCCGATCAGGTTTTCTTGGTCATCCTTATGGCCCAGAAGTATCTGCCCCCGGTTTTCGCCTCTCCCCCTGATTGTAGGTTTTCGCGGGTTCAAACTGCCCGGTGTTGGCGCTTCGATCACAGGTGTTTGCGGCAGCGCCTTTACCGTGAACAGATGCAATTCACTCCAATTGGACTCGGGACCACTCCCCTTCTGTTTGGCCTCAAGCGTTTGGGGCCCAGGAGTTAACGGCGCTGAAACTACGAATTCAAGCACACCCTCAGCATCTGCCGGAGCCGAGTGCAATGTCTCCGCGCCCTCAGGCCGCACGGTTATCAGGGCAAGGGGCTGGCCGGTGATCCTGATGGCCGGGCGCGTTGAAGTTCTGGATCCAGAAAGCGGCAGTTCGAATAAGGGGACTTCAGGTTGATCCCCTACCTCCACGTTGAGGGTGCATTCATCACTTGGATCGGACGCCACCTCGTTCACAGTCTGCACGACCTTGACCTTTTGAGTACCCGCCGCCCAGTTTTCCGTCGGTGTGAAAGTCCTGCTGGTCTCCCCGGTGGCGCTGAAGGTGCCCGCTATAGGTGAGCCGGTCTCGGTGAGCATCGCCAGGGTGGCGGCGCCGGAGTAAACGCCAGTAACCGTCAGCACCTGATCGGCGGACGCCGGGTTGGGTGGCGCGGTGATCACCGGCTTGGGCGGTTTGACGATAAAGGATTCATGCTCCGCCCACTCTGATATCTGCCCAGTAACCTTCCCAAGTTGTCTTGCTGTGATGACATACGCTTCGGGAGCCCATGCTACGGTGGCAGAAGCCAACCACGTGCCGTTTGGTTCAACAGTCGTCGTTAACTGAACATCACTGGAATTCCCTTGAAGGTGGATGTTAAGCGTGGCGTCCTTGAGCCCAGCTGTTCCACCAACGGTAGGTTTGCCATCGGCAGAGACAATGATAGAGGCAATCACCGGCTTGAACAGGACCGCAAAGTCAATGGTGGTCGCCCAGTCCGATGTCATACCGTTCAAGGTCTGCGAAGCCGTCAGCCTGAAGGGGTCGGCCATCTGCAAAGGTTCTGTCAGCGTCACTGTCCAGGTGTTATCGCTCTGCACGGTGCCAGTACCGAGAATCACTGAGCCAAAATTGTGTTGATGCAAATTCACTGTCGCGCCGGCAACACCGCCTCCTGATAACGTAGGCAGCGCTGTCCATACAACATTTGGATTGGTAATCGTCGGTTTCGGCGGTCTCACCGCAAGGGTTACCCATTCGCTGGGATAGGACACGATACCGTCCACAGTCTGCACGACTTTGACCTTTTGGCTCCCCACTGCCCAGTTTTCCGTCGGCGTGAAAGTCCTGCTGGCGCCAGAGGTGCTGAAGGTGCCAGCTATAGGTGAGCCGGTCTCGGTGAACATCGTCAGGACGACCGCGCCGACGTAAACGCCGGTGACCGTCAACACCTGTTTAGCCGCCGCCGGGTTAGGCGGAGCAGTGATCACCGGCCTGGGCGGTTTCACCGCGAGGGTGACCGGATTGCTCGGATCGGACGCGATAGCGCCCACCGTTTGCACAACCTTGACCTTACTGCTGCCCGCTGTCCATTCTGCTGTCGGTGTAAACGTGCGGCTGGTCCCGCTGTTGGTGAAAGTGCCGGATACCACGGCGCCCGTTTCTGTGAGCATCTGCAGGGTGACGGTGCCGGAATAGACACCGGTGATGGACAGTACCTGATTGGCTGGGGCCGGGTTGGGCGGCGCGGTGATCACCGGTTTGGGCGGTTTGATCGTAAAGGCTTTGTTATCCGACCAGTCCGAACTCTGTTGAGTATCCTGCCCAATCTGTCTTGCGGTAATGCTGTACCTACCGGGGGGCCACGCTGCGGTGGCAGAAACCGACC
>NZ_CAXAPG010000092.1:0-2815 GCF_963970585.1 Pseudomonas sp. RL_105y_Pfl2_101
CGGGTCTGCTTGCGCTTGCCGGCGTACTCGGCATCGGCGAAGGTCATCTGTTTCATCATTGAAAAGCTCGGCGACTGGTGTCCGGTGATTTTGCCAAATCAGGAAGTCTTTTTCAGAGTTTCCCTAGCGGCTGGACCTCGGTTGATTATGTGGATAAAAGCACAGGAAAGTTTCATCGGATTTATAAGTACAAGAATAAGCCATGTAAAAGCGTTTATCTGAAGTCACGCTTAAGTGAGCATATGGCGGGGTATGCGTTGATTGAAAAAGATATTCGAAGCTCGTTGGTGTGGCTCCGCAAGATCAAGGATCTCGTCGGTGACTATGATGGCAAAAAAGACAGCTCATTTAGTATTAACAGGGACCGAGAAAAATTTAACCTTGTGAAAGGCTTGTTCGTAGCGTCCTTAACTTTTTACGGGAAATGTTTTTCCAAGTGCGACGGGCGACCAGTGAAGCTAGAGCGTAATCAACTGGAAGAGAAATATAGAGATATTCATGATGTGGCGATTTCTTATCGACATAACTTTGCGGCGCATAGCGGTGCGAAGCGCTTGGAGTATGCAAAAATTGCGTTGGTCGCTCCGTTGAAGGTCAAGCCTGGAAGGAAGATATCTATAAATCTTTACACCGAAATTAATCAGCCAGATTTGGCGTGGCACAGCAAAGATGAAGAGCTGTGGTTTATAGAGCTTCTTGAGCACGTTCAGTCAATGGTCAAAGAAAAAATTAAGAAGCTTAGTGATAAAATTCTCAACGAAGAGGTGCTACCGAAAGGCCCCGATCATTTCTTTAGATGAGTTGTGGTTGTCTGCTGAGGCCGTCTCACACAATCTTAAGTTGGGTCTGTCGTCTGCGCCTGGTTCCAAAGCAAGCAACATGCATCGGAACCAGTCGCGCACGAAAAATTATTTAAGATATTCCATGCGTTGTTTGGCCCTGTAACAGTCATTGGTCTCAATGGCCTTCTGGTAGTACTCCAAACGCCGCGCACGATTGCTATCACCTTGTAGCCGGTAGATTTCCGCTTGATAGTCCCGGCCGTCGCCCCACTGCATAGCGAAGCCCACAGGTTCTTCACGCTTGCACTCAAGCCTGACAACAGGCTGTGGGAAATATTTTTCGTAGAGTGGCATGCTGCTTTCTGTGGCCAGCAGGGCTTTTTGGTACTCGGGTGTATCGGTGAACGCCAAACACCAGTAGGCAATTTCAAGTGCCGGTGGAGCGAAGCCTTGGGAGAGGCTTCGTTCGAACAAGGGGCAAGCTTTCTCTTTGATCACTTCGCTCGGAGACAGCATCGCGTAAATCAATCCGAGACGATATTGGGCTACGGGATGATCGAGGGCCGCTGCTTGTTCAAGCAGAGTAAAGGCTGGTTTGAGTAGCGCGCCCCCTTCTTCAGCTAGGGTTAGGGAGCGCTGCCTTTCCTCTTCGCTTGTAGTTGGGGTATCAGCGGTCACTGCTTCGAGCTTTTCATTCGCCTGTAGTAGGTATGGGAGAGCTTCCTGGTAAAGGCTCTCAGCCCCAGGGTCTATATGCAGTGTGCTGGCCAGGCTCAACTGTGGCAGCAGACAGGTTAGTAGAATATAGCCCCAACGTTTTAGATACACCGATTGTAAGAGACCGGCGAACACACCTTCCGAGCCTGACCGTTGAGAGTATTTGTCTCCATGTATGAGGACAATGTCCCCACAAGCGACGGTTTCTGGATTGTATGCTGCGCGGATGGCCGTTACGTTATTCATAGATCTTGCCGCAGTACAGAAAGACCGCAAACTGTTGCCAGGGATTAGACTGCTCAAGCCCTTGTCTGATACCAAAGTCAGTGTCTTCCGCCCAAGCAATGGCGTTTTCCAAGAATCCCTCTATCGTGTTGTTCTCCCAATCCATGCTGTCGGAAGAGGCTCCAGCCCTATCTGCCATCAGTGCACGGGCAAAACGTAAGAAGGTTTGATCGTCATTGACCTGATCTAGAATATCGTGAAGTTCCACTGTCATTTATCCTTTAAATCTGACCCAGAGCACGAAAGGTTGACCATCTACTGCGACGGTTGATACTCCTCGTGTTTCAACGCGCCCATTCCAGCGAGATTTTCGCCTGCTCAGAGAGCTGTGCTGGAAAGGCGCAAATAGCCAAGAGCGAACGTGCAATTGGGTGTCTTTAGTGAGACGGAGTGGCTATTTTTTTTTATGGCGTTAAGCTATCAAGATTTTTTGTTCCGCGCTAGATTGGCGTCATTGCATGCATGCTCATTCTGTCGACCACTGGAGTTTTTTTTGAAATTTATATGGGCTATTGGCTTTGGAGTATTGCTGGCGGGATGCACAAATACACCCGCAAACCTCATGTCTGACCCAAACAGTTACGATGGCACGATACAGGCGAACGTTACTGCTCAAATCGCTTATCGCAGCATTCGTCAGGCAAGCAAACTTTGTTTGGAGCACTCGCCGCTGGGGACTCCGGTCACAACAGAAAGCGAGTTCGATTCGGAATTCGGTAGCGGGCAGATCACTCAGCGTATGGTGGCTCAAGGCGTGAGACTCAGTTTGGCAATCATCACCATTGAACCCAAACCTGAGGGGCTCGCTGAGATAAAGCTTTACACCCTCAAGGGTTGGAGCACGATTGGGGTAAAGGCGCCTACGTTGGATAGGCTTCGTTCGTGGATCAAAGGAGATCAATCCTGCTAAGGATGGTCTGAAATAGCCGGATGTTTTCCGGCTATCGAGCCGTCAGTACTTTTCAAAAAACGACCCGCGTCGAAATTTGATCCATTTTCTTCATTTTTCAGCCCTTCCGGGCGCAGCAAGG
>NZ_CAXAPG010000093.1:0-2662 GCF_963970585.1 Pseudomonas sp. RL_105y_Pfl2_101
GGCTGGCCTCGGCGTTGCGTTGGCCCATCTGATCGAGCAACACCTGGCGCACCTGCGCCACCAAGCGAGAATCGGCCTCGATGCGCCAGTCCGGGTGCGCGGGCAATTGCTCGGCGTAGAACTGCCAGAGGTTCGGTGCATAGGTTTGCCAGAGGCCGGGGGCGATGCCGTCACGCGCGGGCTCGACGTGGCCCAGGGTCTTGACCAACAGGTGCGCCTCGGCTTTTTCCGGGCGCGCCATCATCAGGTACGCCTTGAGCTGATCGTAGGCGTCACGAGTGCGCTCGGCCCGTTCGGGGCTGCCCGGTGCGAGTTGGACCAGGGCGCTCAGTTGCTCGCGCAACCGCGCCTCCGCCGGGTCGCGGATCAGGCGGTTGTTGGCCTCGACATAACGTGGCCACAGCAGCTCAAGCAATGTTTCATTGCGGTTCAAGCCAAAGCGTTGATGCCACGGCGCGCCGTGCGCGACGCGGTGATCCAAGCGCGCCAACTCGCGGGCCAGTTCGTTCAGCGCGAGCAGTTGCTCTTCTTGCGTTGATGACGCTTGCAAGGCCGTCAACAGCGATTGCACCTGGACGATCTGCGCCCGGTTGCTCACGAAGGAGACCACCGTCCCCGCGATGCCCACCAATGCCAGGCCCATGAACAGCGCATAAGCGATTCGCGGTACGCCCCAGCCCAGGCGAGCGCCGACGGCCTTGTCGCGCTGCACGCCATGCCAGGCCGGATCCGGCCACCAGAAGTGCAGGTTTTCACTGCTGTGCGTCACGGACAGCGGCAGGCTGAACCACAGCCCGCGCAGCAGCACCCCCGGGTTCAATCCACCCCACAACGGCGCCAGCGCCTGACGCCAATGGGCAATACCCTCGACCTTCAGATCCCGGGACAGGCGCAGCAGGAAATCGTGGTGCATCTGCTTGTTGACCTGCATCTGCTCCAGCCCCTCATGACGCAAGGGACCCAGCAGGTTACTCAGATTCGTCTCCAACATCGGCGCCGTGACCCGCGCCGGCAACAAACACCCCACGGTCTGGGTCTCGCGCTTGTCCTGCGGCCAGGCGCTTTCGCAGACCTGCCACACATGCAAGGGCAACCGCCGCCGCACCTGCCGCGCCAGGTCGTGCAAGTGCCGCAGGGCCTTGGCCATCGCCGCGTCGTCGGTGCTTTGGGGTTTGTCCAACGCCCAGACCACCCCATCGAACGCCCGCCCACGGCGCAGGGTGAGCCATTGGTTCAGCAGTGGGGTTTCCAACGTTTCTTGAAGGCTGCCGCCCCATAGGAGCACGGTGCGTTCGCCTTCGAGCCATTTCTTTTTTTCCAGTTCCGGGGCGATGGCGGCGATTTGGGTGGGTTCGCCGACGATGAGCAGGAGGCGGACTTTGTGGCGCCAGAGGGGGCCGTATTGGAAGCGTAGGTGCTCGCGGAGCCTGATCAACTTCTCTTCGTCGTCTTTCGAATCAGGTTGCGGATTCAATCGGGAGGTGGAGGTGCCGCCATGGATGCCCTGCGTGGTCCGCTCCGCCTGGCGAACCGCCAAACGATCCCAGGCCAGCAGAATCGTCGGGCAGAACAAAACGAGCGCCAACCATGCGCCCAGTCCCCACAACACCAATTGCTGGAGCGGTACTGGCGGCCAACCGAGGTGGTGACCAGCCAAGCGATACAGTAGGCAACCGAGTATGACCATGAACGTCATGACCAGGAGGTAGCCTGATCCCAACCCGATCAATGAGCCCTTGGGCTCGCCGTTATTCATTGCCATAAGGCTTTGCCACTCCTATAGCCAATCGTTTGTCCGCATCCTGGCTTAGCCAGCCACAGGGCTGCCCAGCCTCCTTTGCCTGCAACAACGCCAACGACATGCCGATAAACGGCGCCAGCTGCGCCAAGGCGCCCCAGTGCCCGGTCAGTTGATGCTCTACCGCCGACCAACCGCCCAGGAAAGCCTCCTGGCTGGCCTGATCCATGGCCAGACACGTCGGCGGCGGTGTTTGCAGCCCGGCATAACGCTGCATCTGTGCGCAGAGGTCAGCGGGCGGCTCGTTGGTTTCACTCAACAGGTATTCGCCCCGATGCAACAGCTGTTGACCCTGCCGACTCACCAGCCAGACGAAGCCGCCTTCGCCGGGCGGCACTGCTTCTTCGGCGCTCTGCATCGACACCACTCCAGCGCACAGCAGCCAATCGTCCGGCTTACGGCATTCGTGATTGAAGATGTCGATCAGTTCGTCCAGGCCAGCCAGGTCCTGCAAGGGCAAGCGCACCTTGGGCGGCGCGGCGCCGTTGTCTTCCAGCATCTTTTCAAAAGCAGCCAGGCCGGACTCGTCGCCCACCCAGGCAATCGCCCGCAACCTCGGCCAGCGTTCCGATACCGCGTCAAGCCCCAGGACCAACCGGGCCAAGTGTTGCGCCAGCGCTGGAGCGCGTTCGACGGTCTTATCCAGTATCACGGGGCAACGCCGACCGGGCGTCGCCGCATCGGAGGTGGCCGGTGATGGGGGCAAGGGCGTGTTTTCCATCAGGCGTTGGTAATGTTCTTGATCATCCCCAGCCGGCCCCAACAACAGCACCTGTTCCACCGGCAACCCCAGGCTTCGCCAGCGCCACCAGCGTTGTGTGTTGTCATGCTGGGTGCGGCGAAACACATCGCGATTGAACAAGC
>NZ_CAXAPG010000094.1:0-2644 GCF_963970585.1 Pseudomonas sp. RL_105y_Pfl2_101
CGCAGGTCCAGCTCGGCGTAGCTCAGGCGCTGGCCTTCGAACACCAGTGCCGGGGCGTTGGGGCTCAGGGCGGCTTGTTGGCTCAGGGCGGTGTGTAGGTTGGTTGGGCCGCTGTAGTGGCGGTCGGTGGCGTTCCAGCGATCCAGTTGCTGTTGATCCTGCTGTTGCGGGAACAGTTCGACCAGGGGGCGCCCAGGGCTTGCCACCAGGGCGTCAAGCAGCGCGCACCACTGCGCGCTCCAGCGTTGCATCGTCGCTTCGTCGTACAAGGCCGATTGGTATTCCAGCGCCAGCGTCATGTCGCTGCCGTCGTCCTGGACTTCCCAGCTCTGTTCAAACTTGGCGTCGATCACCGGCAGCATCTGTTCTTCGACGTTCAATCCCGGCCATTGGCTGCTGTCGACGCGGCCATAGTTGAGGGAGAACAGCACTTGGAACAGCGGCGTACGGTTCAAGTCGCGGTTTTGTGCGATAGCGCCGACCAGAGTGGCGAAGGGCAGGTCAGCATGGGCTTGGGCTGCACGCAGGTCGGCCTCGACGCTGGCCAGCAGTTGCTCGGCCGGGGCCCGTTGGTCGACGTCGCTGCGGATCACCAGGGTGTTGACCAGGCAGGCCAGCAACGTCTGGGTTTGCCCATGGTCACGCTGGTCCGCCGGGGTGCCGAGAAGAATCTCCCGCTGACCGCTGTAGCGCGCCAGCAGCGCGCTCAGGGCCGTGGCCAGCACCACGTAGGTGGTCGTGCCGCGCTGACGGGCGAACTGCCGGATGGCTTGGGCGCGCTGGGTGCCGAGGGACACGTTCAGTTGTCGGGCGCGGCGGTCCGCTTCGGCGCCGCGTGGATGGTCGATGGGCAGGTCGAGTTGGTAGTCGTTCTGGCCCAGGTGGCTTTTCCAGTAGTCCAGGCTGTCGCTGCGCCGGGCCTGGGTGTCCGGGTGCTGTTGCCACAGGGCGAAATCGATGTAGTCGATTTCCAGCGGTGCCCAGGCGGGCGACTGCCCGTTCAGGCCGGCGGCGTAGGCCTGGGTCAGTTCGTTGATGAGCAACTGCATGGCCCAACCGTCGGTGGCGCTGTGGTGCAGGCACACCAGCAACAGGTGTTCGTCACTGCCCTGGCGTTGCAGCAGGTGCGCACGCCAAGGCGCAGCGGCGGCCAGGTCGAACGGTGTCATCAGTGCGTCCTGGGCGTTGGTGCAGGCCACAGACCAGTCCTGGGTCGCAACGCCAGTGACCGCGAGCGCCGGCCCGTGGTCGTCGATCAGCAATTGCGGCTCGCCGTCGACTTCGACGATACGGCTGCGCAGCACCAGGTGGCGCAGGCTGACCTGCGCAAAGGCCTCGCGCAAGACCTCGACCTGCAACTCGCCGCGCAAGGTCAGGGCGAATGGCATGTGGTACTCGCGGGACTCCGGCACCAGGCGGCTGAGCATCCAGAACCGGCGTTGAGCCAGGCCCAGGGGCAATAGCGCCGGGCGCGGTTGTGCGCTGATCGATTCGCCGGGCATGGCCGCGCGCAGATGCTCGGCCAGGGCCGCTACCGTCGGTTGGGCGAACACCAGCGGCAAGGGCAGGCAAACCCCGAGGCGCTCACGGACCCGGCTGACCAAGCGGGTGGCCAGCAAGGAGTGACCGCCGAGTTGGAAAAAGTTGTCCTCGATGCCGACCTCCGAACCACCCAGCACCTCGCTGAACAGTTCGCAGAGCACGGTTTCAGTGACATTGCGCGGCGCGGTGCGCGGCTGGTCGCTGTGGCTCTGTGGCAGCGGCGTGGTGGCCAATGCCTTGCGGTCGAGCTTGCCGTTGCTGTTGAGCGGCAGGTTATCGAGCTGCACCAAGAGGCTTGGTTGCATGTGCGCGGGCAGGCTGTCACTCAAGTCGGCACGCAGGGTCGTCTCATCGGCGTCACCGCACCAGAAACTCACCAGGCGCTGGTCCAGCAACAAGGTGGCGGCGTCGCGAACACCGGTCTGCGCCAGCAGCGCAGCGTCGATTTCCCCCAGCTCGATCCGCTGGCCGCGCAATTTCACCTGATGGTCGAGACGGCCCAGGTATTCGATGTTGCCATCGGCCTGGAAGCGGCAGAGGTCGCCGGTGCGGTACAGGCGGTCACCCTCGATGAATGGGCTGGCGAGGAAGCGTTGCTCGGTCAGGTCCGGGCGTTTCAGGTAACCCCGGGCGACGCCGGCGCCACCGATGTACAGTTCGCCGATGCTGCCAATCGGCAGCGGTTGCAGGGCCTCGTCGAGGATGTACAAGCGCAGGTTGGCGATGGGTTTGCCGATCGGCACGATCACATCGTCCGCCGAGCAACGCCAGACCGAGACGTCGATGGCCGCTTCGGTCGGGCCGTACAGGTTGACCAGCGCTGCCGGGTGTTGGCCCATGAAGCGCCGTACCAGGTCCACCGGCAGGGCTTCGCCACTGGCGAACACCTGACGCAGGCTGTGGCAGTTGACCAGGCTCGGCTCTTCGACAAACGCCCGCAGCATTGACGGCACGAAGTGCAAGGTGGTGACCCGCTCCTGCTGGATCAACTGGCTGAGGTAGGCCGGGTCGCGATGACCGTCGGGACGGGCGACCACCAGGGTCGCGCCGGTGATCAGCGGCCAGAAGAACTCCCACACCGACACGTCGAAGCTGTACGGGG
>NZ_CAXAPG010000095.1:0-2591 GCF_963970585.1 Pseudomonas sp. RL_105y_Pfl2_101
GGATTACCTGGGCCGCAACGACGACCAGGTGAAGATCCGCGGTTTCCGTATCGAACTGGGCGAGATCGAAGCTCGGCTCGGACAGCATGACGCGGTCAAGGACGCCGTGGTGCTGGTGCGCGAAGACACCCCGGGCGAGAAGCGCCTGGTGGCGTACTTCACGCCGCGGGACCTGGACGTTGCGCCACACATCGAGACGCTGCGTACTCATTTGCAGGGGCAATTGCCGGACTACATGATTCCGGTGGCCTACGTGCGGCTCGACGCACTGCCGTTGACCGCCAACGGCAAGCTCGACCGCCGTGCACTGCCGGCGCCGGACAGCGACGCTTACGTCAGCCGTGAATATGAAGCCCCGCAAGGCGAGGTCGAGCAGCTATTGGCACAACTCTGGGCCGAACTGCTCAGGGTTGACCAGGTCGGTCGCCACGACAATTTCTTCGAGCTGGGCGGCCATTCGCTGCTGGCGGTCACGCTGATCGAACGCATGCGCCAGGTCGGCTTGAGCGCTGACGTGCGGGTGTTGTTCAGCCAGCCGACCTTGGCTGCGCTGGGCGCGGCCATCGGCAGTGGCCGGGAGGTGGATGTCCCGGTGAACCGGATTGTTCCGGACTGCGGACGGATCACCCCGGACATGCTCACGCTGATCGACCTTGATCAGGCGACCATTGACCGGGTCGTGGCGACAGTGCCGGGAGGGGCACCGAATGTGCAGGACATCTACCCGCTGGCACCACTGCAGGACGGCATTCTCTACCATCACCTGGCCGCCGAGCAGGGCGACCCCTATGTCTTGAAAACCGTGTTCGAACTGCACAGTCTCGACCGGCTGACGGCGTTTGTGGACGCCCTGCAACACGTCATCGATCGGCACGACATCCTGCGCACCAGCGTGGTGTGGCAAGGCTTCGACACGCCGATCCAAGTGGTGTGGCGCGAAGCGAAATTGCACCTGGAAGAGCTCGCCCTGGACATTTCCGAGGGCGAGATCGCGGCGCAGCTGCAGCATCGTTTCGACCCGCAACACTACCGGCTGGACATCACCCAGGCTCCGCTGATGCGTCTGGTCTTTGCCGAAGACGTGATCAACCGGCGTTGGGTGGCGGTGTTGCTGTTCCACCATATGGCCCTCGACCACACAGCCCTGGAAGTGGTGCAGCACGAGATGCAGGCACACCTGCTGGGCGAGGCCGACCAACTGGCCGTGGCGATGCCGTACCGCAACTATGTGGCGCAAGCGCGCCTAGGTGTGAGCCAACAAGAGCACGAAGGGTTTTTCCGCGAGATGCTCGGCGATGTCGACGAGCCGACGCTACCTTTCGGCTTGCAGGACGTGAGCGGCGACGGTCAGGACATCGAGCATGCCCGGCAAGTTGTCGAGGCAACCTTGAGCCTGCGTCTGCGAGCACAAGCCCGGCAGTTGGGCGTGAGTGCCGCTAGCCTGGTCCACCTGGCCTGGGCGCAGGTGTTGGGATGTGTGTCAGGCAAGGACGATGTGGTGTTCGGTACGGTCCTGCTGGGTCGGATGCAGGGCGGCGATGGCGCGGACCGGGCGCTGGGCATGTTCATCAATACCTTGCCGTTGCGGGTCGAAGTGAGCAGCCAAGGCGTGCGCGATGGGGTGAAAGCCACTCACGCTCGCCTGACCGGGTTATTGGGCCATGAACACGCCTCGCTGGCCCTGGCGCAGCGTTGCAGTGGCGTGGTTGCACCGTTGCCGTTGTTCAGCGCACTGCTCAATTATCGGCACAGCGCCAGCGCAGCGGCCGAGGTCTCGAATGAAACCCTGGCCGCGTGGGATGGCATCGAGTTCCGGAGTAACGAAGAACGGACCAACTACCCGCTGACCCTATCGGTGGACGACCTGGGCGACGGCTTCATGTTGAGCGCCCTGGTGTCGCAGGGAATCGGTGCGGCGCGCATCTGCGCTTACATGCACACGGCCCTGGAAAATCTGGTGCAGGCCCTTGAACACGCACCCCAGACACCACTCAATCGCCTGGAGATCCTGCCGGAGAGCGAACGCAACCAGTTGCGGGTGGATTTCAACGCCACCAAACGTGCCTATCCCCACGAGCAGACCGTCCTGGCGCTGTTCGAGGCCCAGGCCGCGCACCTGCCGCACGCGATTGCGGTGGTGCACGGACTGCGGAAAGTGACTTACGCGGAGCTGAACGAGCAGGCCAATCGCCTGGCCCATCACCTGATCGGCCTCGGCGTGCAACCGGACGACTGCGTGGCGATCCTGCTGCCACGCGCCGTCGAGCTGCTGGCCAGCCAGTTGGCGATTCTCAAGTGCGCGGCAGCCTACGTGCCGCTGGATCGCAACGCCTCGCTGGAGCGCCAAGGGTTCATGCTTGACGACTGCCAGGCCAAGTGCCTGCTGACGTTCAGTACCGAGGCCGTGCCCGAGGGCGCGTGGCGCATCGACCTGGACACGCTGGACGACCAGGGGTTGGTGCATAACCCGGCATTGGCGCAGTCCAGTGAATCGATCGCCTACATCATGTACACCTCGGGCTCTACCGGTACCCCGAAAGGCGTGCTGGTGCCGCATCGGGCGATCACCCGGCTGGTGATCAACAACGGTT
>NZ_CAXAPG010000096.1:0-2582 GCF_963970585.1 Pseudomonas sp. RL_105y_Pfl2_101
ACTACAATCATTCGCGAATCAGGCTGAAGCTAAGTGGCCTGAGCCCTGTGGAATACAGGACTCAAGCACGGCGGGCATAGAAGGCGTCCAACATTTCGGGGTCAGATCAAAATACGCGGACACAATCACCCTTATTGGCAGGGCGAGGAAGGTGTGTTCCCCGGCCCCTTACCTCCTGCCAAGGCCACTGTGCCAATCAAAGCGAGCGTTGTGTTTCGGGCATTCGATGAGGTAGTTCATCACCAGTCCACCGGAATGGTGAATGCGTTCGTGGCTGCACAACCGTCGGTAATACCACGCACAGGTGTCTCGAACGAAAGCAGGTATGACTTAGTATCCGCTCTCGACTGTGACGAAATGAGCGCCTACGGGTTCCCCCTGGTTCCGGCACACAGGTGCTCCACAAACGCTAATCAGTTATCCGACGGCACGAATACCCGCAATCGATGACCATCCGGATCAAGGGCGACAAAGGTGTATCCAAACTCCATATCCATAGGGCTTTGGATAACTTTTAACCCCTTGGCAATCCATGCTTCATAGGTCAAATCTACAACGTTTTTTTCCGTGACACAGAATGCTACCTCTCCTGCCGTGCCAACCTCTTTCACTCCAGGCTCCACGGTGTGCCTGGACCAGAGTCCCAACATGAACCCCGAATCTAGGGCGAACATCGCAAAGGTGGGCGAAGCCTCCACCGGCGAATCCCCAAGCAAATCCGCGTAGAACCTTGCACTGGTCTCTGGGCTATCTACATACAAAATGAAAAAATTAGGCTTGATCATTGGCGTGCTCTTGAACATGGATTGAAGTCGCGCAGCAGCAATCTGCTTGCGCCCCTTATCCTACGCATGGCACTACCCATTTCTGTCAGCAGCGATTTTCTATCGGAGGCTTAATCCCTTCCTCAAGGCGCCACGCCTTTAGCAAGACCTGGCGCCGACGGGGATACCTTTCCTGCGCGACATCGAAGGTGGTAATCCGGTCACAACGAAAATGACGAAAACCTTCACGTAACTCGCACCACCCGACCAGGACGTGAGCGTCATCAAAATACCCCAGGGCGAATGGCCAGATTGTCCGGCAGGACTCCACGCCCCTCAGGTCTTTGTAGACCATTGTCGCTTTGCGCTCTGCCCTGATCGCCTGTCGAATCAGTGCCTGTGTGTCTGTTGCCAGAGAAGGGGCGCCAGGGCCGATGAACAAAGCAGAAGCGTCGAGTTCATCCTTCAAGCCGGATGGCAGGACCGCATGAATTTTATCGAGCGCGTCACGTGCCGCCCCCCCCAATCGTCCGTCGGCGCGTGCGATCACCCAACGCGAGCCGAGCACCAATGCCTCCAGCTCATCCTCTGTAAACATCAGTGGCGGAAGCATGAACCCGGGTTGCAACACAAAACCCAGCCCGGCGACGCCTTCAATATGCGCGCCTTGTTCCTTCAGCGTGCTGATGTCCCTGTACAGGGTGCGCAGCGTGATGCCCAATTCCTGCGCGAGTACGGCTCCCGCGACAGGAAAACGGTGGCGACGCAGGATTTGAATCAAAGCCAGGAGGCGTTGGGAGCGAGACATCTGGATGAGCTCGATATCATAGGGGAACTAGTCTGGAATCGTCGACCCCAGGTGCAAACGGTCGCTGGGCTAGTCTTGAAAGTGGGACTCAACGTGTCAGCCGCGATCATATGAGTAGTAGCACTAGGAGCCGGCAGCGCTGCTGGAGATGCCAGCGCTCAATCAGGACAAACTGATCCTCATTGCTAGCGCCCCTGTGTAGGTCATATTGCAGATACATTTCTTCATTTCTGACGAGGGGGGCAAGGCGCTCAGATGAATCAATCTTCCATTGGGCTCGGCCGGCCTTTGTGGCAATCACGATCACAAGCCTTACTTCACTGGACATAAGCATGCTCCATGCTGCGCTTTAGGTCACTGATACGATGGCCGTGGGAGGTAAGCATGATTTGGCCCGCGGTTCAACTTACTCTACAGCGCTACCAACCATTGGGGCTGCTGTCGATGGTTTCAGGTCTGGTGCTGAAATCACCATCGCGAGGGTCGATAAACCGATCTCGATACCTGTCGCAACGTCAATGGCTGTGTCGAGCGGCTGGATGGTTGTCAGTAATGCGCCGAAGATGGCCGCGCCAAATGCGGAGCTACTTTGCCGACTGGTGTTCGGGCGCCCTGGCGGCCGCAACGGCCCTTCCATATAGCGACCCTGTCCGAAAGGGACTGGAAAGCTGTGTGCAAGGCCGAAGCTAATGAAGCGAAAACCAGAGTTGCGGAGCAAGCGCAGGCGTTGGCTTGCGGCTTGCGTGAGGATTTTTTCAGCGCGGTTGAAAAACGAACTCGTAGAGCACTATTTTTGTAACCGTCCGGCCAAGTCATCTAAACCCTGCGTCACTGCTTAACGTTCTCACAAGTGAGAGCTTGCTCAAAGGAGTTGGTAAAGCTTCTAAGGATGGTCTGAAATAGCCGGATATTCTCCGGCTATCGAGCCGTCAGTACTTTTCAAAAAACGACCCGCGTCGAAATTTGATCCATTTTCTTCATTTTTCAGCCCTTCCGGGCGCAGCAAGGCG
>NZ_CAXAPG010000097.1:0-2511 GCF_963970585.1 Pseudomonas sp. RL_105y_Pfl2_101
GCATCATCGCCAGCCAGGACAGCCTGCACGGCCAGCGCGAGACCTTCACCTACGACGCCGCCGCCAACCTGCTCGACGGCCCAGCGCCCGGCGCCGGATTGGTGGTGCACAACAAACTGCTGACCTACCAGGACAAGCGCTACCGCTACGACGCCTTCGGCCGGATGATCGAAAAACGCAGCGCCAAACGCGGCGTGCAGCACTTTGCCTACGACGCTGAAAGCCGCTTGATTGAAGTGCGCAACGACAACGGCAGCGTGGTGAAAATGGCCTACGACCCGCTGGGCCGGCGCATCGAAAAAACCGAACACGACAGCCACGGCTACCCACTGGGCGAAACTCGCTTCACCTGGGACGGCCTGCGCCTGTTGCAGGAACACCGCCACCAGCAAACCAGCCTGTACCTCTACGAAGACGACGGCTACGAACCCCTGGCCCGCGTCGACGGCAGCGGCCCGCTGCAAAAGATCCGCTACTACCACAACGACCTCAACGGCCTGCCGGAACAACTCACCGAAGCCGACGGACACAATGTTTGGCAGGCGACGTATCGGGTGTGGGGCAATACGCTGGAAGAGGTGCGCGAGCCGTACTACATCGAAGAGCAGAATTTGCGGTTCCAGGGGCAGTATCTGGATCGGGAAACAGGTTTACATTACAACCTGTTCCGCCAATACGATCCGGACGTCGGCCGATTCACGACCCCAGACCCTATTGGGTTGGCAGGAGGATTCAATCTTTACGCGTTTGTCCTAAATCCGTTCACTTGGATGGATCCCCTAGGTCTCGCCGGCTGTACGCTGACCAAGGCCCGATCGAAACAGTACGACTACAAGCTGCGACTGAAGCGGTCAGAGTATCCGCAGACGTTTGGGCATATCGATGGCGCAATCAAGAAGGGGCACCCCTACATCGTGACCATTCAACGTGACACCGCTAAGCTCAATCGCAAACTTAGCTTGAAAGATATTAAGACCAAAACAGGCAAGGATCGGGACGAATGGCCGATGGCAATGTTCAAGGAAGGTGGTACCGGCGCCAGCGTCAAATACATCGATCCTAGCGACAATCGGGGGGCCGGCTCGAGCATCGGCAATGTCCTGTCCGACCTGCCCAATGGGACCAGAGTTAAAATCGAGGTTTACTGATGAAAAACACCGCTCAATCTGTGGATCTATTGATATCTCATAGCCAAATCCAATTCCGATCACGGCCCTTCGACGAAACCTCGAGCCAGTGGGGCAAGATTAATCTGGAGCAAGGCGCAATAATTCATAGCGACTATGTTGTATTCGACCCCCTACCTGAAGACGCTTTCGGTGCGAACGTCCATCTGAAACTGGAAGACAGCTTCAACCTCGACCCCACCGCCCAGCGCTGCATCGTCGTGCCCTTCCATATCACCGATCCCAGCCACGTGGAAATCGCCTCTGCAGCGGAAAAATTCAAGGTCGAACTTGATTTAGAGAAACGCGACTACGCGTTGCACTTCGAGGTATGCGAGGGCGAAGAGATTTTCTACAAAATCACGCTGGTCCCATCGGACAGCCGAGTGCTTGCAAGATATCTGCTGGATGATCCTTGGGGCGGAGAAAAAGACAAGGCATTGCTCGAGGGGTTTCATTAACGAATCGTCTCTCCCGCAGCATGGGCTAGTCGATCCGGTCGGTAGGCCCATTTCCTGCTTCTTGCTTAACGTGCGTTCACGCCATCCTGGCAATGGAATATGTAATGAAGTGGCAAAATGCGTGATACGTACGGCCCAGCCAGAGGACAGCGATGCTGGAGAATAAATTTCTAGATCATGAAACGGCCATTACCTCAATGGATCTGGATCATCTGGAGTCCGTCATCGGCAAGAGGCTACCGGCTCCCTTTCGAAACCATTACCTCAAGTACAACGGCGGCATGCCGGAACGAGCTTATTGGATCAGCGAAGACTTTTTCGATCCCATCGAAGTGGCTACCTTCAAGCCGATTGCTCATGGTGAGTCCACGGTGCTGTCCACCTACCAGTTGATGCTGAAGAAGCAGGTACTGCCTGCGCACCTCTTGCCTTTCGCAAACGACTGGGGCGGCAATTTCTTTTGCCTGAACCTTGATACCGAAGCCGTTAGCTATTTCACGACTGATAGCTTTGATAGCGACCTCAGCCCTGAAGAGAATCACGCTCAATCCGAAAAGCTGGTCTGCTCGAATTTCCTCCGTTTCGTTCAAGGGCTGATCGATGAGGAAGATTTGGACGAGGAATAAATCAGCGGACGCCACAGGATTTGCTCCGAAACGCAAATCCCGTGGCGAGGGAGCTTCCCCCGGTGTCAGGCTAGTTGTCGCCTGAGCTGATTTATCAAAACGATAGATCGGGGGCGTCAAAGAGAGCTGTGATGTCGAGCTATTCACCTGAGCGTAAAGCGGCCCTTATCCGTAAATTACTGCCGCCGCAAAACATGACCGTGGCCGAGTTGTCGCGTCAAGAAGGCATCTCCCAAGCCACCCTGTATGCTTGGCGCA
>NZ_CAXAPG010000098.1:0-2507 GCF_963970585.1 Pseudomonas sp. RL_105y_Pfl2_101
ACCAGCAACCCGCCGCGCAACAGCGCCAGCTCCTGCACTACGACGCCACCGGCCGCATCATCGCCAGCCAGGACAGCCTGCACGGCCAGCGCGAGACCTTCACCTACGACGCCGCCGCCAACCTGCTGGACGGCCCAGCGCCCGGCGCCGGATTGGTGGTGCACAACAAACTGCTGACCTACCAGGACAAGCGCTACCGCTACGATGCCTTCGGCCGGATGATCGAAAAACGCAGCGCCAAACGCGGCGTGCAGCACTTCGCCTACGACGCCGAAAGCCGCTTGATTGAAGTGCGCAGCGACAACGGCAGCGTGGTGAAAATGGCCTACGACCCGCTGGGCCGGCGCATCGAAAAAACCGAACACGACAGCAATGGTTACCCGCTGGGCGAAACCCGTTTCACCTGGGATGGCCTGCGCCTGTTGCAGGAACACCGCCACCAGCAAACCAGCCTGTACCTCTATGAAGACGACGGCTACGAACCCCTGGCCCGCGTCGACGGCAGCAGCCCGCTGCAAAAGATCCGCTACTACCACAACGACCTCAACGGCCTGCCGGAACAACTCACCGAAGCCGACGGACACAACGTTTGGCAGGCGACGTATCGGGTGTGGGGCAATACGCTGGAAGAGGTGCGCGAGCCGTATTACATCGAAGAGCAGAATTTGCGGTTCCAAGGGCAGTACCTGGATCGGGAAACGGGGCTACATTTCAATACGTTCAGGTTTTATGATCCGGATGTGGGGCGGTTTACTACGCCGGATCCGATTGGGTTGGCGGGGGGAGCGAATCTCTATCAATATGCCCCTAACCCATTGGGATGGATCGATCCATGGGGATGGGCACCATGCGGCTCAACGACTAAAAAGCTACAGGCTCACGCCAACGCAGCGAAAAAAGCCGTGTACCGTAACCCTCAACGCTCATTGACTTTAAAACAACGAGCGGCGGTCAAACGCGCCTATGACAGAGGCGACTTCGGACAAGCACGCTCTCGCTACCGTCGCTATGTAGGTCAAAGGATCGATGCCGAATTCAAACGTAGGGTGCTGGCAGATCCGTCGCTTGCACATCTGAATGTCGCGAAATCAGGACAACGCCTGCCCGATGTGTATGATCCGAAAAGCAAGTCCTGGTGGGACCTGACGACGAAGGCTGATTGGAAAAAAGGCACCCATCAACGGCGTTATGGCGATTGGGGCAATGGTTATGAAGGAGTGTTGTGGTGAGTGACAGAATCCCATCAAAAACATTATCTGGCATTGAGCAGGACGGCCTCGTCCTGCCTGAGAAAACGCTTTTCAAAAATGAGTTCATTGGTGCCACCAAATTAAAGAACTCAACACTTTCCTACCCGATTTTTGACAGCTGTCTTTTGGAAAATTGCGAATTCGAGAAAACCGACTTCTCCAACTCAAGATTTTTCAACACAACAACCGTAGTCCAATGCACATTCAGCAATGTCGACTTTCGAGCAACAGGTCTAAGTGATAGCAGATTTGAAAACTGCACCTTCCTGAAGTGCGATTTTCGACAAACCGCACTGGTCGATTGCCACTTCAGCAACTGTACATTCAGCCAATGCAAAATCATTGATAACTCGCTCAATGCAAAAAAAATGACCCATGTTAAGTTCGCTGGAAAGCTCCAAGAAGTGAGCTTCATATCCGACCAGCCGAACACCCCACTGCTTGTCGATTTTGAGCTTTGCAAACTGGATTACGTCACCTTTCAAAACTGCGACCTTGAGAGCATCGTCCCACCTACTGATGGCCAACACATTTTTTTCAAGGACGTGTCAGCACGTGCGCAAAAGGCGCTCGATCACCTATCGTCTCAACCAGACAGCCCGATCAATAAGCTACTGAAGCGACGCTTGCAAAAGCTCACAACACAACGAGGGGCCCTCTTCAATATCAAAAATCTGGAAAGCTATGAAGGCTCGGAGTTTTCATCACTTTTTATTTCCCATCTCAAGGGCTCTGAATAGCCCCCCCGGCGGCCGCCCCCCCTCACTGGAAAGGCTTAAATAACTTACCCACGAGCCTGTGAAGCGATTGCCTCACGAGGCTCGCTCAGGTCTACGCATGAGTATTGGATTTCAAGAGAACGTTACGAATCCAGAGTCATCAAAAAAGAGCCGGCCGGCCCAGTTGCTCGTTGGAACGTCGAGATTTTGAGCGAAGAAACGCGAATCGACGCAGGCAGGAACTAGACCCAGCGAGGCATTCAAGACCATGATCTTAAAAGAAATTTACCTATACCCCGACCCAGCAAGTCATGCAATCGCTGGAAGCCATCTTGTTACGTTGAGAGCTGTACGCCAATTCGCTGTTTTCTGTAATCCCCAGACATTATTAATTCAGCCAAAACTTGCCTGAAAAACAATAAAGCGAAACTTCCCACAGCACATACGGAAAGCGTGAAGGCGACAGCCAGAGAATGCCTCTTTAAAGTTCTAGACCATTAAAACCTGCCCCATGGATCGACCGCAGGAGTTGCCATGC
>NZ_CAXAPG010000099.1:0-2251 GCF_963970585.1 Pseudomonas sp. RL_105y_Pfl2_101
TATCGCACTGGCGACCTGGGCCGCTACCTGCCGGACGGCAACATCGAATACCTGGGCCGCAACGACGACCAGGTGAAGATCCGTGGTTTCCGCATCGAGCTGGGCGAGATCGAAGCCAAGCTCGCCCGCCACGAAGCGCTGAAAGAAACCGTAGTCGTGGCCCGCGAAGACATACCAGGCGACAAGCGCCTGGTGGCCTATTTCACCCAACACTCGCCGGACGAAGCCGTAGACATCGAAACCCTGCGCACGCACCTGCAAACGCAGTTGCCAGCGTATATGGTGCCCGCCGCCTACGTGCGCCTCGATGCGCTGCCGCTGACCCCCAACGGCAAGCTCGACCGCAAGGCCTTGCCAGCACCGGACCTCGACGCGCTGATCACCCGTGGCTACGAAGCCCCGCAAGGCGAGGTCGAAACCACCCTGGCGCGGCTCTGGCAAGATTTGCTCAAGGTCGAACGCGTGGGCCGTCACGATCATTTCTTCGAACTGGGCGGGCATTCGCTGCTGGCGGTCAGCTTGATCGAGCGGATGCGCCAGGCCGGCTTGAGCGCCGATGTGCGCGTGCTGTTCAGCCAACCGACCCTGGCCGCGCTGGCGGCGGCTGTCGGCAGCGGGAAGGAGGTCAGCGTTCCGGCCAACCTGATTGCGCCGGACTGCGAACACATCACCCCCGAACTGCTGCCGCTGGCCAACCTGTCCCAGGCGACCCTCGACCGCCTCGTGGCGACGGTGCCGGGTGGTGCGCGCAATGTGCAGGACATTTATCCGTTGGCGCCGCTGCAGGAAGGCATTCTCTACCATCACCTGGCTGCCGAGCAGGGCGACCCGTATCTGCTTCAATCGCAGTTTGCCTTCGACAGCCAGGAACGTCTCGACGGGTTCGTCCAGGCGTTGCAGGTGGTCATTGATCGCCACGACATCTTGCGCACCAGCATTGTGTGGGACGGTTTTGACGAGCCTATGCAAGTGGTCTGGCGCGAAGCCAGGCTGCACCTCGAAGTACTCGATCTCGACCCGGCCGCGGGTGATACCGTTGGGCAACTGCGCCAGCGTTTCGACCCGCGCCATCACCGTATCGATGTCGCCCAGGCACCGCTGATGCGCTTGGCTTATGCAAGGGATGAGGCCAACGATCGCCTGGTCGCGACACTGTTGTTCCATCACATCGCCCTGGACCACACGGCGATGGACGTGGTGCAGCACGAGATGCAAGCGCACCTGCTGGGTGAAGCCGGGCAACTGGCCGAAGCGGTGCCTTATCGAAATTACGTGGCCCAGGCCCGCTTGGGCGTGAGTTGCGAAGAGCATGAGGCGTTCTTTCACGACATGCTCGGCGATATCGACGAGCCGACGCTGCCCTTCAACCTGCAGGATGTGCAGAGCGGCGGACGCGATATCGAAGAGACCAGCCAGTCGGTGGATGCCGGCCTGGACCAGCGCCTGCGGGCCCAGGCCCGTCAACTGGGGGTGAGTGCCGCCAGCCTGGTGCATCTGGCGTGGGCGCAAGTGCTGGCCAAGGTGTCCGGCAAGCAGGAGGTGGTGTTCGGTACGGTCCTGATGGGCCGGATGCAGGCGGGCGAGGGCGCTGACCGCGCACTGGGGATGTTCATCAATACCTTGCCGCTGCGCGTGAGCCTGGGCGACCAAGGCGTCAAGGCAGGCGTCAAGGCGGTCCATGGGCAACTGACGGCCTTGCTCGGGCACGAACATGCCTCGCTCGCGCTGGCCCAGCGTTGCAGTGGCGTGGCGGCGCCGCTGCCGCTGTTCAGCGCCTTGCTTAACTATCGGCACCGCGCTACGGGCGAGGCGTCGGCACAGGCACTGCAAGCATGGTGTGGCATCCACGTCCTGGACGGGGAAGACCGCACCAATTATCCGCTGACCTTGAACGTCGATGACCTGGGTAGCGGTTTCAACCTGACGGTGCTGGTCGCGCAGCAGATCGGCGCCCAACGGGTCTGCGCTTATATGCACGCAGCGCTACAGACGCTGGTGCAGGCACTGGAACAGACGCCACAGGCGGCGCTGTATCGCCTGTCGATCTTGCCCGACGCGGAACGCGAGCAACTGCTGGTGACGTTCAACGCCACCGAGGCTGACTATCCGCAGCAGCAGACGACTCATGGGTTGTTCGAGGAACAGGTCCAGCGTACCCCGGATGCCGTGGCGGTGATTCGCGGCGGGCAACGCCTGAGCTACGGGGAACTGAACGAGCGGGCCAACCGCCTGGCCCATTACCTGCGCAAGC
>NZ_CAXAPG010000100.1:0-2215 GCF_963970585.1 Pseudomonas sp. RL_105y_Pfl2_101
CTACCTCAACTCAACAGCACTTGGGCCCACCCTTGCCACCGTAACGAGCCTCCTGGCGTTCGCGAAAGAACGCCTCGTAGTCCATCAGCGGTTTGTCCGGGTGCTTGGTTTGCATGTGCTCGACGTAGTTGTCGTAGTCGGGCATGCCGACCATCAGGCGGGCGGCCTGACCGAGGTATTTGCCGAGGCGACTCAAGTCATTGAACATCGTTGCAACCCCCTATCAAGCGTCCGGCAGAGCCTGGAATGGCGCTTCTTTATCCGTGCGTTCCTTGGTGCCCCAGGCGGCGATGCCGACCTTGAGCGCGTAGAACAGGATGCTGAAGACCACGAACAGGAACAATGCCGTCAGCGTCGCGTTGGTGTAGGCGTTGAACACCACGTGCTGCATCTGCTCGATGCTCTTGGCCGGGGCCAGGACCTGGCCGGCGGCCAGGGCATCGTTGTATTTGCGCGCCAGGGCCAAAAAGCCGATCGCCGGGTTGGCGTCGAACAGCTTGATCAGGCCCGCGGTGGTGGTGCAGATCAGCAGCCAGGCCGCCGGCAGCAGCGTGACCCAGACGTAGCGCTGGCGCTTCATCTTGATCAGTACCACGGTGGCGAGCATCAGGGCGATACCGGCCAACATCTGGTTGGAAATGCCGAACAGCGGCCACAAGGTGTTGATGCCGCCCAGCGGATCGATCACGCCCTGGTACAGCAGGTAGCCCCACAGCGCCACGCAACCGGCGGTGGCGATCAGGTTGGCCGGCCAGGATTCAGTGCGCTTGAGCGAAGGCACGAACGAGCCGAGCAAGTCCTGCAGCATGAACCGCCCGGCACGGGTGCCGGCGTCCACGGCGGTGAGAATGAACAGCGCTTCGAACAGGATCGCGAAGTGGTACCAGAACGCCATGGTGTTCTCACCCGGCAGCACCGAGTGCAGGATCTGCGCGATCCCGACCGCCAAGGTCGGCGCACCGCCGGCACGGGCCAGCACGGTGGTCTCGCCGATGTCCTTGGCCACCGCTTGCAGCGCCTCGGGGGTGATTGCAAAACCCCAACTGCTGACGGTCTGGGCCACGGCCACCACGTCACCGCCGACGATCGCCGCCGGACTGTTCATGGCGAAATACACGCCCGGCTCGATGACCGAAGCGGCCACCATGGCCATGATCGCCACGAAGGACTCCATCAGCATGCCGCCGTAACCGATGTAGCGGGCGTTGGTTTCGTTATCCAGCAGCTTGGGCGTGGTGCCCGAGGAGATCAGCGCGTGGAAGCCCGAGACCGCGCCGCAGGCGATGGTGATGAACAGGAACGGGAACAGCCCGCCCTTCCACACCGGCCCCGTGCCGTCGGTGAACTGGGTCAGCGCCGGCATTTTCAGCTCGGGCATGGTGACCAGGATGCCGATCGCCAGGGCGACGATGGTGCCGATCTTGAGGAAGGTCGACAGGTAGTCCCGCGGCGCCAGGATCAGCCACACCGGCAGCACCGCCGCGACAAAACCGTAGCCGATCAGCATCCAGGTGATCTGGATCCCGGTAAAGGAAAAGGCCTTGGCCCAGACCGGATCGGCAGCGATCTGCCCGCCCAGCCAGATCGAGCCCAGCAGCAACAGCACGCCAATGACCGAGATTTCACCGATGCGGCCCGGGCGGATGTAGCGCATGTAGATGCCCATGAACATCGCGATCGGAATGGTCGCCATCACCGTGAAAATGCCCCACGGGCTCTCGGCCAGGGCTTTGACCACGATCAGCGCCAGCACCGCGAGGATGATGATCATGATCAGGAAGCAGCCAAACAGCGCGATGGTGCCGGGGATGCGGCCCATTTCCTCGCGCACCATGTCGCCCAGGGAGCGACCGTTGCGGCGGGTGGACAGGAACAGGACCATGAAGTCCTGCACCGCACCGGCCAGCACCACGCCGGCGATCAACCAGAGCGTACCAGGCAGGTAGCCCATCTGCGCCGCCAGTACCGGCCCGACCAGCGGCCCGGCACCGGCAATGGCCGCGAAGTGGTGGCCGAAAAGGATGTGTTTGTTGGTCGGGACGTAGTCCAGGCCATCGTTGTTGAGCACGGCAGGGGTGGCCCGGCGCGCATCGAGTTGCATCACGTTATTGGCGATGAAGAGGCTGTAGTAGCGGTAGGCGACCAGGTAGATGGCCACGGCCGCGACGACGATCCAGAGGGCGTTGATGGGTTCGCCGCGGCGCAAGGCCACGAC
>NZ_CAXAPG010000101.1:0-2169 GCF_963970585.1 Pseudomonas sp. RL_105y_Pfl2_101
GGGATCCGTTCAGCACCGCGGCAAATGCGCGGATGTACCGCACCGGCGACCTGGGTCGTTACCTGCCGGACGGCAACATCGAGTACCTGGGGCGCAACGATGACCAAGTGAAGATCCGCGGTTTCCGTATCGAGTTGGGCGAGATCGAAGCGCGGCTGGCGCAGCATGAGGCGGTGAAAGAAGCTGTGGTGCTGGCCCGTGAAGACGTGCCGGGCGAGAAACGCCTGGTGGCTTATTTCACCACGCACTCAGTGGAGGAGATGGCGGATATCGAAACCCTGCGTACCCATCTGCAAGGGCAATTGCCGGAATACATGGTGCCGGCTGCCTACATGCGGCTCGATGCACTGCCGCTGACCCCCAACGGCAAGCTCGACCGCAAAACCTTGCCAGCGCCGGATCATTCAGCAGTGATCGTCCGTGAATACGAGGCGCCACAAGGAGAAGTGGAAGCCAGCATTGCCCGGATCTGGGAGGACTTGCTCAAGCTCGAACAAGTCGGTCGCCACGACAACTTCTTTGAACTGGGCGGGCACTCGCTGTTGGCGGTGAAAATGATCGAACGCATGCGCCAGATCGAGCTGAGCGTCGATGTGCGGGTCTTGTTCGGCCAGCCGACGTTGGCCGCGTTGGCTGCCGCCGTCGGTGGCTACCGGGACGTCGTGGTGCCGGCCAACGGTATCCCGGCCGATTGCACGCGCATCACACCGGACATGCTGCCGCTGGCCGCGCTGTCCCAAGCGGAGATAGAGCAGATCGTCGCGGCGGTGCCGGGCGGTGTAAGTAACGTCCAAGACATTTATGCCCTGGCGCCGTTGCAGGAAGGCATTCTCTATCACCATTTGGCCGCCGCCGAAGGCGACCCCTATTTGCAACAGGTGATATTCGGTTTCGACCAGTTCACGCGCTTGGAAGATTTCGCCCATGCGCTGCAAGCCGTCATTGCCCGGCACGATATCCTGCGAACTGGCGTGCTCTGGGAAGGCTTGCCCGAACCCATGCAGGTGGTCTGGCGAGACGCGCCACTGAGTGTCGAGCCGGTTGCGCTGGATCCGGCGCAGGGTGACATCGCCACGCAGTTGCACCAGCGTTTCGACCCGCGATTCTATCGCCTGGACATTCGCAAGGCGCCGATGATGCGGCTTGTCTACGCGCAAGACCTGGCGAACCAACGCTGGGTGGGCATGCTGTTGTTTCACCATCTGGTGGACGACGTCACGTCACTGGCGGTGCTGTCGGCGGAAATCGAAGCGCACATGCTCGGTCAGGCGCAGCGGCTGTCGGCGTCGGTGCCGTACCGCAACTTCGTGGCCCAGGCTCGCCTGGGTGTGAGCCGTGAGGCGCACGAAACCTTCTTCCGTGAAATGCTCGGTGACATCGACGAGCCGACGTTGCCGTTCGATTTGCAGGATGTGCAAGGCGATGGCAGCGGCCTCGAGGAGGTGCGCCAGGAAGTCGAGGCCGACCTGAGTCGTCGACTGCGGGCCCAGGCGCGTCACTTGGGAGTGAGCGCGGCGAGCTTGTATCACCTGGTTTGGGCGCAAGTCCTGGGCAAGATATCGGGCAAGGACGATGTGGTGTTCGGCACGGTATTGGTCGGACGGATGCAAGGCGGTGAGGGGGCCGACCGCGCGCTGGGGATGTTCATCAATACCTTGCCGTTGCGAGTGAGTGTCGGGCAAACCGGGGTTCGTGCGGGGGTGAAAGCGACCCATGCCCGCTTGACCGCACTGCTGGGCCATGAACACGCCGCGTTGGCGCTGGCGCAACGCTGCAGCGGTGTGCAGGCGCCGACGCCGTTGTTCAGCGCCTTGCTCAACTATCGCCACTCCGGTACCACAGTGTCGAGCGAGGCATTGTCGGCTTGGAGCGGCATCCAGATCCTCAGTGGCGAGGAGCGGACCAATTATCCGCTGATGTTGTCGGTGGATGACCAGGGCGAGGCATTCAGCTTTACGGTCATGACCCCCGCGCGCATTGGTGCGCAGCGGCTTTGTGGTTATGTGCAACACACGCTGGAAAGTCTGGTCGCGGTGCTTGAACAGCAGCCGGACCTGCCCTTGCAGCAGGTGTCGATCCTGCCGACGTCGGAAAGCGAGAAGTTGTTGGTGACGTTCAACGCCACCGAGGCGGACTATCCGCGACAACAGACGATCCATGGGTTGTTCG
>NZ_CAXAPG010000102.1:0-2046 GCF_963970585.1 Pseudomonas sp. RL_105y_Pfl2_101
TGCGGGTCTGCTTGCGCTTGCCGGCGTACTCGGCATCGGCGAAGGTCATCTGTTTCATCATTGAAAAGCTCGGCGACTGGTGTCCGGTGATTTTGCCTAATCAGGAAGTCTTTTTCAGAGTTTCCCTCAAGGTCTGGTTGCCATGGATGTCATATTCGCTTCTTTCGACGTCTATACGCCATTCACGCGCATCGTCCGTCAATTCCCAGCGGGTAATCGCCTCTTTCGGCAACTGACACTGGCGTGGCTGGGCATCGAAAGACAAGGTATCGTCATCGTCCGCGTAGTAACGGGTCGTTTGTGTCTGTTGATGCGTGCCCTGCAAGGTCGTTTCCGAAACCAGCAAGTGGAAGCGGTTGAAGCGGCGTGTCACGCTGCGCACCTCGTCGTTCCCGACCATCAGTTTTTCAGTGGACTCATACTCGTAGCGATCGAGGACTTTATACAGGTTGTCCAGGCCATCGTTCTCCACATGGACCACATTCGGATAGCCGAGGAAATTATGCCCATCGGCGCCATAGGTGTACTTCACCGTGATGGGTCTCTGATCACCGCCAGGGTCGGTAATATGATCGGTCACCCTGGGCAACTTACGTTGCGGGTTGTCTTTATCAGGAAAACCCTTGGGGGCTAGCCAAGGAGCAGCGTAGCGAGACCGCCAAACGTACCGACATCCGCAATCCGTTGCGCTTTCAGGGGCAGTACTTCGATGTCGAAACCGGGCTGCACTACAACCGCTATCGGTACTATGATCCGCAAGTGGGTCGGTTTATCGGCAAGGATCCGATTGGGTTTGCGGGTGCCTTCAATGTGTATTCCTATGCGCCGAATCCGGTAGAGTGGGTTGATGCGCTTGGGTTATCTAAAAAGATGGGAGATACAAGATGTAATTGTTCCCCTTGCCCGAGCTCACCACTGCAAGTAGATCCAAGGAACTTGCGGTCTCGACAAACAAGAGCAGAAATGTCTAGAAACAGGGTGGACAAACTCACTTCGAGAATGAGAAAAGACGGATATGATGAAAGCTATCCAATTGACGTTGCTAACGTTGATGGCAGCCTCATAATAATCGACGGACACCATCGAGCCCAAGCTGCCACGAGGGCTCGCATTGGCCAAGTTCCGGTAATTGTTCACAGCATTGACCCAGAAACCGCCAAAAAACTTCAAAACGATAGAGATGAGTCGAGGTGTCAATGAAAAAAATAACCCTATATCAATTTTTTGAAATACTTAAAAAATTTTCCAACACTCAAGGAATGCTGATAGCAGAATTTCTCAAGGCGCCAGAGACACAAACGGAATGGCCAAAACATGGGAAAGTCACAATTAACGGAAAAACATGGGAGTTCAGAAAACATGGAGCAGGCATCTGCTTTACAAATACAGAAACAAAAGAAGAAATCGATGTTCACAAAGGCCTGGAATCAGCCCCATACACAGCTGACGAATGGAGGCTAGAAACTTATTTTACATCACTAGAAAGAATTACCGTATCGCACGACCAAATAGAATTTGACTTACACACTAAAGATAGCTTAAGAAAACTGATGCGCACTCTACAAAACTCGTCAATTACAATACCAATAGATTACGAGACAATAACTTAACCACAATGCGAGTCACAGGCGAACCAGCACGCAAACATACAAAGAACCACTCAACTAAGTGCCTGAAGAAAAGTTTTCACGTATTTCCAATGCGTGCATTTTTTGCGGAGACCATGCTGCACAAGGACTTCAACCAAAATCCACTGACCAGCAAAACGCGAAAACCTCTATCCGAGTACTTAAAAAACAGAAGTCGGACAAAATAAAATGAAAGCAGTCGTTCGCTTAGGAGACACAACAGACCACGGCGGTGTTGTCACCGAATCCATTCCCCACACCAACCTCAACGGTAAACCGATGGCTGGCAAGGGCCACATGGTGATGTGCCCCTTATGCAAAGGCCCCTTCCCGATCGCCGAAGGCAGCAGCACCTATTCCGTCAACGGTATCCCCGTAGCCTTGGATGGCATGAAGACCACCTGCGGCGCCACCCTGA
>NZ_CAXAPG010000103.1:0-2022 GCF_963970585.1 Pseudomonas sp. RL_105y_Pfl2_101
GTTGACCCTCAACGGCAAGGTGGACCGCAAGGCCCTGCCGGCACCGGATGCCGAGGCGTACGCCAGCCAGGCCTACGAGGCACCGCAAGGCGAGATCGAACAGGTCTTGGCCGACCTGTGGGCCGAGCTGTTGAAAGTGGAGCGGGTCGGTCGCCACGACAATTTCTTCGAACTGGGCGGCCATTCGCTGCTGGCGATGAGGCTGATCGAGCGCATGCGCCAGGCCGAACTATCGGTGGATGTGCGCGTGCTGTTCAGCCAGCCAACGCTGCAGGCTCTGGCCGCTGCGGTGGGCGGACACCGGGATGTGGTGGTGCCGGCCTGCGCCGTCGTCGAAGGCTGTGAGCGCATCACACCGGACATGTTGCCGCTGGCCGTATTGAGCCAGGAGGCCATCGATCGGATCGTGGCGAGCGTGCCGGGAGGAGCGCGCAACGTGCAGGAGATCTACCCACTGGCGCCGTTGCAGGAAGGCATCCTGTATCACCATTTGACGGCGAAAATGGGTGATCCGTACGTGCTGCAAACGCTGTTCGGGTTTGACCGCCGGGCCCGGTTGGATGACTTTGCCCAGGCTTTGCAGGGGGTGATTGACCGGCATGACATTCTCAGAACTTCGATGGTCTGGGAAAACCTCGACGAACCGATGCAGGTCGTGTGGCGACAGGCTCGGCTCAGCGTTGACGAGTTGGACGCGGACCCGAGCGGCGGCGATGCCGTTGCCCGGCTGTATGAGCGTTTCGATGCCCGGCATTATCGGCTGGACGTGCGGCAGGCACCGATGCTGCGTCTGGCTATCGCCGAGGACGTCGCCAACCAGCGCTGGGTCGCCATGCTGCTGTTCCACCATATGGTCCTGGACCATACCGGCCTGGAAGTGCTGGAACGTGAAATGCAGGCGCAGTTGTTGGGCAAGGTCCATGAACTGGGCGAATCGGTGCCTTATCGCAACTACGTGGCCCAGGCGCGCCTGGGTGTCGATCAGCAGGCGCACGAAGCGTTTTTCCGCGACATGCTTGGCGACGTCGACGAGCCTACGTTGCCGTTCGGCCTGCGGGATGTGCAAGGCGATGGCAATGGCGTGGAAGAGGTAAAGCTGGCCGTGGAGGCGGGCTTGTGTCGCCGTCTGCGCGACCAGGCCCGCCAGTTGGGCGTCAGCGCGGCGAGCCTGATGCACTTGGCCTGGGCGCACGTCCTGGGCCGTGTCAGCGGTCGCGACGACGTGGTCTTCGGCACCGTACTATTGGGTCGCATGCAGGCCGGCGATGGAGCTGACCGGGCCCTGGGCATGTTCATCAACACCTTGCCATTGCGGGTGAGCCTGGCTGGGCAAGATGTATACGCAGCGGTGAAGGCGACCCACAAACGACTCAGCGGCCTGCTGGGCCATGAGCATGCTCCGTTGGCACTGGCCCAGCGTTGCAGTGGCGTGGTTGCGCCAACACCGTTGTTCAGTTCGATGCTCAACTATCGTCATTGCGGGATCGAGGTGACCGCGCAGGCGCTGACGGCGTGGCAAGGCATCGAGTCGATTGGCGGTGAAGAACGGACCAATTACCCCTTGGCGCTGGCCGTGGATGATGAAGGCGAGGGCTTCAGCCTGGTGGTGCAAGCGTTGGTCGGAACCGGCGCGCGGCGTATCGGCGAGTACGTGCAGACCACGCTCGAAAGTCTGGTCAGCGCACTGGAGCAGGCGCCGGATACGCCACTGCAGGCCCTCACGAGTCTGCCGGCGGCCGAACGTCTGCATCTGTTGGAAACGTTCAATGCCACGGCGGTCGATTACCCGCAGGGCCTGACCTTGCACGGCTTGTTCGAAACACGGGTCGCGGCCTGTCCGGATGCCGTCGCGGTTGTCTCTGGCGAGGCAGCGTTGAGCTACTCGCAATTGAATGCGCGCGCCAACCAGGTCGCTCATCGCCTATTGGAACTGGGCATTCGCCCGGATGACCGCGTGGCGATCTGTGCCGATCGCAGCCTGGACATGGTGGCGGGCCTGCTGGGCATTCTCAAGGCCGGCGC
>NZ_CAXAPG010000104.1:0-2018 GCF_963970585.1 Pseudomonas sp. RL_105y_Pfl2_101
CGCCTTGCTGCGCCCGGAAGGGCTGAAAAATGAAGAAAATGGATCAAATTTCGACGCGGGTCGTTTTTTGAAAAGTACTGACGGCTCGATAGCCGGAAAACATCCGGCTATTTCAGACCATCCCTAGCGAAATCTGCTGGGGCAGCGCAAACGGCGCAACACAGGACGCATCGAGCGGCAGTGTTGGCACCGTAAACATTACTCCGCAAGAGTTGATGACGATAAAGTCGTCCCAACTTCTTAGGCCCAGTAGCGTATAACCCGGCAGGTAATGGTCAAACCGGTAGGCTTTCATCGCAGCGAAGCTTTCATCCTGCGTGAGGACGATGAGGTAATCGTCGTTTTGCCAACCTTCGTTCATAAAGTACTGACTCACTTCCAGGATTCGGTTTGCTATCAGTTGCTCAAGGCTGCAAGCCGCCTGTTAGTACATATCATATTGCCAATCGCTGCTAGGAGTCTTATGTGACCGTAATAGCGAGAACCGCCAAATTTCCCACTATACCGAGAACCACCCACGCAAACGCTACCAGCGCCTTGAATACCTTCCGCGAGGGGCTGAAAACAACGTTAAGCAATGCCCCAATGAGGATGCCTGGAAAGCTGAATAAGTAGAAAAGCCACCCCATGGAGTCTGTGACCCAGAGGTCGAAAAGGAACAAGTACAGCCCCATGGCAGTAGCCATTCCCCCCAGCGATTCTCGTGACGCTTTGCACAGCAGCGCTATGCAAAGCACTGCCGCTTGCGGTAACCAGGAGTATGCAAAATTCTCCAGGAAGAAGGGGCCTTTTCCGGTTGTGTAGACGGCAACGGCAAGGCCCAGCCCGACGCCGACCCGCATCGGTGTAGATGATGAGTCGGGTTGGTGCATCGCGCGGCATTTACAGGAAGAAGACGACCTCCGTAAAAGTCTGGAGAAACCGGGCGATGTTCTGTCCTTTTCCATATTTGTTCGTGACCTACTCTCTATAGCTCCAGAACATTAGTACTTGAAATTTGTTTTTACTTCGCCATCACGCCTATAGGACATGACAAATGAAGTCCAGTTTTCACCACGCTTTCTAGAGTTTTCTTTTAATCGCTTTACCAGACTATATAGAACCGCGCCATTGAATTCAGTTTCGGCATTTGTCACCTCCACCCCATTATTTTCAACCACGAGCTCTTCCTCCGAATAGCCGTCACCCACCTCAACTTCGTAACGAAAAGAGTCATAACCATGCACAATGCCAGCCTCTATCAGTGCAAAAATTTCTTTTGCCAACTCTATATCTTCAATAATCACTCTATAACCTCCGGAATTTTTTAGCCTCATTTTCAAAGCGCAAAATTTTACTCTTGCCATCTATTGTATACGTCAATTCCATCGTGTCGGGCCTCGCCGAACCAGGATCCGTGCGATTAAACTTTATAGTAGTCGGACCAACAGTTTTAGAAGGATCATTTAAAGCCTCCTTTATTCTATTTTCATAGAAAACCTTATAGGCCGAGTTATTGAAATTCTTGTCCTGTGGAAACAGATTATAACCATCACAGGTCCCACCCTGGCTACACGCCTGATTATCTGGCCAGCAACTGGAGCCGGCTGGAGCGTTACGTGGAGGCTGGCTTTTTACCGATCGACAACAACCCGGCAGAGCGCGCAATAAGGCCGTTTGTGATCGGTCGCAAGGCTTGGCTGTTCAGCGACACGCCCAAAGGCGCGACGGCCAGTGCGCAGATCTATAGCTTGGTCGAAACTGCCAAGGTCAACGGCCAAGAGCCTTATACGTGGCTGCGCCACGTACTGGAGCGACTGCCGCATGCGCAGTCGGTAGCTGACTACGAAGCACTATTGCCGTGGAACTGCTCACCGGAAATACCACGGTAAACCGTTATCCCATCCGTAACTAGGTGGGGTAATGAGATGGTCCCCCCCGACACCCCGCGAGGGCTACGCTTTCGCAGGGTGTTTTATTTTCGGAGGCCATCTTCATGAGCGAATCAGCGCTGGTCGGTATCGATCTCGGCAAACACA
>NZ_CAXAPG010000105.1:0-2016 GCF_963970585.1 Pseudomonas sp. RL_105y_Pfl2_101
AGGCTCGATGGAAGGCCGAGTTTGAACGCAAGAAACAAAAGATCCTGGACAGCACCGTTGTGCCCGAGGAAATACCTGGCTTGAAGGTGCACATATGCTCGCTGGTCGCCCCCGATTCACCGGCGGGCAAACCCTGGATGCCGGTGTATATCCACTCCAAGTTGATGATCATCAACGACGTGTTCACCACCCTGGGCTCGGCCAATATCAACACCCGCAGCATGCAGGTGGACAGCGAACTGAACATTGCCCATGAGTGGATGAGCGTGACCCAGGCGTTGCGGCGGCGGTTGTGGGATCTGCATACGGGTCAGAGGGGGTCGCAGGATGATGAGAAGGATGCGTTTAAGGCTTGGCAGGACATCACCGACAAGAACAAACGTCTCCAAAAAAATAAGGCAAAGCCCGACGCTTCACTCGTCGAGTTCTATTACGACAAGGCCATCCTGAAGGATCTCGACTGATGCGCCTGTTCCTCCTATTGCCCTGCCTGCTGCTGGTTGCTTGCGGCAGCGATGGTAGTTTTTATTTCCCCAAGAAGGATCCTTCCGTGAAGCCTTTAACTGAAATCAAGGCCAAGCTGGCCTTCACCTGCAAACACGAAACGATCCCTGCACCGTCAGCCGAGAGTGATGTGCTGTTTCAGTACGGGCGCTGGTTGCAAAAAAACAACCAGCTCAAGCAGGACAGAACCGTTGATACCGAGATTGAACGGTTGTATCGCATCGCGGCCGAGAACGGACATTTCAAGGCCAATATCAATCTGCAAAACGGCGCGATGCGGGGGCATTTCGAGCTGAGTGGCGCCCAGCACCTGCGTATGAGTCAACAATTAATCGATGCAGGCGTGGCGACAGGTTACTACTTCGTCGGGATTTTCCTGCAGCAGGGCTCGGCGGGACTGCATCAGGACCCCGAGATGTCGTTGCGTTATTTCCGCAAAGCAGCTGATCAGGGCAGTGCCCAGGCCCAGTATCTTGTGGGAGATAAACTTGATCCAATTGACGTTGCGCCGGAAATAGCGACACAAATGTATCATTGCGCTACTGAGCAAGGTCAAGGTAAAGCGGCTGTTGCGTTGGGCATTGATCATCAGCACAAGGGACAATACCGACAGGCGCTTGAGGTACTTCAGATGGGAACCGCAGCCGGTAACGAGAACGCTGCCGGCCGTCTGGAAGAGGCATTTCGCGCTCCGCCCATCACCAATGAGCTGTATTACCTCGGGCAACAAGAAGACCTCGAACGCGCTGAGCGCTACAAAAAAATCTGGCAAATCCTGGCGAACTACTCCTACGCCAACCCCACAGTCCCGGAAATTAACGACATCCTCCCCTTGCCACCCGCCGAACTACCTGAATGGGACGGCAAACTCCAATGGCTCGAAGCCCGCCTGGCCAACGTCCCGCCGCAAAAACCCAGCGAGGCGCTGATCCGCGAGCTGGCCGAGGCCAAGGGTCTCGAACCCGCCACCGGCAAACCCACGCCCGATTCACCCGCCTTCATCAGGGCTGAGCAACCCTCGACAACCTGCCAAAGCGGCCAGGCCTGTACGCAAACCGGCTACTGGATCGCCGCCGGGTACGCTGTCATCCGCCGCTTCGAAGAGGGCCAGGCCCTGCCGACGCTGAACGTGCGTCATCGTGAGTACCGATTCCTGCTCCCTGACCGGGTGACAGTCGGCCCAGAAAAGGTGGATTGGATATTTTACGGATGAGCTATCGACTGCTGTTTATGGGGATCAGGCGTGAAAGGCATCAGCCGACTGGGCCAGGTCGAATCCGTGCGCTATACGCCGTCCTGACGAATGCCCCCAACCATAACAAGGAAGAGACAGAGCAATGATGCAACCCAACATCGTGGTCCCCATTTGCCTACGGCACACCAATGAAGCCGTTTGCACACCGCCGTGGTACGTCCACAACACGGAATACCATCCCGTGGCGGCCGGCTATCAACCGCTGGTCAATGGCGAGGAAACCTTCACAGCTGTGCATCACGCCATCGCCCAGGCTC
>NZ_CAXAPG010000106.1:0-2006 GCF_963970585.1 Pseudomonas sp. RL_105y_Pfl2_101
CTTACGTAATCCCGGCGCACATCGGCGAGGGTGAAGCAGGCCTGCGCGACCAGATCAAAACCCAGCTCAAGGCCGATCTGCCGGACTACATGGTGCCGACGCACCTATTGTTCCTCGAACAGTGGCCGCTGACCGCCAACGGCAAGCTCGACCGCAAGGCCCTGCCGACCGCCGACGCCAGCCAGGTCCAGCAGGACTACGTGGCGCCGCGAAGTGAGTTGGAACAGCAGATAGCCGCGATCTGGCAAGACGTGCTCAAGGTCGAGCGGGTCGGCTTGAGCGATAACTTCTTCGAGTTGGGCGGCCACTCGCTGCTGGCGACGCAGATGGTGTCGCGCATTCGCCAGGCCCTCGGCCTGAACCTGCAACTGCGCCAGTTGTTCGAAAACGCCGGCCTTGAGGCCTGTGTGGCGGCGCTGATGGACGGCGATGTGGCTCGGCCGACGAGCATCCCGCGTCTTTCCCGGGGCCCGGCGCCGTTGCCGTTGTCCTACGCCCAGCAACGCCAGTGGTTCCTCTGGCAGATGGAGCCCGACAGCGCGGCGTACCACATTCCAGCGGCGCTGCGGATTCAGGGCGACCTGGACCTGCAGGCCCTGCAACAGAGTTTCGCCGCCCTGGTGCGGCGCCACGAAAGCCTGCGTACCAGCTTCTTCCAGGTCGATGAACAAGCGTTCCAGGTCATTCATCCACAGATGAATCCGGTCGTAATCGCGCAGGAGCTCGACGGCGGCAGCGAACAGGTGCAGGCCTTCGTCCAACGGCAAATCGCTGAGCCATTCGACCTGCAAAACGGCCCGCTGCTGCGGGTCGGCCTGTTGCGGGTGGCGGCCGACGAGCATGTGCTGGTGCTGACCCAGCACCACATCGTCTCCGATGGCTGGTCGATGCAATTGCTAGTGCAGGAACTGATGCAGGGTTATGTCGCGTGCCGCCAGGGTGACTCCCTGGCATTGGCCGAGCTGCCGATCCAGTACGCCGATTACGCGGTATGGCAACGTCAGTGGATGGACGCCGGCGAGCGAGAACGGCAACTGGCGTATTGGACCGAGGTGCTGGGGGGCGAGCAGCCTTTGCTGACGCTGCCCACCGACCGGCCGCGTCCGACCCGGCAGAGTTTTGCCGGCGCCCGCCTGGCGATCGACTTGCCGCAGGCCTTGGGCCAACAGCTGCGACAGCTGGCCCAGCGCGAAGGCAGCACGCTGTTCATGGTCTTGCTGGCGTCGTTCCAAGCCTTGCTGCACCGCTACAGCGGCCAGTCGGACATTCGTGTCGGCGTGCCCATTGCCAACCGCAACCGGGTGGAAACCGAAGGCCTGATCGGCTTCTTCGTCAACACCCAGGTGCTCAAGGTCGAGGTGGATCCGCAGCAGCGTTTCAGTGAATTGCTGGCACAGGTCAAACAGGCAGCCATCGGCGCCGAGGCCCATCAGGACCTACCGTTCGAACAACTGGTCGAAACACTGCGGCCTGAACGCAACCTGAGCCACAGCCCGTTGTTCCAGGTGTTGTACAACCACCAGAGCGTGGCTCGCCAGGCACTGCCGGCGCTCCCCGGTCTGGTGATCAAGGCCCAGGAATGGGAAAGCCAGACCGCCCAGTTCGACTTGACCCTCGACACCCTGGAAGCCGAGGGTGAACTCGGTGCGGCGCTGACCTATGCCACTGACTTGTTCGACGCCAGCACCGTGCAGCGCCTGGCCGAACACTGGCTGAATCTGTTGCGCGGCATCGTTGCCAATCCCCAGCAACGCATCGCTGAACTGCCGTTGCTGACGGCCACCTTGCAACAGCAACACATCACCCAATGGAATCCCGCCCCGCGCAGCTTCCCGGGCGAGGCCTGCCTGCATCAGCGCATCGCCGAACAGGCGCGTTTGCGTCCCGACGCCATCGCTTTGCGTTGCAACGCCCAAACCCTGACCTACGGCGAACTCAACGCCCAGGCCAACCGCCGCGCCCGTCAGTTGATCACTCACGGCGTCGGCCCGGATGTGCTGGTTGGG
>NZ_CAXAPG010000107.1:0-1950 GCF_963970585.1 Pseudomonas sp. RL_105y_Pfl2_101
TGCGGATTCCACGACACTTGGACACTCAGCCCACGATCATTTGGACACTCATTCCACGCTCACTTGGACAGGCAGTCGGAGCGCAGCGACGCAGGTTCGCATTGTTAGTCTGAAGTCCCGGTTGCAGTCAATTTCGTTGCGCGCCTGCGCATCGATTCGCCCTTCAGTTCGATGCGGTAAGCGTTGTGCACCAGCCGGTCGAGGATCGCATCGCCCAAGGTCGGATCACCGATCAGCGCATGCCATTTATCCACCGGCATCTGGCTGGTCACCAGCGTCGAGCGGTTTCCGTAACGGTCGTCCAGCAGTTCCAGCATGTCGCGCCGCTGCGCGGCGGTAAACGGTGCAAGGCCCCAGTCGTCCAGGATCAGCAGATCGGTCTTGGCATAACCCGCCATGAGTTTGGTGAAGCGACCGTCGCCGTGGGCCAGGCCCAGTTCTTCCATCAAGCGAGGCAGACGCAGATAACGCACGCTGTAACCGTCCCGGCAAGCCTTATGGGCCAGCGCGCAGGCGAGCCACGTTTTGCCTACGCCTGTCGGGCCGCCGATGATCAGGTTCAGGCCGTCACGCAGCCATTGGCCGCTACCGAGTTGCAGGATCAGGGCCTTGTCCAGGCCGCGTGGGCTGCGGTAATCGATATCTTCCAAGCAGGCGTTGTGGCGTAGTCTCGCGGATTTGAGGCGAGTGGTCAGCCGAGCATCTTCACGCTCGGTCAGTTCGCGGTCGACCATCAGGCCAAGGCGTTCGTCGAAGCTGAGATCGCTGATGTCGGGCGTTGCGTGTTGCTCGTTCAGCGCTTTGATCATGCCGTGCAGCCGCAGGGTTTGCAGCTTGTCCAGAGTCGGGTTGGGTAGCATCTTGATGCTCCTTTTCAGGTCAGTGGTAGTAGTCGGGGCCACGCAGGTTGATGTGCTCTTCGGGCAGCAGTGGCAGGTTTTGCTGGGTCAGCGGCAGCCGTTCCAAGCCTTGGCGCAGGATCGATTCGAGGCTTTTGTAACTGCATGCGCCCAGCGCCAGCGCACGCTGGCAAGCGGCTTCCAGCCGCTCTTCGCCGTGCTGTTTGCTCAGGCGCAGGATGCCCAGGCAGGCGCGGAAGCCGTGCTGCGGATGGATTCGGCGTTCGAGGATGTGGGCGATGACGCCAGCCGTGTTCGGGCCGGTCTGCTCGGCCCAGCGGATCAGCCGTTGCGGTGTCCACTCGGCATGTTCGCGGTGGCTCTTGGGCATGTGCTCGGTTTGGGTGGTGTGGCGGCCTTTATGTGCCGAGCGCAGATGGCTGGCCACGCGCTGATTGGCGTGGAAGCATTCAACGGTCTGCGCCGTCAGCCGCACTTCGAGTTGGTGCTTCACCAGCTGATACGGCACCGAGTAGTAATGGCCGTCGACCTCGACGTGGTAGTCGATGTGTACTCGTACCTTTTTCCATTCGGCGTAGACGTACGGGTGTTCCGGCAGCGGTTGCAGCGCGGGTTGGTCGATGGTCTCGAAGACCGACCGGCGTGAGCCGGGCAGCTTCTTGAAGGGTTTCTGATTGAGTCGATCCAGCAGCAGTCCAATTGCCGTGTTGAGTTCGCCCAGCGAGAAGAACTGGCGGTTGCGCAGCACTGCCAGGATCCAGCGCTCGACCACTTGCACGCCGACTTCGACCTTGGCTTTGTCCCGAGGCTTGCGGGATCTGGCAGGCAATACGGCCACGCCGTAATGCTCGGCCAGGTCGCGGTAACTGGGATTGATGTCAGGCTCGTAACGATGCGCTTTGGTAACGCCGCTGCGCAGATTGTCCGGTACCAGGATCTGCGATGTACCGCCGAAAAAGGCGAAGCAGCGCACGTGCGAGCCCAGCCAGTCGGGCAGTTTCTGCGACCAGGTGGCCTCGGCAAAGGTGTAGCTGGACGCGCCGAGGACGGCGACGAAGATCTGCGTTTGGCGGATCTCGCCGGTTCGCCG
>NZ_CAXAPG010000108.1:0-1937 GCF_963970585.1 Pseudomonas sp. RL_105y_Pfl2_101
TCAGGGTGGCGCCGCAGGTGGTCTTCATGCCATCCAAGGCTACGGGGATACCGTTGACGGAATAGGTGCTGCTGCCTTCGGCGATCGGGAAGGGGCCTTTGCATAAGGGGCACATCACCATGTGGCCTTTACCCGCCATCGGCTTGCCGTTGAGGTTGGTGTGGGGGATGGATTCGGTGACAACGCCGCCGTGGTCGGTGGTGTCGCCGAGGCGGATGATGGTTTTCATACAATCTTCACAATAGCTATACCGTTATACTTCATGAAATTGTTTGGGGATGGCATATATCCTTACGATATCCTCATTGCAAGCTTGGTCAAGAAATCTACTTTCGTAAAATATGAAGCTGTTTTTCAAGTTGCATCTTGAAAAGTGCTCTTGAATTTTTGCAAATTCGATAGATTTTTCATTGGGATTATTCTGTTTTAAGCGTGCTTTAAAATTGTTGTCTTCTTTTTGATTTGGATAGATGAATATGTTTGGAATGATGGGGCGATTTTCGCAAGCGTCACCAAAGTCTGTAAATGATATAGCGATGAATAGCTCGTCTTCTGTTATGTTTTTTGCTCGTGCTATAGTATTTATTGCATTTAACAGGAATACTGAAAAGCCGATCAAAAAGTCTGTAGTGTTGCTTTTTCCTAAGGATTCTGAGAGTAGATCTGCTCTGCTGTACCTTGATATGAGTGGGATTTCCTCGAAGCTATCATGGCTTTCAAAGAATACATCCATGTCGTTGTATGGTTCTTGACTGATTATAAATTTGTATAGGTCTGTAAGTTTCATTTTTTCGGTATTTCCCATCCGTGATTATTTGGCCAGTCGATTGTTTTATTGGAGAAGGTTACATCGCCCTTTCCTTTGTCATGAATTGTCCCATCAAGATTGTAGCCTGACCCGCATGGGCAATGTGCATGCCACTGACTGTTGGGTACGCTCTGTTCCGGTCCGTCAATTCGTACAATTTCAGGCGGCGCTTGCTCTCTTTTAACTTTATTTTGAGCTTGTTTTGGGGTTCCGCCTGATCCGCCTTTCTTTTTGGCGAGGCCAAGTGGATCGATCCACTCCACCGGATTTGGCGCATAGGCATACACATTCAAGTCACCCGCAAACCCAATAGGGTCCTTGCCAATAAACCGCCCCACCTGCGGATCATAGTACCGATACCGGTTGTAGTGCAGCCCGGTTTCCACATCGAAGTACTGCCCTTGAAAGCGCAACGAATTGCGGATGTCCGCCCGTTTGGCGGTCTCGCTGCGTTGCTCCTTGGCCAGGCCCCAGGCTTTGTAGACCCCGGCCCAGGCGATGTCGCCGTGCTCGTCGGTCAGTTCCATCGGCGTGCCAAGGTGGTCGCATTGGTACCAGGCCACGGTGCTGAAGGTCACAGGTGTGGGCTTGTGCTGCCACACCGGATCGCGGTCGATGTCGTAAGCGCCTTCATAGACCGGTTCGGGCAGCAGTTGGATACTGCGTTGCTCTACTGCCTGCGCCACTGGTACAAAACCGCCCGGTTCAAAAAAGTAGTGGGTCAGGCGTTCGCTCTTATCATTGTTACGGCTCTCAAAAGCCAACACATCGCCGTCCCAGCCATAGATGGTGTAGCCGCAGCCGTACTGTTCGTCGAGCTTGGCCCGCTCCATCTTGTTCCACATCGGCCCGGCTTCACGGCGGTCGTGGTACTTGGCTTTGGACAGCTTGAACAGGCGGCGGCCCAGCGCGTCGTAGGCAAAGCTGACGGTCAGTCGGTCATCTGCGTAGCCGATCAGACGGTCGTACAAATCCCAGGTGAACTGGGATTTCTTGCCGTTATGCAGGCGTTCCTTGAGGTTGCCGCGCTCGTCGTAGCTGTAGTGGGTGCCGACATAGTTACGCAGCAGGTTGTCTAGCAGCTTGGTTGGGCCGTATTGATTGGGACGGCGCGGTGCCTGCGGGTCCA
>NZ_CAXAPG010000109.1:0-1880 GCF_963970585.1 Pseudomonas sp. RL_105y_Pfl2_101
GAGGCGATCTTCTACTTCCACACCAACCTGGCCGGGCTGCCGGAACAGCTGACCGATACGGACGGCCACACGGTGTGGCACAGCGAGTACCAGGCCTGGGGCAGGACGCGGGACGAGTGGCATGATCAACAACCGGGACGTGAGCAGAACCTGCGGTTTCAGGGGCAGTACCTTGACCGCGAAACCGGGCTGCACTACAACACCTTCAGGTTTTTTGATCCGGATGTGGGGCGGTTTACCCAGCCGGATCCGATTGGGTTGGCGGGTGGGCTGAACCTCTATCTGTATGCGCCGAATTCGACGGGGTGGGCAGATCCGCTTGGTTTAACCACTGACAAGGTCTTTGAGTCATATGAACAGGCTAGAAATGCGGCTTTGAAATGGCTTGAGAAGCGAGGATTCCGGGCAGAGAAGGAAACACTAGGGCGCTTTGGAGATATAAAGGGAACGCCGATTGGAATGCGGACGGCTAATGGAAAAGTAGGTTTCAGAGTTGAGTTTGACGATAGAAACAAGGCTCACATCAACACTTGGGCAGGCAAGGAAAAAGGCCCCCACTTCACTTTCAACTCAACAACATCAATTGTTTCCAGAATACAAAAAACATTCAGCAAGCTTAGTCGCTCACTTTCATGCAGAGTATAAAAATAATGTCATACGACCTTGATCTTATCGAATCCTGCAAAAAGGCAGAAATACAAATCAACGCGCTACATTCGCTAGAACAATATTTAGAAATAATTGACCAAAAGTATCCAACAATAGGCGGCCGAATAGACCTCTCCTCGCTCCCGGACTACAAATACTCTAGAGCAAACCCTGAAAATATCCACCTAGACTATTGCAACTTTGTAAAATCCATACCCAATTTAGATGACGATGACTCGGAGATAATTTATATAGGAGACAGCCTTACAGATCACGCCTACACTGTAAAAAGCTCTGACCTACAAGCGTTCCTGTGCGCCATTGTCGACATCCCCCAATCCCACTACCTATTCCGCAGCGACTTTTCTTGGTGCATCAACCTATCATTTGAAAATGACATGGAATTTGCGCGACTTAGCGCCTAACAAAATTTAATTATCAACGCAGCTACTCCCGACGATGATCGCAATAGTACCCAGTAGCCGCCCGCTGCACCTGAGCAATGAGAACCGCGAACGCACTGCTTCGAATGGGATGCGCTTCACCGCCTGCTGGCCCAGCAGGATCTGGATGGTAGCGGGCGCATTTACCAGTACGACCCGTTGGGCGAGGTCATGGGTATCCACCATATCCCTGCACCGCTCGCCGAACCGGAGCTGGAGGCTAAATATTGCAAGCGGCGTTCACCCCGAACTGGAACGGCTCATCATGGTATTTAAAGCAGCTTTACTCGACAAACCTGCTCCTGGCTGGAAGCGCGATCTGCCGGGGCCAAGCGAGTCGCCCTCTATTGAACCGTACCCTCCAGTACTCTCGAATCCGCCTAATCATGTTGACAATGTGTATCTTGAACTAGCGCGCGCTACAGTGAGAGTTCGTGGCGTAGGCATTTGGTGTGCCGCATTCATGTTTGCAATGGCATTGTCCTTAGCAATGTTCCTAATAATGATCCACGCCAGTTCTCCAACCCCTTCGTCTTTGCTATCCAAAATATTGGAGCTCGTCCCGATAGGTATCGGCATGTGGCTAGGTATTTATTTTTGGCGAATGGACGTTGCCCCTCCCCGTGACGGACTCAGGCCCTTCAGCCGCACCGCCTGGGGCGTACGGACCGAAGTCTATGACTGGGATGATCTGCGCGCCGAAGCTTGCAGCGTATACGGCCCCCTGGGCAGTGGCGGCCTCATCGAAACCGTCACCCTCGCCGTGGTGAAACCTGGCACCCACCACGT
>NZ_CAXAPG010000110.1:0-1829 GCF_963970585.1 Pseudomonas sp. RL_105y_Pfl2_101
CCTTGCTGCGCCCGGAAGGGCTGAAAAATGAAGAAAATGGATCAAATTTCGACGCGGGTCGTTTTTTGAAAAGTACTGACGGCTCGATAGCCGGAAAACATCCGGCTATTTCAGACCATCCCTAAGGGCCCGACACCTTTCACAGGGCTTGGATCGCGACTGTAGATAAAACTATGCAAAGGTTGTCATTCTTCGTCAGAGTGTTGTTTGCATGTTGCCTTCTTGTCGCCACGGCTAATCACATCTGTGCAGATGTTTTACATGGTTTGCTCTGGGACTACGGATACGGACCTAGCGCTTATTTGGCGAGCCGTATTTTCTGGGGGGCACTTACCTTTTTTGATCCGCTCGCAGCTCTGCTCCTGTTCCTCAAGCCAAGAGCCGGAATCGTACTTACGGCTGCGATCATCTTGGTCGACGTAGCTCACAACACTTTATACGTCGCATTGAAGCAGCAGTGGCTGGAGCCGTTCTACCTGTCCCAGGTAGCGTTCCTTATCATTGTATTCCTGCTGTCTCCCATCGCTTGGCGCGGTTTTATTCCAGGCGCTGTCACCACCAGTCCAGCTTGAACCTAATTCACTCGTCCGCTGCGTCGTCGGGCGCGCGCGAACCTCCTTCAGGTACGCATAGGGGGCGTGACCATTCAGTCGTGCATGCAGACTGGATCAAACTCATGGCCGCTGCCCATTTCCCGCAGTAAGCACCCCGCGAAGGTCTCTTCCTGAAGTGCATCAGGGGCGGCGCCCTTTACAGCTTGTTAAATTATTCGAGGTGGTAATCCAGCCAAATATGGTGCGTTCCGTCGATGTCAATCGCGATCCCTCCTGACCCGGATATTCCTTCCAAACCATCTGTACCACTGCCTCCAACTATGCAGAAAAACTCGTCTGCACGATCAGTTCCGGTAGTGGAGGCGGAATGAATAAAGTTAAAGGAACCCTCTACGCCATTCACCGTACCCTTGAAACTCTCCAGTGCGATGTAGCTGCCCCTTCTTGACGCTTGGTCGAACGCCGCAGTAAAGGATGTTGAAGAAATACCAGCGATAGCTCCCGTATAGGACTTTTCCATGAAGCTGATTGACACGGGTAAGCCTGTTGCAATGTTGGGCGTGGGAGTCAGGTCAGTGGGTTTGAAATTCTTGGTGGAAAAAGTGGCTCGCGCTTCCATTCGGATCAGTCCTGTTCCATATGAGTTGAGCGGTCATTCTAATGCAAGGGCCCTTCATGTTGAGTGTGTCAGGCAGAGAGCCAGTGCACCGGCGCAGTTGCCCGATCCGCCGAAAGTATTGCGGCTCCCATGCCTGTTGCGACTGGGCCTCTCGGGCCCACATCGGCTCGGTCACGCCTGCTGCGGCGAAGAGCTTCGGGTTACGTCCGAGAAAGGGGGGATGGTGTTTGGGCGGGGGATATCATTTTGGAGATCGCTGGCGCAGCCGTGAACAGTCCTGCCGAGGTCACGGCCCTCATCGGGCGCATGACACCTGGAGACCGCGCCTTGATATACGGCGGCTCGGGCGTTCCATGATCATCTCTTCGTATAACGCGGTGGTGGTTGATTCGTCCTGGGAGTTCATTCACCACAGCTCCTTGGAGGGTCTGGATCGACCGTTATGAAACCACACATTGGTCCACCGGGGCGGGGTGTCATTGGTCGGCGACTCGTCTAGACCGGGGGTTTATACCGGGCTAAGGGTTGCTGCGGATTCCACGACACTTGGACACTCAGCCCACGATCATTTGGACACTCATTCCACGCTCACTTGGACAGGCAGTCGGAGCGCAGCGACGCAGGTTCGCATTGTTAGTCTGAAGTCCCGGTTGCAG
>NZ_CAXAPG010000111.1:0-1786 GCF_963970585.1 Pseudomonas sp. RL_105y_Pfl2_101
TGCGCATTCCACGCCATCCGGCCACTCAGTCCACCAACATCCGGCCACCTATTCCACGGTCATCCGGCCGGGCAGTCGGAGCGCAGCGACGCAGGTTTGCATTGTTAGTCTGAAGTCTCTGTCGCCGTCAATTTCGTTGCGCGTCTGCGCATCGATTCGCCCTTCAGTTCGATCCGATAAGCGTTGTGCACCAGCCGGTCGAGGATCGCATCGCCCAAGGTTGGATCGCCGATCAGCGCATGCCATTTGTCCACCGGCATTTGGCTGGTCACCAGCGTCGAGCGGTTGCCGTAACGGTCGTCCAGCAGTTCAAGCATGTCGCGCCGTTGCGCAGCGGTAAACGGCGCCAAGCCCCAGTCGTCCAGGATCAGCAAGTCGGTCTTGGCATAACCCGCCATCAGTTTCGCGAAGCGGCCGTCGCCGTGGGCCAGGCCTAGTTCTTCCATCAAGCGCGGCAAGCGCAGATAACGCACGCTGTAACCGTCGCGGCAGGCCTTATGAGCCAGTGCGCAGGCGAGCCAGGTTTTGCCTACGCCAGTTGGGCCGCCGATGATCAGGTTCAGGCCGTCGCGCAGCCACTGGCCGCTACCCAGTTGCAGGATCAGAGATTTGTCCAGGCCGCGCGGGTTGCGGTAGTCGATGTCTTCCAGGCAGGCGTTATGGCGCAGTCGTGCGGCCTTGAGGCGAGTAGTCAGGCGTGCGTCTTCGCGCTCGGTCAGCTCGCGGTCGACCATCAGACCGAGGCGTTCGTCGAAGCTGAGATCGTTGATGTCAGGCGTTGCGTGTTGTTCGCCAAGCGCCTTGATCATGCCGTGCAGGCGCAGGGTTTGTAGCTTGTCGAGGGTCGGGTTAGGCAGCATTTTGGTGCTCCTTTTTCAGGTCAGTGGTAGTAGCCAGGGCCGCGCAGATTGATGTGTTCTTCGGGCAGTAACGGCAGGTTTTGCTGGGCCAGCGGCAGCCGTTCCAGCCCTTGACGCAGGATCGATTCCAGGCTTTTGTAGCTGCACGCGCCCAGTGCCAGCGCTCGCTGGCAAGCGGCTTCCAGCCGCTCTTCGCCGTGCTGTTTGCTCAGGCGCAGGATGCCTAGGCAGGCGCGGAAGCCGTGCTGCGGATGGATCCGGCGTTCGAGGATGTAGGCGATGACGCCGGCCGTATTCGGGCCTGTTTGCTCTGCCCAGTGGATCAGTCGCTGCGGCGTCCATTCGGCATGTTCGCGGTGACTTTTGGGCATGTGCTCGGTTTGGGTGGTGTGGCGGCCTTTATGCGCCGAGCGCAGATGGCTGGCCACCCGCTGGTTGGCGTGGAAGCACTCGACGGTCTTAGCGGTTAGCCGCACTTCGAGTTGGTGCTTCACCAGCTGGTACGGCACCGAGTAGTAATGGCCGTCGACCTCGACGTGGTAGTCGATGTGTACGCGTACCTTTTTCCATTCGGCGTAGACATACGGATGTTCTGGTAGCGGTTGCAGTGCGGGTTGGTCGATGGTCTCGAAGGCCGAGCGGCGTGAGCCGGGCAGCTTCTTGAAGGGCTTCTGATTGAGGCGATCCAGCAGCAGCGCGATGGCTGTGTTGAGTTCGCCCAAGGAGAAGAACTGGCGGTTGCGCAGCACCGCCAGGATCCACCGCTCGACTACCTGTACGCCGACTTCAACCTTGGCTTTGTCCTTGGGTTTACGCGAGCGCGCGGGCAGCACGGCTACGCCGTAATGCTCGGCGAGATCGCGGTAACTGGGGTTGATATCCGGCTCGTAGCGATGCGCCTTGGTGACGCCGCTGCGCAGATTGTC
>NZ_CAXAPG010000113.1:0-1607 GCF_963970585.1 Pseudomonas sp. RL_105y_Pfl2_101
AAGCCGCCCGCTCAAGCGCCTGGCTGCGCCTGGCCCGGCCCTACGGCGGCGACACCCACGGCCTGCACTTCCCGCTGCAGGCCGGCACCGAAGTGGCGGTCGCGTTCGAACAAGGCGACCCCGACCGCCCCTACATCGCCCACGCCCTGCACGACAACGAACACCCGGACCTGGTCACGGCGCGCAATGAAAGACGCAACGTGCTGCGCACCCCGACCAACAACAAATTGCGCATGGACGACACCCGGGGGCAGGAGCACGTCAAGCTCAGTACCGAGCACAGTGGTAAGAGTCAGTTGAACCTGGGGCATCTGGTGGATGCCGAGCGCAAGAAACGGGGGGAAGGGTTTGAGTTGCGCACGGATGGCTGGGGGGCGATTCGCGCTGGCAAGGGGCTGTTTATCAGTGCTGATGAGCAGCCCCGCGCCCAAGGCCAGGTGCTCGACATGAGCGCGGCGACAGGTCGGTTGCAACAGGCCGCCGATCAGTTGGAAAGCCTCTCCAGTGACGCCCAGGCGAGCCGGGCCGATCCGGCCGATGTGGCCGCGCAACTGCAACTGCTACGCCAGGATCTGGAACAACTCAAATCCTCCGTCCTGCTGCTCAGCGCCCCGCACGGCATCGCACTCACCAGCGGCAAACACCTGCAACTGGCGGCGCAACACAACCTGATGCTCAACGCCGGCGGCGAAGCCGACCTCAGCGTGGTCAAGCGCCTGTTCGTCGGCGTGGGCCAAGGGCTGAGCCTGTTCGTGCGCAAGCTGGGCCTCAAGCTGATCGCCAACCAGGGGCCGGTGACGGTGCAAGCGCAGAACGACAAGCTGGAACTGATGGCGCGTCATGGGCTGGACATCACCAGCACCGAGGACGAGATCCGCATCGTCGCGAAGAAAAAAATCACCCTCAACGCAGGCGGCAGCTACCTCACGCTGGATGAAGGCGTCATCGAATCGGGGACGCTGGGGGATTTTGTCGTCAGGTCGGCGAATTTCGAATATGTAAAAGGCGCTGCCAGCATGAAGGCCGCACACCCGGACTACCCGCAGCGCTTGTTCAAACAACCGCTGCGCCTGCGCATGCCGCAAACGCCCAATGCATCGGGTCAAGGTTGGGCGGGCATGCCTTACACACTCAAGGCCGATGGCGTGCCGGTCCAGCAAGGTGTGCTCGACGGCAGCGGACAGTTGCTGCTCGACCATCAGGTCGTCACCCAACGCTACCAACTGACGTTGGCCAACGGCATGACCTACCAACTACCGGTGCCCACCGAGTACCGCAATGCCGAGCAGGCACACCTGGCCAATGGTGGTTTGCATAACCACCCCTCACAGACCGATAGCGAAGTGAATACGCCTTCTGCGCACACGGATCACCGCGCGCTGTACGCCGTCCAGATGGGCGGTCCAGACCATAACAAGGAAGAAACCAACCCATGATTCTGCCAGATATCGTCGTACCCATTTGCCTACGGCACACCGAGGAAGCCGTTTGCACACCGCCGTGGTACGTCCACAACACGGAATACCATCCCGTGGCGGCCGGCTATCAACCGCTGGTCAATGGCGAGGAAACCTTCACGGCTGTGCATCACGCCATCGCCCAGGCTC
>NZ_CAXAPG010000114.1:0-1562 GCF_963970585.1 Pseudomonas sp. RL_105y_Pfl2_101
GGATGTCGATATCGCCGGAGGCCGCCACCAACCGCCAGCCCAGGCTTTGCACAAAGGTGCGCACACCACGGCTGGCGCTGAGCAGCAGGCGTTTGCCAATGGCCAGGCTGGTGTGGCCGCCGCTGCTGAGGGCGAGGTGTTCGCCGCTGGCGATGTGGGTCGATTGTGGGGTGCTGCTGGCGATGCCGGCCGGGCTGTGCAGCACCAGATGGGGTTCGGCCAGTTCGGGGTATTGGTTGGCGCTGGGGTTGCCGCCGGTGCCACGGATGGTGCTGTGTTGGGCCTTGAGGGCGTCGGCGACTTCGTCCTGGTCACCGCTTTCCTGGGCCAGGTGATCGCGGGCTTCGCTGGCGAAGGTGGCGTGGTGTTGGCGGGCGGTGTCGAGTTGTTCGGCGGTTTCCGGCAGGTCGGTGTGGTGTTCGGCGGCGCGCGGGCGCAGTTGAGTGGTGAGCAGCAGGCCGCCGCCGGCGCGCAGTACGCCGTGGGCGTCGGTGCGCAGTTCAAAACCTTCGCCGCGTGGCACGCCGCCACCGGGGCGCGGGTGGGTGAGGTAGCCGAGGGTGAGGGCGCTGGCCTGGTGGTCGCTCATCAGCGCGGCGCTGATTTGCCCGGTGGTGTCGTCCAGGCGCAGTTCGTTGTGGCGCTCGCCGTGAAGCTCCTTGCTGCGGATCGGGCTGAGGGCCTTGAACTCCGGCAATTTGTACGGTGAACGGTTTATGGCGTGGTAGCTGCGGCCGATGACCAGGGGCTGGTCCGGATCACCTTGCACGAAGCCGACCAGTACTTCCTGACCGACCCGGGGTAGGGCGACGTGGCCCCAACCGGCACCGGCCCAGTTGTGGGTGACGCGCACCCAGCAGGAGCGGCGGTCGTCGTCCTGGCCTTGGCGGTCCCAGGGGAATTGCAGGCGCACGCGGCCGTGTTCGTCGCAGTAGATTTCTTCGCCGGGCGGTCCGACCACGGTGGCGATCTGCGGGCCTTCGATGCAGGGCTTGGGACGCGGCGGTGCTTGCCACTCGACGCTGTCGGGAATCAGTGTGGCGGTGAAGCTGTAATGGGTGCCCACCTGGCTGCCGGCGGCTTCTTCTTCCATCGCGGTGTGCTGGCGGCCGACATGTTTGATGGCAACGGCGCGCCAGCCGATGTTGAGGTCGTCACGCGCATGCCCGGTCAGATCGAACGCCAGCCCCGGCACCAGGCGCGCATCGTCGCCCGTGACTTCGGCGGTGCGCGCATCACCGCGCAGGCCTTGCAAGCGGGTCTGGGTGAAGGGCTTGCCGGCGTCGTCGTGCTTGTAGCGGCCGGGGTAGTCGTAGCGTTCGTAGTCGGGGCTTTGGTGTTCCAGCTGGCGTGCCTGTTCGTGCTGCTCCAGGTTGTAGCGCGGGTGGGTGAAGGTGTAATCGCGCTGGGTCTGTTGGGCGCTGCGCACCTGCTCGCGGTAGGTGAAACTGTGCAGCGCCGGCTGGGCCTGATCGCCACCAGGGTTGGCCTCGTACACCAGCGGTTCGCCCTCGATCACACCGAAGCTGGCGATATGGTCGGCCTGGATCAGTTGGTGCCCA
>NZ_CAXAPG010000115.1:0-1514 GCF_963970585.1 Pseudomonas sp. RL_105y_Pfl2_101
GAATGGCACTTACTTAACGGCTAACTAACTGATACGGCTGCAAAAAATGAAAAAAGGCTGGCCTTGGTCTACGGTGATAGTTGCGAACACACACCGATCAAGCAAGGACACAGCCCGAGTGAATCGTAGACGCCAAATCGTCCGACATCAACAGCACCGTATGCGCCAGCACGCCACGAACAGCAATGCTCATGCTTTCTTCAAGCTGCTCACCGATCCAGAGCTATTACAGGGTGTCGAGTCGTCGATACCCAAGCATCGCCAGCGACTATTCCCCCCGACCGAAACACTGTCCCTGTTTTTGTCCCAGGCGATGAGCGCCGATCGCTCCTGTCAGAATGCCGTGAATGATTTTTCTATCAGACGCTCCTGCGAGGGGTTGAAGCCCAACAGCATTCATACCGGTGCTTACTGCAAAGCCAGAGCGCGGTTGCCGGTGGAGATGGTTTCAACCTTGTTGCGCTCCACGGGGTCATCGATGAGCAACCGGGCTCCGTCATCATGGCGTTGGAGGGGGCGGCCTGTGCGTCTCGTGGATGGCACTACGGTCACCCTGCCGGATACGCCGGCCAACCAAGAGGCCTATCCGCAATCTCGTGGGCAGAAAGCCGGACTGGGCTTTCCCATCTGTCGGTTGGTGGGAATTGTTTGCCTCGCCAGCGGTGCTGTTTTGGATGCCTCGTTGGGACGTTTTCGCGGTAAAGGCGGTGATGAGCAGACGCTGCTCAGAACCATGCTCGATACCTTGGAACGAGGTGACATTGTGCTGGGCGATGCCTACTACGCCACCTACTTTTTGTTGTGTGAATTGCAACATCGAGGCGTGGACGGGGTGTTCGAACAATACGGCGCTCGACGGCGTAGCACGGACTTTCAGCTGGGAAAGCCCTTGGGGTCGGAAGATCATTTGGTTGAGCTGAAAAAGCCCAAGGCAAAGCCGTCCTGGATGAGCCAGGCCTATTACGACGAGGCACCTGAAACGCTGACAGTACGTGAGTTGAAGGCCGGAGGGAAAATCCTGGTCACTACTTTGAATTGTCCACAGCAGGTGCCCAAAGCTGCCCTCAAATCACTGTTCAAAGACCGATGGCATGTGGAGCTGGATCTGCGCAACCTCAAGACTACGCTGGGGCTTGAAGCACTGAGCTGCAAGACGCCGGGTATGGCCGTCAAGGAGTTGTGGATTTACTTGCTGGCGCACAATCTGATACGGATGCTCATGGCGCAATCAGCTCTGTTGGCCGACTGTCTGCCTCGGGAGCTGAGCTTCAAACATAGCCTTCAGCTGTGCCTTGCGTTGAGGCAGTACGGGGTTCAGGAGCAAGAAGATCAGATGCTGAGTCTGTTTGAGATGATTGCCCAGAAACGTGTTGGAAGGCGTCCTGGCAGGATTGAGCCGCGCGCGATAAAACGAAGACCCAAGCCTTATCCCATGCTGATGAAAACACGTCGATCAGCCAGGGCCGAGGTCAGGAAGAATGGTCACCCGAAGAAGGTTAAGTAAGTGCCATTCA
>NZ_CAXAPG010000116.1:0-1490 GCF_963970585.1 Pseudomonas sp. RL_105y_Pfl2_101
GGCGTTTGCCAATGGCCAGGCTGGTGTGGCCGCCGCTGCTCAGGGCCAGGTGTTCGCCGCTGGCGATGTGGGTCGATTGCGGGGTGCTGCTGGCGATGCCGGCCGGGCTGTGCAGCACCAGATGGGGGTCGGCCAGTTCGGGGTATTGGTTGGCGCTGGGGTTGCCGCCGGTGCCACGGATGGTGCTGTGTTGGGCCTTGAGTGCGTCGGCGACTTCGCCCTGGTCGCCGCTTTCCTGGGCCAGGTGGTCGCGGGCTTCGCTGGCGAAAGTGGCGTGGTGCTGGCGGGCGGTGTCGAGTTGTTCGGCGGTTTCCGGCAGGTCGGTGTGGTGTTCGGCGGCGCGCGGGCGCAGTTGAGTGGTGAGCAGCAGGCCGCCGCCGGCGCGCAGGACGCCGTGGGCGTCGGTGCGCAGTTCAAAACCTTCGCCGCGTGGCACGCCGCCACCGGGGCGTGGGTGGGTGAGGTAGCCGAGGGTGAGGGCGCTGGCCTGGTGGTCGCTCATCAGCGCGGCGCTGATTTGCCCGGTGGTGTCGTCCAGGCGCAGTTCGTTGTGGCGTTCGCCGTGCAGTTCCTTGCTACGGATCGGGCTGAGGGCCTTGAAGTCCGGCAGTTTGTACGGCGAGCGGTTGATGGCGTGGTAGCTGCGGCCGATGATCAGGGGCTGGTCGGGATCACCTTGTACGAAGCCGACCAGCACCTCCTGACCAACCCGGGGCAGGGCGACGTGGCCCCAACCGGCACCGGCCCAGTTGTGGGTGACGCGCACCCAGCAGGAGCTGCGGTCGTTGTCCTGGCCTTCGCGGTCCCAGGGGAATTGCAGGCGCACGCGGCCGTGTTCGTCGCAGTAGATTTCTTCGCCGGGCGGGCCGACCACGGTGGCGATCTGCGGGCCTTCGATGCAGGGTTTTGGGCGCGGCGGTGCTTGCCATTCGACGTTGTCGGGAATCAGTGTGGCGGTGAAGCTGTAATGGGTGCCCACCTGGCTGCCGGCGGCTTCTTCTTCCATCGCGGTGTGCTGGTGGCCGACATGTTTGATGGCAACGGCGCGCCAGCCGATGTTGAGGTCTTCACGGGGATGGCCGGTCAGATCGAACGCCAGCCCCGGCACCAGGCGCGCATCGTCGCCCGTGACTTCGGCGGTGCGCGCATCGCCGCGCAGGCCTTGCAGGCGGGTCTGGGTGAAGGGCTTGCCGGCGTCGTCGTGTTTGTAGCGGCCGGGGTAGTCGTAGCGTTCGTAGTCGGGGCTTTGGTGTTCCAGCTGGCGCGCCTGTTCGTGCTGCTCCAGGTTGTAGCGCGGGTGGGTGAAGGTGTAATCGCGCTGGGTCTGTTGGGCGCTGCGCACCTGCTAGCGGTAGGTGAAACTGTGCAGCGCCGGCTGGGCCTGATCGCCACCAGGGTTGGCCTCGTACACCAGCGGTTCGCCCTCGATCACACCGAAGCTGGCGATATGGTCGGCCTGGATCAGTTGGTGCCCACCCTCGCTGTGCTGG
>NZ_CAXAPG010000117.1:0-1414 GCF_963970585.1 Pseudomonas sp. RL_105y_Pfl2_101
TCACAGGCATCGACCCACAACGCATCGCCGCCTACCTCGCCCAGGCCGTCAGCGCATTGGTCGAAGCCCTTGAACAGGCCCCGGAGCGCCTCGCCAGCCAACTGGACGTGGTGCCGGCCAGCGAGCGGCAATTACTGCTGACGGACTTCAACCGCACCGCCAGCGACTTCGGCGCCGCGCAACCGATCCATCACCTGTTCGAAACCCAGGTCCAGGCCAACCCCGACGCCGTGGCCCTGGTCTGCGAACAGCAGCAACTGACCTACCGCCAGCTCAATCGCCGCGCCAACCACTTGGCCCGGCAGTTGCTCGCCCTCGGTGTCGAACCCGATCAGCGCGTGGCCGTCTGCGCCGAGCGCAGCCTGGACATGATCGTCGGCCTGCTCGGCGTGCTCAAGGCCGGGGCCGCCTACGTGCCCATCGACCCGGACCATCCCGCCGAGCGCATGGCTTTCATGCTCCAGGACTGCCAGCCACGGGCGCTGTTGACCCAGTCGGCCCTGTCCTTGCCAGCGGGCGAGTTCCCGCTGCTGTCGCTCGATACCCGTGACTCGCTGCAAGCGGCGGATGACCCTGACTTTGACCGCAACCCCCAGGTAGTGGGCCTGACAGCCGAGCACCTGGCCTATGTGATCTACACCTCCGGTTCCACCGGCCAGTCCAAGGGCGTGATGGTCGAGCACCGTTCGGTGTACAACTTCTGGCACGTGCTCAGCCGCACCACCCACCAGCATTGCCCGAGCCCAGCCACCGTGGCCCTGAACGCCGGGTTCTTCTTCGACATGTCGATCAAGGGCATTTCCCAGCTGTTCTCCGGCCACCGGCTGGTGATCATCGCGCAACTGATCCGCGCCAGCGGCCACGAGTTGCTCGACTTCCTCGAACAGCACCAAGTGCACGCCTTCGATTCCACGCCGTCGCAGCTCGATACCCTGCTCGCCGCCGGCCTGCTGGAGCGCAGCAGTTATCAGCCAGTGAGCGTGTTGCTTGGCGGCGAGCCGATCAATGCCGCGACCTGGACGAAGTTGCGCGACTGCCCGAGCATCCGCTTCTACAACATGTACGGCCCGACCGAATGCACGGTGGACGCCACCATCGACCTGATCCGCGACCTCGGCGAACGGCCGAGCATTGGCCGGCCGATTGCCAACGTCCAGGTGCACGTGCTCGATACCCGCGGTGAACCGACGCCGTTGGGCGTGGCCGGTGAACTGCACATCGGCGGTGCCGGCGTGGCCCGGGGTTACCTGAACCGGACGGAGTTGAGCGCCGAGCGCTTTATTGCCGACCCGTTCAGCACTGAGCCGAACGCACGGTTGTACAAGACCGGCGACCTCGGTCGCTGGCTGGCCGATGGCACGCTGGAATACCTGGGCCGCAATGACTTCCAGGTGAAGATTCGTGGCTTCCGCAT
>NZ_CAXAPG010000118.1:0-1390 GCF_963970585.1 Pseudomonas sp. RL_105y_Pfl2_101
ATCGTCAGGCGCGACTCTCATCATGGCGCGGGGCATGCCCCAGATAGACGCCGGATAGATTTAAGCAAGCCAACCACTTCGCCCGCTAATCAGTATTGCAAAAACGGGGGTGACCATAGATTTATGGATCGCACTCGATTCGGTGACAACGCCACCGTGGTCGGTGTTGTCGCCGAGGCGAACTATACACTTCAATGATTTTTCCTTCTTACTCTTATAGTGGGCAGAGTTCGATCAATTGTTATTGGAAACAAGAATGTCACCGTGGTCATTCTCTGCGAGCAGCCAGGTAAGATCTTTGTCCACGATGTAATACTCGAAGAATCGGCATTCCTCCAGAACTCTTTTGATTTTTGATAGTGGGAGGCTGAATAACAATTTTTCTTCGTTGTCCTCGTCCGCTATTAGCCATACGTCGTCAGTAGTGGGTGGCGCCACTTCCTCTATATGTAAGTATGCTGAGTTGTCAGTGAATGTATATATTTTTGGTTTTGCCGCCAAGGATGACCACCAAGCTCTAGGCCTCTCTTTGACAAAGATGGACTCTACTGCTGATAGTACTTCATCTTTATTTGCTATCTCGTGGGCGACCAGCCCATTCAATGCTAAGGCTTTTTCTATTTCGGTCTTAAGAGATGAGCTGTTTGTTTGATTCATAATGTATCAGCCTACTTCTTGTCAGGGCGATGTGGATGTTGTGGGCCGCTATAGGTAATATTGCCTCGCTCAGCACAGCCGCATTTTCCGCGCTTACCTGCAGTTTGCCAACCTACATGCGGTTTATCGTGTCCGGTTGCAGGATCCATATCGGCATGAGGGGCATCATATGCAACTTTTGCTCCCCCTTCTCCTTTGAACTCAACGACAGTGCCCGTTACTGGGTCATATTTAGAGAATGTAACATTATCAGGATTTGTCATTCCTGCGTTCTTGAATGCCTGTGTTCTTGCGGTGTCAAAGTCCGGTGCATGCGTTAGTTTGGCTAGCCCTATCGGATCAATCCAAGTCACCGGGTTTGGTGCATAGGCATAAACATTGAGTCCGCCCGCAAACCCAATCGGATCCTTGCCAATAAACCGCCCGACCTGCGGATCATAGTACCGATAGCGGTTGTAGTGCAGCCCGGTTTCCACATCGTAGTACTGCCCCTGAAAGCGCAACGGATTGCGCAGATCCGCGCGTTTGGCGGTCTCGCTGCGTTGCTCCTTGGCCAGGCCCCAGGCCTTGTAGACCCCGCTCCAGGCGATGTCGCCGTGTTCGTCCGTCAGCTCCATCGGCGTGCCGAGGTGGTCACACTGGTACCACGCCACTGCGCTGAAGGTCACAGGCTTAGGTTTGTGTTGCCACAGCGGATCGCGGTCGATGTCGTAAGCGCCTTCATAGACCGGCT
>NZ_CAXAPG010000119.1:0-1372 GCF_963970585.1 Pseudomonas sp. RL_105y_Pfl2_101
TCCGCAATTCGTTGCGCTTTCAAGGGCAGTACTTCGATGTGGAAACCGGGCTGCACTACAACCGCTATCGGTACTATGATCCACAGGTCGGGCGGTTTATTGGCAAGGACCCGATTGGGTTTGCGGGCGGGCTGAATGTCTATGCGTATGGGCCGAATCCAGTTGAGTGGGTTGATCCGCTAGGGTTGAAAGATGAGCCATTAGCACCGGGAAGTGAAAAAAATCCGCTCGCCACTTCTAAGGCTGCTCGACGTGAATCTATGAGACAAGCAGGAATACCTACAAGCCAACAACCGATTAGTCAGTCAAAAAACAAATCAGGATGGGAGTATCGCTATGAAACACCTCAACCTGGAGGCGGTAAAAGACTTGCATCAGTACAACAACAAACGATGGATGTTAGTCATCAGGACAAACCCCATTGGGAATCTGGAAAAGTCAAACTTGATGACGACGGAAATCCAAGAATGAGCAGGCACGGACGACCGCAGATTCGTAATGGCAAAGGAAAAGCCTTCTATGCAAAGGAGTGTTGCTCATGAATATCCCCCCTTACGAAAGAGAATTATTATTTAGAAAAGCTCAAGGAAACAAGCTACTAGAGGAATTCAAAAAGAAAATAAATAGCATTTTTTTGAATGGATACCGAGAGGAGTCTCGAAAAAGCCTACCTGAGACGGACCGAATTATTGAGAAGCTCAGATCAATGCAGCTAACTCACTGCATAGAGAGGACTTATGAATCCCTTGATGAGTGCTTTAACTTCATTACAACTCAGCTTGCAAAAAAAAACTTCTACGCACTAATTGATGAAGACTGGAAATACTGCGGAGCTGTACTAATAGAGGCCAACACCAAATTAAACAACAACTTTAATTTTGACGAAAGCACTAGCGATGAAATAAGACTTATTGCAGCAGACTTTTCCTCCCAAATATCCGTGGACCACTTCCAAGACTCCGACAGTCATTTATATGAGTGTTCTATAAAAGAATACGCAACACCAGAGATGGCACTTTCAACGCCCTGAACTAAAAAGAAGAATGTGCATAAACCTAGGGATGGTCTGAAATAGCCGGATATTCTCCGGCTATCGAGCCGTCAGTACTTTTCAAAAAACGACCCGCGTCGAAATTTGATCCATTCTCTTCATTCTTCTGCCCTTCCGGGCCCCCGGTGTCAGGGTAGTTGTCGCCTGAGCTGATTTATCAAAACGATAGATCGGGGGCGTCAAAGAGAGCTGTAATGTCGAGCTATTCACCTGAGCGTAAAGCGGCCCTTATCCGTAAATTACTGCCGCCGCAAAACATGACCGTGGCCGAGTTGTCGCGTCAAGAAGGCATCTCCCAAGCCACCCTGTATGCTTGGCGCA
>NZ_CAXAPG010000120.1:0-1371 GCF_963970585.1 Pseudomonas sp. RL_105y_Pfl2_101
CGAAGGTCTCTTCGCCGCTGATGGTCTGGACGGCGAGTAGGCGACCCAACGGGTCATAGCGGTAGCTGAGCGTGCCGCGCCGGGTGTCGTCGATGCGGGTCAGTTGGCCGGTGGCGTCATGCCGGTAGCTGCGCACGATCAAACGTTGGGCGTCGCCGCGTTTACCCAGCGCCTGTTCCTGTAGTTGACCGTTGGGCGTCCAGGCTTGCCGCTGCTGTAGACCGTTGCCCTGATCGCGGGCAATTTCGCGGTGCAGGTTGTCGCGTTGATAACTCAGTAGCTCTTGGTCATCTACTTTTAGCGCCAGCAGATGGCCGCTGCCATAGGTCAGCCAACAGACGCGGTGACCATCCGGGCGAGTGGTCGCGATACGTTGATTGAGGGCGTCGTACTCGTGCTTCCATACAGCCACATGCGGTTCCTGCAAATAACGCAGGTATTGATGCTCCCGGGTGTTGTTACCGGCACGGTCGTAGAACCATTGCAGTTTGCAGGCGGCGTTCTCGGCCAGCAGCAGATTGCCGTTGCCGTCATAGGCGAAGGTCTCGGTCTGCCATTCCAGGCCTTCCTTGTGCCCGGCATGGCGGGCGATCAGGCGGCCTAGTGGGTCGTACTCGAATTCGTTGACCTTATCACCGTCGAGGCGGCGTGTGGGTTGATTACTGCCGTGGTCGTAGAGGTAGTGGGTGGTCTGCTGGTCGAAGCCAGTTTCCTTAATCAGGCGACCGGCCGGGTCATACTTGAAGCTCGCGGTGCTGTTGTTTTCGTTGCGCAGTTCGATCAGTTGGCCTAGGCGGTCCCAGCGGTAGTCGAGGGTTGTGCCGTTGGCGTCCTGGCGCTGTTGGATCAACCCGGCTTCGTTGTAGTGCCAGGTGGTGCGTTGGCGCAGGGCATCGGTATGGGTGAGCAGGCGACCTTCGGCGTCGCGCTCGAAGTGTTCTTCGGTTTTGTCGGGGTGGATCCGTCGCACCAGTTGCCCGGCGCGGTATTCGTAGGCAGTAGTGTTCCCTTCGGCATCGGTAAAGCTGGTTAGCTGCCCCAAAGAATCGTAGTCCCACTGACTGATTTTGCCCGAGCAGTCGGTGTAGCGGATCAGTTGGCCATCGGCGTTGTAGGCCAGTTGCTTGCTGCCGCCGTTGGCATCGGTAATGACTACGGGGAGGTTGTCGCTGTTGTAGGTGTACTGGGTGGTGTTCTCCAGCGGATACGATGGTTTCGATGATGTTGCCGCGTTGATCGTAGTTGTACTTCCACAGCCCGCCTTCGGCGTCACGGGTTTTGACACGGGCAGGGGCATTGGTGCGATCAAGCCAATGCCGGTGTCGTCTGGTTGTTAAAGAACGGGGTTGCCGGTCAGCGGTGAACGGCGCT
>NZ_CAXAPG010000121.1:0-1249 GCF_963970585.1 Pseudomonas sp. RL_105y_Pfl2_101
GGCCTCAAAAGTAAGAGAAAGAAGAACTACAGCCCTGAGTTCAAGCTGAATGTATTGCAGCGTATGCGAGAGGAAGAGCTGTCCTATCGCCAAGTCGCTGCCCTGTTTGATATCCGGAAATCCGACATCATTGGCGAATGGGAACGCAGGTATGATGAAGGCGGTTTGGAGGCCTTGTCCCGGCAGCCAGGAAGCGGACTTCACAAAAAAATGACAAACCCCATCCCGTCCATTCAGCTTGAATCTTCGGACGATGAAGCTCGTACGCGTGATGATTTGCTGGCCGAATTGAGCCAGTTGCGGATGGAAATTGCTTATTTAAAAAAGCTCGATGCCTTGGTTCAAGCGAAGGAACGAGCAGCGCAGCGGAAAAAGCGCAAATCGTGATTGAACTGAGGCAGGAGCACTCTCTGGAAGGCCTTCTGAAATTGGCTGGCCTGGCCCGTAGCACTTTTTATTATCAACAAAAGGTGCAGCAATCCGTTGATAAATACGCGGAGCTGAAGTCCAGAATTTGCTCAATTTTCGACGAGCACAAGGGCCGATATGGCTATCGCCGTATCACTGCTGCCGTTCGGCGAGCTGGCCACCTCGTGAACCACAAGACTGTTCAGCGCCTCATGGGCGAGCTTCAGTTGAAAAGCCGTGTGCGCATAAAGAAATACCGGGCCTACAGAGGCGAAGAGGGTCAGGTAGCGCCGAACCTGCTGAAACGGAAGTTCGATGCCAAACGACCGAACCAGAAATGGGTAACCGATGTGACGGAGTTTCGGGTCGGGGGGCAGAAGCTTTATCTCTCGCCGATCCTTGACCTCTATAACGGCGAAATAATCGCCTTCAAGACCGCTAGGCGCCCGCTGTTCGACATGGTTGGTGCAATGCTACGGCAAGCTTTTGAGAGGCTGCGGCCACGCGATAAACCAATCTTGCATTCCGACCAAGGATGGCAGTACCGGATGCCTATCTACCGCCGCGTGCTGAACGAGCGTGCGGTAAAGCCAAGCATGTCCCGCAAAGGAAATTGCTATGACAATGCGGCTATGGAAAGCTTTTTTGGCACGTTGAAATCCGAGTTCTTTTACCTGAACAAATTCAACAGTCTCGATGAGCTTGAAGCAGGTATAGAGGACTACATACACTACTACAATCATTCGCGAATCAGGCTGAAGCTAAGTGGCCTGAGCCCTGTGGAATACAGGACTCAAGCACGGCGGGCATAGAAGGCGTCCAACATTTCGGGGTCAGATCA
>NZ_CAXAPG010000122.1:0-1238 GCF_963970585.1 Pseudomonas sp. RL_105y_Pfl2_101
ACAGCTCCTTGTATCTCGACTATCGCTCCGACAGAAGCGATAGTTCTCGACTGATCATCGAGGGAGGGACTTGGAAGCCGTACAGCTCCTTAGGCTTTTTGCCTGTGATGTAGATAGTGCTCCAGCCCTCCACACTCACTCGTATAGTTCGAACGGTATCTTGGGCCCGTCCCTGGCGAGAGCCCGCATTCGCAAGGTTGGACAGAGTGCAGTGATGATCGAAAACGGATCAACGGAGAGACGGTCATGTCCAATTTCGTCGGTGTCGACGTCGCTAAAAACACTTTTGATATCGCCACTCATCTGCCAAACGGCAAGCACAAAACCAAAGCCAAACTGGCTAACAACTCGAAAGGCTTCAAGGAGTTTGAAGCTTGGCTCAACAAGCATGCCGAGCCTGCAGCCCGGATCGTGATGGAAGCTACCAGCGTTTATCATCTTGAACTTGCCGAGTTCGTCTACAACAAGGGTTACCGGGTCTGCGTAGTAAATCCGGCAACAACCCACGCTTACGCCGACAGCGAGTTACGTCGGATCAAAACCGATAAAAGCGATGCCAAACTGATTGCTGACTTTGCTCGGGAAAAGGCTGAAAAGCTTCAGCAGTGGGCACCGGAGCCGAAGAAATACCGCCAACTAAAGGCAATGGTGCGTCGGCTGGATGATCTTCAGGAAATGGAGCAAATGGAGCTCAACCGCCTGGATGTGTCTGACGAAAAAGTCAAAGAGTCGATCAACTCCGTGCTGCGCCACATCGAAAAAGAGATTGCTGAAACTCACAAAGTGATAAAAAAACACATCGACGATGATCCGGACATGCGCCAAATGCGCGATTTGATCGTGACCATCGACGGGATCGGGCAGAAAACCCTTGAGCGGCTGCTGGCCGAACTGGGCGACCTGCGTAAATATGATGACCCTCGCAAACTGGTCGCTGCTGCTGGGTTGAACCCAAAGCTACAGGACTCAGGAAAGCTCAAAGGCAGAACAGTAATTTCGAGGATTGGCTCGGCGCGCGTTCGTGCAGGTCTGTACATGCCTGGCCTGGTAGCGTTGAAGCACAACGAACCCATTATCGCCATGAAGAATCGCTTGAAGGCCAACGGCAAGGCCCCCAAGCAGATCATCTGTGCAGCGATGCGCAAGCTACTACATTTCGTTTACGCCGTTCTCAAATCGGGTCAGCCATTTGACCCAAAATTTGCCCTTGCTCGATGAGGGGCAAGACGGTATCTACA
>NZ_CAXAPG010000123.1:0-1235 GCF_963970585.1 Pseudomonas sp. RL_105y_Pfl2_101
CAGGCCAAACGCTCAACACCCGGCTGCGTTCCCACAGCGTTATAACCTGCGTAATCGTCGGTCATCAGATAGCCACGATAATCGGCGAGCAGCCGCAACGGCACCTCCTGCGCTCGGCTGGTGGTGTAATCAAAAAGGATCACCGGGCGTTCCGGCGGGCCGCTGGCTTGTACCCACATCCAGGATTGGCTGGTCGGATCTCGATCCGGCTCTTTGAGTACCTGCACTCGCGTTTCATCGCAATGAATCACCGGACTTTCCAGCAACCGATCACGCATCAGATTCAGCAGCGGTTGGAAGTGTTCGCAGCACTGGATCACCCAGCGGGCCAGGGTTTGACGCGGGATATCGACACCGTGGCGAGCGAGAACTTTTTCGAAGCGGTGCAACGGCAGGCCATCGACATACTTGGTGGTGAGCAACATGGCCAGCACGCTGGGGCTGGCCATGCTTTTTTCGATCAATTGCGCGGGTTTGTCGGCAGTGACCGGTGCTGTTTCACAACCACGGCAACCGTAGACCTTGCGGATATGTCTGATCACCCGGATCTGCATCGGCACGATCTCCAGCTGTTCACTGGTTTCTTCGCCGATGGCATGTTTGCGGCAGCCGCAAATGCAGGTCAGTTCATGCTCGGGGAGATCGTGGATAACGTCGATGCGTGGCAAGTCAGCCGGCAGGGGTTTGCGTTTGCCCCGGCGTTTGGTGGGGGTGACAACTTCTTCTTCCGCTTCAACAGGTGCGGACGTATCGATACTTTCGGCTTCATTGAATAACGGCAGTTGCGGTGTCGCCGGATCAGCGGTTTGTTCGGACTTACGCCCAAACAAACGCTGGCGAAGTAGCGCATTCTCTTCTTCAAGAAGAACGACCTTCGACTGCATCTGAGCAAGTAATTGCTTGAGGGCAGCCAGGTCATCGGGGAGGTTGTCGGGCATGGAAATCATGGCCCGGATTATACCCAATCAAGCTACGAATCGTGGCGTCAAAACTTGGTGGGGGCGGTTGCGCCACAGGTCAAAACCGTCGAGCAACCAGTTCAGTTCCTGGACGCTCAATACGATGGCTTCGTTGGTGGCGTCGGGAGAGGTTTTGAAGCGCTCGGATTCCAGGCGCTTGAGCCAAAGACAGAAGCCGTTGCGTTCCCAATAGAGGATTTTCACTCGGTTACGGGAGCGATTCAGAAAAACGAAAAGTACCGGGTCGAAGACCGCCACCTTGATATCCAGCTCGAC
>NZ_CAXAPG010000124.1:0-1231 GCF_963970585.1 Pseudomonas sp. RL_105y_Pfl2_101
TGAATCGCCCCGGATTCTTTAGACACCTTGCAAACTCATTGCGTAACGTTTTTCAAACTCTACCGGTGACAGCTGATTGTTGAAACCATGGCGGCGTTTTGCGTTGTAGAACATCTCGATGTAATCGAACACATCACTCCGAGCATCTTCCCGCGTGATGTAGATTTTTCGCTTGATCCGTTCCCGTTTCAGAAGCTGGAAAAAGCTCTCGGCCACGGCGTTGTCATGACAATTGCCTCGGCGGCTCATGCTGGCGACCAAATTGTTTGCCTTCAAAAAGCTGCGCCAATCGGAGCTGCTGTACTGGCTGCCCTGGTCAGAGTGAACCATCACCTCCTGTTTCGGTTTTCGCCTCCAAACCGCCATCAATAACGCATCAATGGCCAAATCACTGGTCATCTGCGACTTCATTGACCAGCCAACGACCTGACGGGAAAACAGATCCAGCACCACCGCCAAATACAGCCAGCCTTCATACGTACGAATATAGGTGATGTCGGTGACCCAAACCTTGTTGGGTTCCCCGACATCGAACTGGCGCTTCAGCAAATTGGGTGAGGCGACCGCTGGCTTACCGCCGTACTTTCCAGGGCGACGTCGATACCCTGTCTGAGAGCGTAGACCTTCAAGACGCATCAACCTCGCCACACGATGCCGACCACAATCTTCACCGACCTCGCGCAGGTCGTCATGGATTTTGCGATAGCCATAAACTCCGCCGCTCTCCAGCCACGAGTGCTTGATCAAACCCAGCAATCGCTGGTCGTCTTTAGCGCGTGCAGATTGCGGCTCAGACAACCAAGCGTAATAACCACTGGGATGGACTTTCAGCGTCAGGCAAAGCCGTCGAATGGAATAGTCGCCCGCGCGCTGCTTGATAAAGGCGTACTTCAGCCGCACTCCTTGGCAAAGTACGCGGCGGCCTTTTTTAAGATGTCTCGCTCTTCAGTGACCCGCTTGAGTTCCGCTCGCAGACGACGCAGTTCAGCGTGCTGATCATCGTCTTGCTGCCGTTCTGCCTGAGGTTTGCTGTAGCGCTTTATCCAGGCATAGAGGCTATGCGTCGACACGCCAAGACGCGCCGCTACGTCAGCGACGGGAAGCTTCTTTTCGGTCACTTGATTGACCGCTTGGATTTTGAATTCTTCGGGATAACGTGGGTTGCTCATGGCACCTCCTGATTGGCCTCAGTTTAAGGCATGGAGGTGTCTACGAAACCCGGGGCGATTCA
>NZ_CAXAPG010000125.1:0-1163 GCF_963970585.1 Pseudomonas sp. RL_105y_Pfl2_101
CTGTGGGAGATTCTATGGTGCAGGGCTACCCCTTAAATGCCCTTCGGTAAGTATTCGCTCTGGTTCTTCAGCAGGGCGAATACTACTCGGGCAAGCTTGCGGGCCAGTGCCACTAATGCTTCGGTTGTGCTGAGTCCCCGGGCCCTCAATGCCTCATAAAAACCCTTCCATGCCGCTGTGCGCCTCGCCGACATCGCGGCGTTATGCATCAATCGACGGGCCTCTGGGTCACCTCGCTTAGACAGGCAGCGGCGTCCCTTCTTTTTCCCTGAGTCCGATATACGCAGGTCTAGGCCCAGAAAAGCGATGAAGGCATCGGCATTTCTGAAATCCCCACGCTGAAACGACGTGAGCAAACGGGCACCGTTCAACAGGCCAATGCCTTCGACTTTCATACAACGCTTGAGCTGAGCGCCCAAGCCAGCGGCTTCCAACTGCGTCTGGATTGTTTTCTCGAGCAAGATCTCCAGTCGTTGCATGGCCTTTATCTGGTTCTCAAAGGCCTTTTTGAGCAACGGTTCGTTTGACCAGCTTTGCTTGAGGCTGACGCGCGCCTGAACCAAAGCTGCCCGGCGCCGGAAAAGGCTTACAAGCCGGCAATACAGTGGCGATGGCGGGGTCCACGGGTGCAACTGGTGGCCTTCGTTGTTCAAGTAGCGAGCCAACAACCGAGCATCCAGCGCATCGGTTTTAGCGCGAACTTTCACACCTTTGCGGTAATGGCTGAGCTCGTAGCCGCCGATCATGTAGATCACACAGCCTTGCGCATAAGCCAGGTCGGCGAATTCCTGATGATAGATATTAGTGGCTTCGATGGCGACATCCACTGGCGCGGGCAATTCCTTGAGCCACTTCTTGATCGCTGCTTTGGTGTTGGGGATCGCTTCCAGTCGATCTGTTTCTGCGTGATAAATCACCAACTCATCTTTGGCGACATCAACACCCACGATCGGCTTTGCGACAGAAACCGGCATTGCCATTGAAAATCCTCCGGGCTAAGGTTTGAACACTTGAAGGGTTCACCCAGAGGCGCAGGCTTGTTCCTATCGTCGGTCTAGGCCAGATGCATTCTTTATCGGCGCTTGGGTGAAAGGAGGAGGGGTGAAATCTCCCACGGTCTGTACTGCGGCTAACAGTCAGAATCGAGCTTTGTCCCTCCTCCT
>NZ_CAXAPG010000126.1:0-1109 GCF_963970585.1 Pseudomonas sp. RL_105y_Pfl2_101
TTGCCTTACACTTACAAGTCTTTCGATGCCTCACGAATCTTGCTGGCCGACCTGGACGGCTCCGGTGCCGCTGACCTGATCTACCTCACCAGCGACCATGCCGAGATCTACATGAACCGCACCGGCATGGGCTTTGAAACCCACGCGCAGATTTTGCCCTGGCCGACGGGCGTGCGTTACGACCGGTTATGCCAAGTGAGCGCCGCCGACTTGCAGGGGCTGGGTTGTTCGAGCCTGGTGCTGACCGTTCCACATATGAAGCCACGGCACTGGCGCTGCGATTTTGTCGAGGCCAAACCGTATCTGCTGCACCGGACAAACAACAATATGGGCGCCATCGGCGAAGTGTTCTACCGCAGCTCGGCCCAGGAATGGCTGGATGAGAAACAGGAACTGCGGGTAACGAACACGGAAATTGCCAGCTATGTACCGTTTCCGATGCCGCTGGTATCACGGCAAACCCAGCTGGATGAAATCACCGGCAACCAGTTGACCCAACGTTTCGAGTATCGCCAAGGCTTTTATGACGGCCAGGAGCGCGAGTTTCGTGGCTTTGGCCTGGTGTTGCAAAATGACAGCGAAATCGCTGGTGACGAACAGCGACAGGCCGGTTTTACCGCGCCGGTGCTGCGCAAGAGTTGGTTCCATACCGGTCGTACCCCCGATCTACCGGGCCTGGATTACGACGCCTCGGACAGCGCCGCGCAGCCCCTAGGCAGGGCATTGCTGCTGGCACCGAAAGACGACCTGCCGGACGAAATCATCAGCAACGCTGACGACGATACCGGGCACGACATGGCCTACGCCCTGGCCGGCATGCCGCTGCGGGTCGAGGTATTCGGTCTGGACGCCGACGACCCATGGCAGGCCCGTCCCTACTCGGTACAGCAATCGCGCTTTGCCGTGCGTTTATGGGAAGGACGCGGCGATTACCAACCCTATTGCCGAATGCAACCACTGGAACTGGAATCGATTGCCTATACCTACGAGCGCCTACCGGACGACCCGCTGTGCCACCACCGTATCAGCCTGGCCTGGGATCGTTATGGCGGGCTGATCCATGAAGTAACCGTCGCCTATGCCCGGCGCAGGAACATCAATGATGAGCC
>NZ_CAXAPG010000127.1:0-1091 GCF_963970585.1 Pseudomonas sp. RL_105y_Pfl2_101
TTTCGCCGAACGGATCGGGGATGAACCGCAATGCAGTGAGGTCACCACGGTTCAGGTAGCCCCGTGCCAGACCGGCACGACCGACGTACAGCTCACCGATGCAGCCTTTCGGCACCGGATTCAAATCACCGTCCAATAGATACCAAGATAAGTCGGCAATCGGTTCGCCGATGGGGCTGCTGGCGTCCTGTTCCAGGTCCGCCACTGATAGCGGACGGTAGGTCACGTGCACGGTGGTTTCGGTGATGCCGTACATGTTGATCAGTTGCGGCGCCGCATCGCCGAAGCGCTCGAACCACGGGCGCAAGGACTTGACGTCCAACGCCTCGCCGCCGAACACCACGTAACGCAAGGCATTGCTTCGCGAGTCGGTGCAGGCTTCGTGCATCAGTTGCTTGAACGCCGACGGTGTCTGGTTGAGCACCGTTACCCCGGCATCGCAGAGCAGTTCGTGGAATTGCTGCGGTGAGCGGCTGATGTCATACGGCACGATCAACAGCTCGCCACCGTGGAGCAGCGCGCCAAAGATTTCCCAGACCGAGAAGTCGAATGCGTAGGAATGGAACAGGCTCCAGACATCCTGCGCGCCGAAGCTGAACCAGGATTCGGTGGCCTCGAACAGGCGCAGCACGTTGTGGTGCGGCAGCAAGGTGCCTTTCGGGTTGCCGGTGGAGCCGGAGGTGTAGATCACGTAGGCGAGGTTCGCAGCGTCCATTACTACGTGCGGATCGCTGTCGGTGAAAGCACTGACATCGGCGTCCAACAGCAGCGTCTGCACGCCCTCCGGCACCGGTAATTGATCGACCAGGGCCGCTTGGGTCAGCAGCAAGCGAATGCCGCTGTCCTGCATCATGTAGGCCAGACGATCCTGGGGATACGTCGGGTCCAGCGGCACGTAGGCACCGCCGGCCTTGAGGATCGCCAGCAGGCCCACCAGCATGTCGAAGCCCCGCTCGGCGGCCAGCCCAACCAGCACATCCGGGCCGACGCCGTGAGTGATCAACTGACGGGCGCGGCGGTTGGCCTGGGCGTTGAGTTCGCCGTAGGTCAGGGTTTGGGCGTTGCAACGCAAAGCGATGGCGTCGGGACGC
>NZ_CAXAPG010000128.1:0-1064 GCF_963970585.1 Pseudomonas sp. RL_105y_Pfl2_101
TCGGCTCGCCCCCCAGCACCACGCGTTTCAGGCAGGCAAGGCCTTGCTGATGGTCGGCGTCCACCAGCGCGTGGAAGGCGCTGGGGGACATATTGAGGTGGCTGATCCCGGCCTCGGCGACCTGGGCAACGATGGCGCCGGGGTTGAACGGTTCGGCGGCCAGGTGCAGCGTGGCCCCGACCATCAGCGGCGCGAGGATGTTCTTCTGGGTCAGGTCGAAGTTGTAGGAAGACGCCAGCAGCACCGCATCGCCGGCGTCGAAGGTCAGGTCCTCGAGGTACCAGTCCAGCAGGTTGCGCAAGCCGCGATGTTCAACCATCACGCCTTTGGGCAAGCCAGTGGAGCCGGAGGTGTAGATCACGTAGGCCAAGTGACTGAAACTCAGCCCCTTCACCTGCGGGTTGTGGGCTGGGGCTTGGGCCAGTGCCGCGCAGCCCAGTTCCAGCGTCGCCAGGCCTTGGGGCAGCGGTAGCTCGTCCAGGCCGGATGGGTGGACCAGGGCACGCGGCTTGCTGTCGGCCAGCATGTGGGCCAGGCGTTGCGCCGGGTACTGTGGGTCGAGCGGCACATAGGCCGCGCCGGCTTTGAGGATGCCCAGCAGGCCGATCAGCATGTGCGGGCTGCGGCGTGCGCACAGGCCGACGGTGTCGTCGGGCTGCACACCCAGCGCGATCAAACCGTGGGCGACGCGGTTGGCCTGGGCGTTGAGTTCGGCATAGCTCAGGGTCTCGCCGGCGCAGACCAGCGCCACGGCATCCGGGGTGAGGCTCGCCTGGGCCTCGAACACGACGTGAGGGAAGCGGCTCGGGCTTTCGTCCAAGGCAACACTAGTCGGGTTGAAAGTTTCCAGCAGTTGCCGACGCTGCGTGTCATCCAGCAACGGCAGAGTCGCCAGGGGCTGCGTCGCATCGTCGAGCATGGCGTCGAGCAGGTGCAGCAAGTGCTGGCCCCAACGGGCGATGGTGCTTTCATCGAACAGGTCGGTGGCGTATTCGAACTGGCCGCTGATGCAATCGCCGTCGTCGTTGAGGGACAGGCTGACGTCGAACTGGGTGGTGCCAGTG
>NZ_CAXAPG010000129.1:0-1057 GCF_963970585.1 Pseudomonas sp. RL_105y_Pfl2_101
GGAAATTATGCCCATCGGCGCCATAGGTGTACTTCACCGTGATGGGTCTCTGATCACCGCCAGGGTCGGTAATATGATCGGTCACCCTGGGCAACTTACGTTGCGGGTTGTCTTTATCAGGAAAACCATGGCCTCCATCGTTGTACTGAACGGTTTCATGGGCACCCAGGGGCGTCCAGACCTCGCTGATGCAGTCGAGATTTTTTTCCAGGTGGTATTCAAAGCGCCAACCGGCATTTTCCGTGGTTGGTAGGGTGATCCTGTCGACACGACCGCTCTTCATGCTCAAGACAACCGCGGCCAATGGCGTACCATTGACGGGCGTAAAACCCAGCGTGACGGCTTGGGTAATAAGATTGCGGGTGATCTGGAACAGCAGCCCATGCCTGTCGCGAATGGCGCTGAGCATCGGCGCATCACCGACCGTTACGTATTCCAAGGTAATTTCGTGCCCTTGCGCAGAATACATTTTTACCGGTACGGCCACCTGCGGGCTGGGTCCCTTGAGTGCCAGCACTTCGACAAGCCCCGATTTATGAACGATCTTGAACTGGTCGCCAGGCAGTTGGTAAAACTGAAAATCCTCGATCTTTTGCTCTTTCATTTTCATACGATTGGCAACACCTTCGTATGGCCCGGTAACTTTGAACGTTTGCCCCAAATACACCGAAACAACTTGATTGCTTGGGGTGTACTGGCTTAGCGCAAGGTTCCAGCCCTTGCCAAAGCCGGTATCACGAGTATTCAACGGATTGTAATTGAGCACCAACGGCACAGACGGGCCCCGCAGATTATTACTGAAAAGTTCCGGCAACGATAACGACACGGTATAAAAACCGGTTCGTGGATCTACCCCCGTCTGGATGAAACTCAAAAAATTAAAGGCATTGGAATGCACAGCGGTGGATACAGTCATGGTCAACCTCACGAACTAGGGATGGTCTGAAATAGCCGGATGTTTTCCGGCTATCGAGCCGTCAGTACTTTTCAAAAAACGACCCGCGTCGAAATTTGATCCATTTTCTTCATTTTTCAGCCCTTCCGGGCGCAGCAAGGC
>NZ_CAXAPG010000130.1:0-1027 GCF_963970585.1 Pseudomonas sp. RL_105y_Pfl2_101
CGATTCACTCGGGCTGTGTCCTTGCTTGATCGGTGTGTGTTCGCAACTATCACCGTAGACCAAGGCCAGCCTTTTTTCATTTTTTGCAGCCGTATCAGTTAGTTAGCCGTTAAGTAAGTGCCATTCACAGCCGACATGTTTTTTATAGATGAATTTTCAATGAGATGAATCACATAGAGATCATTTCGCTCTTGGAAAAAGTGGAAAAAGGGGACGCATCTATTTTCAATGCGGCGTGCCCGGAACTGTGTGAGCCGTGATTGCAAAGAATCAAGGGTGAAGGGCGTCAGCTCCTTCACCCTTGGGCAATTGCCACATCTTGTTATCTCATCAAACCTTGAACCGGATGGTTAGATAGGCACCCTTTGTCAGATAACCCGTACGACCTGTCATTCCTGACAGTAGCCGTAATGACTCCCCGATGCTTAATTGGAACTCTATACATCAGAGGAACAAGACCATGACCACGGAAAGCGCATTGATGACGGAAACCTGATCGTCAACGGTACATTGTAAGCGCTCCATGAACCCCACCTGTCCAAACAGAAGGCACATAAGGCAAGGCCACCAAATCAAGCGAACGCGGAGCCCCTTCTCGGCACATTACTTCATTTTTTCGGCCTGATATCCACCACCGTCCCCGCCTGCACGTTTTTGATCGGTGACAGCAAGTGCGGTGAAATATTCCACCGCTGACTGGTGTCGGTCACCACCGTGACGGTCTTACGGTTGAACTTCATGACGGTGCCGGACAGGCGTTCACCATTGGGTGAGTCGAAGCTTACCCGAGCCCCCGGATGGAACTGCATCATTGACTTGTGCGCCTCCAACGACTCCAACATCTTCAGTCGTTCGATGATGTGGTGATTCAACGTCACTAATTCATCGACGCTCAAGTGATCAATATTGATACTCATGATGCCCTCCCATTCCAAGGCAGTAGTGCCTCAAAGTCTTCGACTGATTCAGCTTGCGGCAATCGTTCCAGCACGAGGCGTAGCCACGCATAGGGCTCTTGGCCGTTCGC